>JBAVEL010000177.1:0-4028 GCA_049587715.1 Bacteroidota bacterium
CCCTTCCTGCGCGTGGCGGAGGGCGGCCGGACCTTCCCTCCGGGGCGGAGCATCCCCCGGGGAGGCGCTGCGGCCTGGCAACAACAAGGCATGTTCCCATACACCCGATCCCGGTTCGTTCCGCCCGCTCCGCACCCCCCATACGCGCAAAGGCCCCGGCCCTTTCGAGCCGGGGCCTTCCGCCCTCTCCTCCAACGTTCTGCCTACCGCAGGAGGGTCATGAGCCGCGTCTCCGTGAAGCCCTTCGCCCGCATGGTGTAGAAGTACGTCCCGCTGGCAAGCCCCGAGGCGTCCAGCTGCACGTTGTACACGCCGGGTGCCAGCACCTCATGCACCCCCGTGCGCACCTCCCGTCCCGTCACGTCGTAGACCTTCAGGGACACAAATCCCTGCTCGGGCACCGCAATCCGGATGTTGGTCGCGGGATTGAAGGGATTGGGGTAGTTCTGGGACATCTCGAACTGCGAGGGGACCAGCCCTCCGGTCTGCCGCACATCCATGGGGGGCACCACGGAGGAGACCATCGCGTTCTGAATCTCCGAGGTTGCCAGCACGGGATCGTTCCGGTACACGAAGATGACGAAATGGCTGTTGGCCGGCACCCAGGCCGCGTTCAGGGTTGTGGTGAACGTCTTGGTGACGGTCTGTCCCGCATTCCAGACCCCCGTGTTCACGTTCTCCCCCATGGAGCCGTTCACCATGTTCCGCACCACCCATTTGTGCACCCAGGTCTGGCTCCCCGGGCAGGTGGTGTTGCCCGTCTGCTCATACACCAGGTTCTCCTCCGTCAGCACGAAGTTCACCCTGTACTGGGCGGGAAGCGTGCAGTTGGAGGTCAGGTCGGCCGTGACGCTCAACTGCCGCGTGGACGGGTTGAACGTGTGGCTCTGCACGGCGATGGTGACGGGCGTGGGGGCGTAGTTCACATACCGGTTCTCGCAGAACCCCCGCCAGGTCGTGAAGTCCCCGGGGGCGTTCTGCCTGTCGAACATGGCCGTGGGATACGCCGAGAGCCCGAGCTGGCTCAGGATGGCGTTCCCGTTGAATGTGGAGTAGGGATCGGTTCCCCCCGCCGGCCCGTGGTAGGCCAGCACCACCAGATTCGGGTAGATTCCCAGAAGGGTGTCGGCCGTGAGGTCCCCGCAGGGGCACCACGGGCACCAGGTCCCCGTGCAGAACTCCAGAAGCACCGCCCGGTTCAGGTCGGAGACGATGTGGAAGGTGGAGAGAGTGTCGTTCCCGGGGTTCTGGTCCGTCCCGAGCTGGGTCACGGCGGTGAGCGTGTAGGACCCGACGGGAGGCGTCCAGGTGGTGAACGTGAGCTGCTGGGTCTGCCCCGGCGTCAGGTTGCTCACGCTGGCGGTGGATGCATAGGTGCCGGGCGCAATGATGAGATCCACGTCGAAGCTCTGGGTTGTGAGCCCGTAGTTCTTCACGGTCACCCGGGGGGTGTAGATGCCGGGGGGAATGTTGGATCGGGGCTCGTCCACCGAGGCCGCCCCCACGTCGTTCGGAAAGGGGGTCCCGATCACGATGTTGTCCACGTAGAGACTGTTCCCGTAGGCCGAGATGGCGCTGAACCGGATTCTGTTCACCCCCGCCGCCAGGGGGTACGCCTTCGTGGCCCACTGGGAGGGTTGGGGTGTGAAGGGAGCCGTCTGGGGGGGCGCCGTCACCAGGGGTCCGCTCACGCCGCCGTTCAGCATCACCAGCGTGGACCAGGTGGTTCCGCCGTTGGTGGAGACGGCAATCTGTAGCTGGTCATTCTCCGTCTGGAATGTGCAGTAGGCGTGGTCGAACTTGACCGAATCACCCGCCGCGGCCACCGGGAACACGGGGGTAATGAGGGCGAATGATCCGCTCTGGATGCTGTAGAAGTCCGCGAACGCCGAGGCCGCCCCCACGCCGTAGCCGCTGGCGTCGGTGGTGCGGGTCCAGACCGCAGGGGCGCTTCCCTGGGAGGTCCAGCCCGCGGGCGGGAATGCCGTCCCCTCGAAATCCTGTATCAGATACGTGAGCACCGTTTCCCCTCCGGGCCCGGTGATGCTGACCGGAACATCCCCCGCCGCGCCTGCTCCTCCCGGAGCAAGGGGCTTCAACACCGCCTGGGCGGCGGCGGGCCCTGCAGCGCTCACAAGAAGCGCCGCGGCCAGCACAAACACGGAAACCTGTTTCATGATGCTTCTCCTTGAAATGGTGGGAATCACAGGTACTTCAGCTCGATGGCCTTCTGCTCCAGCTCCGCACGGAACTGGGGGGCGGCAATGTCGATGAGGGCCCGCGCCCTCTGCCGGACTGTCCTGGCGTACAGCTCCGCCACCCCGTACTCCGTCACCACATAGCGCACATGATTCCGGGTGGTGATCACCCCGGCCCCGCACTTCAGGGTGGGAACGATCTTGCTGATCTCCTCTCCCTTCACGACCGCTGTGGCGGGGAGGGTGATGATGGGAACCCCCCCCTTGCTCCGGGAAGAGCCGTAGATGAAGTCCACCTGTCCCCCTACTCCGCTGTAGAGACGGGGCCCGATGCTGTCGGAGCAGACCTGCCCGGTGAGATCCACCTCGATGGCGGAATTGATGGCCACCATCCGGTCGTTCTGGGCGATCACGAAGGGATCGTTGACGTACTCCGTGGGGTGCAGCTCCACCAGCGGATTGTCGTGCACGAACTCGTACAGCCGGTTCGTCCCCAGCATGAAGCCGGCGATGATCTTCCCCGGATGGAGGGACTTCATCTCCCCGTCGACCACCCCCCGGTGCACCAGGTCGATGATGCCGTCGGAGAAGAGCTCGCTGTGGATGCCCAGATGCTTGTGGTGCGTCAGGTGTTCCAGCACCGCGTCGGGGATCGCCCCGATGCCCGTCTGGAGGGTGGCCCCGTCGGGAATCAGCCCGGCGATGTGCCCGGCGATCTTCTGGGCAAGGGGCGAGGGCTGTCCGATGGGCGTCTCGGGAAGGTGGTAGTCCACCGGCACAATGTGGGTCAGCTTGGACACATGGATAAAGGCGTCCCCCAGGGTGCGGGGCATGTGGGGGTTCAGCTCCGCAATCACGGCCTTCGAGAACTGGGCCGCGGTCTTGGTCACCCCCACCTCCACCCCGAAAGAACAGAACCCGTGCTCATCGGGAGGGGTCACATGAATGAGCGACACGTCCAGCGGGATGTTTCCGTTCCGGAACAGCAGGGGTATCTCCGAGAGGAAGCACGGGGTGAAATCCGCCCGCCCCTCGTTCACCGCCTTCCGCACGTTGTCGCTGATGAAGAGGGTGTTCACCCGCAGGTGCCCTTCCATCTCGGGGGCCACGTAGTTGGCGCTCCCGATGGTGAGCACCTGCACGATCTCCACGTTCTGAAGCTGCGGGGCCCTCCGCACCAGGGCCGCCATGACGATCTGGGGAACGGAGCAGTTTCCCGTGAGAAAGATTTTCTGTCCCGAGCGGATGCATTGCACCGCTTCTTCCGCCGTCACGATCTTGTCCCGCACCGTGTCCATCCAGTTCATAGGGCGGCCTCCTTCACGCCCATCTGTGCGGCCAGGCCCGCATGAACCACCTTCCCGCGGTGGGTGGCAATGCCGGACTGCAGGGAGGGAAGGTGCTCCACCGCCCGCTCCAGTCCGTGCTGCGCCAGCTCCAGGACGAACGGCCATGCCGCGTTGTTCAGGGCATGCGTGGCCGTGCGGGCCACCACGGAGGTCATGTTGGGAATACAGTAGTGGATCACCTCTTCTTCCGTGAAGGTGGGGGTGCGGTGCGAGGTGGGCCGGCTGGTCTCCACGCATCCCCCCTGGTCGATCGAAACATCCATCAGAACGGAGCGCGGCTTCATGGTGCGCACCATCTCCCGGCTGATCACCACCGGCGCCCGGGCGCCGGGAACGAGCACCGAGCCCACCAGCACGTCGGCAAAGCGCACCACCTTCCGGATGTTGAATGCATGCGACACCATGGTGATGAGCCGCCCCCCGGCGTGCGGGGTCTCATCCAGGGTCTGGAGCCGCCGCAGGTCCCGGTCCAGCACATAGA
>JBAVEL010000178.1:0-3608 GCA_049587715.1 Bacteroidota bacterium
TGCCGGAGAACCCCCCCTCCCCCTCCCGGAAACCCGTGTGCGCGCGGAATCCTTCGCTGGAGCGGTATCCCGCATGCATCAGGAATGCGGTACGGTCCGTATTCCCCGCGAACCAGCCGTCCAGGAAGGGGGTCACATAGGAGCCGTATCCCGCCCGGAGCCGGACCCGAAGACCGGCGGGAGAAGATCGAAACGAGACGCGCTCCCGCACTCCCTGCCCGGTCTCGGCACCGAGGGGGTGCGGACTGCCGGGGCCGGGCCCCTGGAGGGCTCGCTCGTGCCCGCCCGGGTGAGGTCCGGGGAATCTGGCCGAGGGGGGAAGGTCGGGTTGTTCCCTCCCCGTAATCTGGAACTCGGGAAGAGAAATGCGCGGGAGTCCGGATGTGCCCCTGCTTCCAGAGGTGTCGCCCGGCATGGTCACCTCCCGGGGGGGAGGAGGCGGCTTCTCCTGAGCCGCCGCGCCCGGAGAAAGAATCCCCCAGCCAAGGAGCAGCCCTCCCAGCGTCCGCCGACCCCATGAAAAGGGCGCCGTCATTCGAGCTCTCCCAGCCGGCTCCGCGCCTGGGGGGCGAAGGCGCCCGCTCCGGGAATGCGAAGCACCGACTCGTAGGATTCCCTCGCCTTGGCCCTGTCCCCCAAGCGAAGGTATGAGTCGCCCTGGCGCAGGGATGCCCGGGCGATCCACTCGGATGCCGAGGGGTAGACATACTTCACGCGGAGGAAGGCCCTGATCGCCTCGCGGAAGCGTCCCTGGAGAAGGAGGGTTTCGCCGAGATTGAACTGGGCCTCCGCCCCGGCATCATCCGTCCGCCGTCCGGCAACTCCCTGGAACAGCTCCATGGCCGACGTGTTCTCCCCCCGCTCCCGTGCAAGCTCCCCGGACGCTATGAGACATCGGTCCGCCCAGACATCCCCCGGGTGTGCGGTCGCCGTCCGCCGGAACCTCTCCTGGGCTCCGGCTCTGTCCCCCAGCCGGCGCAGGGCGGCTCCGCTCTCGTAACCGGCGCGTGCGGCGGCCCCGCTCCGGGGATAGCGTCGGATGAGCGTATCCAGAATCGCCGCCGCTTCCCGCGTTCTCCCGCCCGCCGCTTCCAGGAGCCCCTCTTCCAGAAGCGCGTCGGGGGCGATCCTGCCCGAGGGATCCGCATCCACTGCCGAGCGCAGAGACCCGAGGGCCTCCTCCCGGTTCCCCGACAGGGCGAGGGACTTGCCTGCCCAGTAGTGGGCCTCGGGAACCAGCGGGCTGGACGGATACCGCCGGATCAGGGAGCGGAACTCCGCCGCCGCCTGCTCGTAGCGCTTGGCGGCCAGGTGCATGTCCCCCTTCTTCATGAGGATCTTCGATGCCATGGGGCTTGCGGGGTGGGCTTCCAGGAACCGGTCCATCACCCGCAGGGCATCATCCTCCCTCCCCATCTGCGCGTAGCAGTACTGGAGTCCCTCCACCGCCTCCGCCAGGTGCGCTCCGGCCGGAAACCGCCTGATCACCTCGGCGTACGCTCCGGCGGCAGCCGGATAGTCGCGGAGGTTGAAGAAGGCATCCGCAACGCTGTAGTATGCCCGCTCCAGAAGATCGCTGCCCGGATAGGCCGCAATCAGGGTGCGGAATTCCCGGATGGCTCCCGCAAAATCCTTTTCCTGGAAGGAGGCCCATCCGAGGGCGTACCGGGCGTCGTCCGCCAGGGCGGAGGAGGGGAACCGCTTCGGGATCGAAGCGAACTGCTCCGCCGCCTTACGGGAAGAACCCGAGCGGGAATACGACTGCCCGAGCTGATAGACCGCGTGGTCCAGCCCCTCCTCCCCGGGATGAACCTCGATCGCCTTCCGGTAGACCTCGGCAGCCCGTCCGTACTGCTTCTGAGCGTACAGGCAGTCGCCCAGGCGGAGGCGGGAATCGAAGACGTACCGGCTCCCTGCATGGGAATCCAGAATCCGTTGAAAGAGACGGGCCGCCTCGTCATATCGGCGGAGCCGGTAGCCGGCCCACCCCCACCCGTAGATGGCGTCGGGCAACCTGGCGCTCCGGGGGTGTTCTGCGACAATCCTGCCGTAGGCCGAAGCGGCATCCTGATACTGACCGAGGCGGTAGTGCGACTCCCCCAGCCAGAAGAGGGCTTCATCGGTTCGTGGATGACCCGGGTTGGCCTTCAAAAAATCGCGGAAGGCGCCGATTGCCTCGGAGAGGCGGTTCAGACGGGCGAGGGTCCACGCGTGGCGGAAGGCCGCTTCGGAGCGGACTTCGGGGCTCCCGGCGGATCCGGAGGCGGCCTTGAATGCGGCCGCCGCCTGCTCCAGGCTGTCCATCGCCACATGCACCTCACCCAGAAGCCGGAACGCCTCCGCCCGGATTTCGCTCGAGGAGTACGCACGGGTCAGTCGCAGAAGGCTTGTGCGGGCATCCGCATAGCGCTCCTGCTCGTAGCGCAGGAGGGAGAGCTCAAGCAGGGCGTTGTCGGCGTAGGGTCCTTCGGGTCTGCGGTCGGCGGTTCGGCCGAGCACGCCCGCCGCCTCTTCGATCTTCCCCGCCTGTCTCAGGGCGACTCCCTGGCGGTACTGGGCGGCGTGGGCCAGATCGTCATCCCCGGCGGCAAGTGCTCCGAACTGTTCCGCCGCCGCCCGGGGATTCTCCTCACGCAGGAAGGTCCAGGCCAGCGAGTACTGCACCTCCCTCTCCAGCCGGTGCCCCGGATGTTCCCGCAGGAAAACCCGGTATGCAGCCAGTGCCTCGGGGTACTCGCCGAGACTGAAGCGCGACTCCCCGATGACATACCTGGCTTCCCCCCGCTCGTTGCTGTCGGCGATGGCCGGAAGGGAACGCTCCAGGTGCTCGGCGGCGGCCCGGTATTCCCCCTTGTGGAAGCGGCATTCCCCGATGCGCACGAGGGCCGCCGGGGAGAGGGGGCCGCCGGGGAACCTCGCCAGAAGCTCATCGTACGCCCGGAGAGCCTCATCATAGGAGGAATCTCTCTGCATGGTCCAGGCCACGGAGTAGAGGGCGTACCCGGCAAGCCGGTTGGAAGGATACCGGTCTGCACAGATCCTGTACCACTCCCGGGCCTCGTCGTTCCGGCCCCCCCGGAAAAACGACTCCCCCGCCCAGTAGGCGGCCTCGCCTGCCAGGGAATCCCCGGGGCGATCCCGGATGAGAGCCTGGAAACGGGACGCGGCGAGGGGATAGTCCTGTTGATGGAAGGGAATCTCGCCAAGACGGAACATGGCATCGTCGGCGAGCGGCCCGGCCGGAAAATCCCTCAGGAAGGACTCGTATCTCCGGGATGCCGCTGCGAGCTCCCCTGTCCGATAGAGACACTCCGCGGCCAGAAAAGCGGCATCCGGTCTTCTGGAACTGCGGAGGTACTCCCGGAGGAAGTCGTCCAGTTCCTCCAGGGCCATGTGGTACTGCCCGTCCATGAAGAGTCCGTAGCAGAATGCATAGTCCTGCTCTTCCTTCAGAACGGGGGTGTGTTGGGCAAACGCCGGCGGGAAAACGGAGAGCAGAAGGAAAACGAAGATGCTCTTTCCCATCATACCGTAATCCGCACTCTTTGAAGTGAACTTCGAGATGCTCTCCGTAATGCGCCAATTTAGCGCATAGGATTCAGGAAGTC
>JBAVEL010000179.1:0-7714 GCA_049587715.1 Bacteroidota bacterium
TGATTAGAGGGACATACGCCGACTACATCGTGCAAGTGAATGGCAGACGATACTTTATCGTTGAAGTGAAGTCAATGGGCCTTGAGCTGTCGGAGAAGCACCTCAGACAGGCTGTTAACTATGCTGCCAACGAAGGAATTGATTGGGCGCTACTTACAAACGCCAAGCGCTTTGATTTCTACCGCATACTATTTACGAAGCCCATAGACTCCCGAAGGGTGTTTTCGGTTGACCTCGGTGACAAAGCTCAACTAAAAAAGGGGGCGGAGCAGTTACAGTATCTCACAAGGACCTTGTTGCCATCAAAAGGACTCGACAGTCTGTGGCATAAGTATTCTGCTCTTGAGCCCAGCAATGTGTGCAGGCTTCTTTTCTCGAAACAGGTTATCGGGTATGTGAGAAGAGAACTGAAAAGGTCTCACAAAACCAGATTTGAGGAGGACGAGATCAAGAATGTATTGACGAGGATCATCGAGGAGAGAATTGAGACCGCGAAGCCACGCAAGACCAAGAAATCCCGGAAACGCCGGGCCGACCAGCCAAAACTGGTGGTCGAGAAACAAGCAGCACCAGCGGACAGCACCTTGGTTTGACTAAAGCACTATCGTCCGCACTCCTTTTGGCCACAAGCGTCGATCCGTGAACGTGAGAATGTTTGTGCCGTGCCCCCCGTTTTTCATCTTAGGACAAACCCCCTCTAATTAGGACAGCACCGTTTGCCTGGGTTTCTCTTTTTGCGTATGATGGAGAGCGCGCCCGGCCCGGGCACCTCCCGGCGGACGGCGGGGCCCTTAGCTCAGTTGGTTAGAGCAGCGGACTCATAATCCGTTGGTCGTAGGTTCAAGTCCTACAGGGCCCACTGAACACGCCCCCGAAGTGCCCATCACAGCGGGGCTTTCGGGAGAATCCGCATCCAGCCCCGGCCGCCTTCCCGCCGCTCCGCTCGTAACCCTCGATGCGCCGGAATACACACCCGAGAATCTCTCTCGAATGAGCCCATCTGCGTTTGCTTCTTACGAATGCCGGAAGTAGATTTGAGGTGGGTTCCCGCGCTCATTGGCGCCGTCCCCTCGGCATTTGACCAGTCAGCAGACGGCGCCTTGCCTCATCGGTGGAGAGCCCCCTGCATCTTAGGCCGGTCCATCTGAGGTCACTCGCGAAAACCACCGGTCCCCCCCAACCCTACGAGAGTGGGACGCGTGAGACAGATTTGCTCGCTGCACCAGATTCATCTCAGGCTGACCCCCGCCTCCATTGCCCTGAATTTGGGTACACCGGTCTCATATGTGTTCGCGTGAGAAGATGATGACGATGGAACCTATAGGACTGATCCACACGCCGTTCACCGATCTGCAGGGCATGCCGATTCAGCCTGCCGGCGGAGCCGGGGTGAGCGGGACCGTCGAGGTCTTTGACGAGTATCAGGCCGGGCTGAAGGATCTCGACGGGTTCTCCCACATTGTGCTCCTCTACGTCTTCCATGGTAGTCAGGGGTTCAAACTGCAGGTCGTACCATTCATGGACAACGAGCCACGAGGGGTCTTCGCCACCCGTGCTCCCAAACGACCGAACCCCATCGGACTGTCGGTAGTCCAACTCGATGGGATCGAGAACGGTACGCTTCACATCCGCAACGTGGACATGCTCGACGGGACTCCGCTTCTGGACATCAAGCCCTATGTCCCGGAGTTTGATGCGCAAGCGAAGGTCCGGACCGGCTGGCTTGAGACAGGCAGAAAGACCGTCGCAGACCGGAAGTCGGATCATCGATTCAGATAGGAACGCGAACAGGCCGTGCAGGCGACGCGGTACCGCGCGCCTGATGGGCAGCGTTGAGCCGACGCTTTGCGTCGGCTCAACGGGGCGGACCTGACAGAAGGAGGCCCATACGGAAAATCGTGGTGTGTGGGTGAAGAGTGGACTGGCCGGGATGATCGGCGTTGGCTGCTACTTCCTGGCAATCCTGATTCCCTGGCCGGAGAACCAGGTCGGCACGTCGGCGGCCCTGCTCGTTATCAGCGCCTTCCCAATCCTGGGCATTCTGTTCAGCTATGGCATCCATAGCGCCGTGGCGGCGGAGAAGGAAAGCACCGCCAACCGGCTGGGGTTCGTATTCGCGGTTGCGGCATTCGCGATGCTTCTGGGTATGATCATTGCCCAACTGGCGGTGGGTGCCGGAATCGGGGAGATGGCCAAGGGTCTTGACGACACAGCCGTCAGGGCCTTGCGGCGCGGGTTGCGGCTCATTGATCTTGGTCTGGATGTGGCCTGGGATTTTCTGATCGGCACAGCGATGATCTTCTGGGGTGTGGCCTTGCGAGGTCGTAGCGGTTTCGGCCCCGGGTGGGGAGTGCCTTTGGTGGTCCTGGGTATTGCCCTGATAATGCTGAACGCTTCGACCTTTCCGTGGCCGCCGGGTGATCGCGGTCTTTTCGACATCGGGCCATGGATCGCGCTGTTCTTTGTGGGCATCGGGGGACGCCTGATCATGCTCGGGAGAGCAGGCCGGGCGTGAAGGAAGCCGCCGCACAGGCGGATGCAGGTCACGAAGCCCGGTCAATTCGGAGCTTCGCAGCTCAGCGGCGGTGTTCGGCAGAGCGGAGTGGCCGGCGAGAGGATCTTGAGGTGTGTTCTTTCGACCGGCCGGGGAGTTGGGGCTTCGACACGCTGCCGTCCGGCACCGCGATCATAACGGAGTACGCCTTCTCTTCAGAGGCGCCCGGATTCCAACCATGCAGTTCAAGGAATATCGCCATCGGGACACATGCGGTAGGCTTGTTTCCGTCAACAGTTGTCGGCTCTTGAGACCACCGAACACCTTGCATCGATCAACCGGGGTCCGCCCCGGGGGCGGCACCACGATGAGCGGGCCATAGGAAGGGGAAGAGTATGATGGAAAACCCGATGGGGATCCTTGGCATACCGGTATCTTTTCTTCTCGCTCTGAATGCCTCGGTACCGATGGTTGCTCAGGAATCCACTGGAACTCGAAGGGCGGATTCCTCCCACGCGATCGTTCTTCGTGCTGATCGAATGCTCGATGTGGAGAGCGGCAGGATCATAAGGAATGCGGTTGTTGTTGTCGAAGACGCTTTGATCAGAAGCGTGGGCCCGGGGGATGTCCCGAAAGATGCGCAGGTTGTAGACCTGGGGGACAGAACTCTGTTGCCCGGGCTTATCGACATGCATACACACCTGAGTGAGAATCTGGTTGGTGATTGGATGCATCGGCCGGTGGAAGAATCTGCGGCGGACTTGGCGCTTCGAGGTGCGCGCAATGCCCGCAGGACACTGCTGGCAGGTTTTACCAGCGTACGCGATGTAGGATCGAGATTCTTCGTCGATGTCTCTCTGATGCGCGCGGTGGAGGCGGGATTCATTGAGGGTCCCTGGGTCTTTCCTGCCGGTCATGCTCTGAGCATCACCGGCGGCCCGAGTGATCTCACCGGATATGCCCCGGGTATCTTCGAACTCGGTCCGGAAGAGGGAGTGGCAAACGGTGTGGATGAGGTGATGAAGGCCGTTCGCTGCCAGGTCAAACATGGGGCGAAGCTCATCAAGGTGATGGCAACTGCACAGGTTCTTTCCTCAACAGGACCTTCTGGTGCACAACATTACTCGGAAGAGGAGTTGCGTGCAATCGTTGAAGAAGCAAGACGGCAGGGTGTGAAGGTTGCGGCGCACGCCCATGGCGCGGAAGGTATTGTGGCTGCTATCCGCGCCGGAGTTGCATCGATCGAGCACGGATCGATGCTGAACGAGGAGGCGATCGGCCTCATGAAGGAGCAGGGTACGTATCTTGTGCCGACGGTTTACGGATGGTATCTGCTGGATGATTTGCCGCCGGATATGCAGAAGAGAGTGGAACACGTGAGGCCATTCGTGGAGACCAGCATCCGGGCGGCAATCCGCGCCGGGGTGAAGATTGTCTTTGGAACAGACGCAGGTTCTTCACCCGACCACGGCCAGAATGCCGGGGAATTCGCGGCCATGGTGCAACTGGGAATGAGCCCGCTGGAGGCAATTCGCACGGCCACGATCAATGCGGCAGATCTGCTCGGGGTTCAGGATCGCGGTGTCATCGCTCCCGGCCGCCTGGCCGATCTGGTGGCGGTTCCAGGAAACCCGCTCGAGGACATCCATGTTCTTGAGAATGTTCAGTTTGTGATGCAGGGAGGTAGAGTAATCAAGAGACCATAGTCGGATCCGATCACCGCCCGATCGCTCTTCTCGAGCCCTGGTGGCGGGGAACACCTCCTGCCAAGGCGGAGCCGGGGAATGACCCGACCCTGGATCTGGCCCATCACCAGACCCCGAAAGCGGGGAATCAACCTAACCCTGACCCTGGAAACGGCCAACCATGTGACCCTGCAGCCGGGGAATCAGGCGGCCCCGGCCTTCCCTGCACCGGGAGAATGGGTGGTCCTCGACACCACGCCACAGTCCCCCTGCCGGCCCGCGCGGGGCTGGACTCCATGCATCCCGGCCGCCGCAGAGCCGGGGGCGTTGGCCGGAATTGCCCCGATCGTGCAGACATGTTGCCAAGCCGCTCTTCCACGGCGTAGTTCGGGGCCCACTCCGCCCGCCCCCGGTCTCTCCCCCTCCCAACCTGCCCTCCTGACCCGTTAGCCGCCGGAAATATCTACCTCCCCCCTCGCTTCACACCCCTTTCCCAGTCGATTTCTGCTCCTTCTTGCGCTGGCGCACGTTTTGTGAGCTGAGGCACAGGCGAAGTGGCACAGGCGCGGGAATCGGGGCACGAACCGGAGAGCCGCATGAGAATACTCGTGGTGGACGACAACGAGGGATACCTCCAGCTCATGGGGGATTTGCTGGGGGGGCAGGGGTACGAGGTGCTGCTGGCCGGAGACGGCAAGCAGGCCCGCGAGCTGCTGGAGGGGGAGAAGGTGGATGTCATCATATCGGACGTCTTCATGCCCACCCTGGACGGGATCCGGTTCCACAGCTACGTGCGGGAGTTTCTGGACACGGCGGATGTGCCGTTCATCTTCGTTTCGGGCTATGACGACGAGTACACACGCGGCCTGGTGCAGGATGCGGGGCGGGATTTCTTCTTCAGCAAAACCACTCCCATCGAACAGATCATCGCCCTCATCGAGGAACTGCGCACCGCACAGAACAGCAAGACCCTCGCATCCTGAGGAATCAGACAAAGGAGCACCCCCACGATGGCACAGCCCGGCGACATGACCCTGGACGACAGCGAACGCACCCCCGCAGCGGTATCGGAGCATGGTGCCATCGAGGTGCGCCCCCCGACCAGTTCCTTCCTGGATCACCTGGTGCGCCAGAACATCCTGTCGGAGCGGGCCGCTGCGAAGGTGTCCCAGCAGAGGCAGGAGGGAAGCCGCGGGAACCGCCGGCGCCTGGTGGAGATCCTGGAGGAGGAGTCGGGGATTCCGCGGGAGGTGCTGTACAGGCAGATCGCCCAGTTCTATTCCTTCCGGATCGTGAGTCTCTCGGACCGGAACGCCCGGCGGCTCACCACCAAGGCCATCAATGCCCTCATGGCGGCCCTCCCGGAGCCGATCCATCAGACGGCGATGAAGTTCAAGGTGCTGCCCTTCGAGTCCCCGGACGGCCAGCAGGACAGGCTGCTGGTGGTGACCCCCAATCCCTCCGACCGGGAGGCATACGAGGTGGCCCGGTCCTTCCCCTTCAAGCGGTTCGAGATCTGCTACATGTCCGAGACCGACGTGGAGGAGCTGTGGCGCCAGGTGACCCTGGACCGCCAGATGTCGGTGGGAACGGGGGCCGAGCTGGAGGGGATGCTGGAGGACGATCCGGCGGACATTGACTCGGTGCTGGAGCGGGAAATCAACCGTGGGCAGCTCGTGTCGGTGATTCAGAACACCCTCACGGACGCCGTGCGGGTGGGGGCGAGCGACATCCACGTGGTTCCCCGCGGGAGGCGCAAGACCGAAATCTGCTTCCGCATTGACGGGCGGCTGAGCGTCTGGTACACCATCGAGGATGCGCGCTCGGAGGCCGTGGTGGCGGTGGTGAAGGACCTGGGGGTGAACCTGGACAGGTTTGAGCGACTGACTGCCCAGGACGGGGCATCCCAGAAGACGGTGGACGGCCGCACCATCCGGTTCCGTCTGTCCATCCTCCCCGTGGTGTCGCGGGAGATGCAGGGGAAGTTCGAGTCGGTGGTCATCCGGATCCTGAAGGAAGCGGATGCGGACGTTTCGCTCGAGACCATCGGGTTCGATCCCTACTCCCTGCGCGTCTTCCGGGAGGCCATTGCCCTGCCGCACGGGATGGTGGTTCTCACCGGGCCCACGGGAAGCGGGAAGAGCACCACCCTCGTGGCGGCACTCCGGATGGTGATGCAGCCCTCCCTGAACACCATCACGGTGGAGGATCCGGTGGAGTACCTGCTGGACGGGGCCCGGCAGGTGAAGATCAATCCGAAGCTGGATTTCGACAACGCCCTGCGCGCCATTCTCCGCCACGATCCCGACATCGTCATGGTGGGGGAGATCAGGGACCGCGTGACGGCGGATATCGCCATCAAGCTGGCCAACACAGGCCACCTGACGTTCAGCACGCTCCATACGAACGACGCCCCGAGTGCGGTCTCCCGCCTGTTCAAGATCGGCGTGGAACCCTTCCTGATTGCGCAGGCGCTCAACATCGTGGTGGCCCAGCGCCTGGTGCGGAAGCTCTGCGACCGCTGCAAGGAACCCGTGCAGCATCCCGCTTCGGAACAGACGCTCCTGCGCGCGGGCTTCACCCCCCAGGACCTGGCATCGGCCCGGTTCTTCCGGGCCAGGGGGTGCATCAACTGCCTGGGAGGGTTCAAGGGCCGGACGGCGATTCACGAATCGCTCCTGGTCACGCCCGGGGTGCGCTCCATCATCTTCGATTGCGGGGAGAGGATCGACACCGAGGCCATCCGGGCCTCGGCCCTCAGGGACGGGATGCAGACCCTGCGGCGCTCGGGTCTGGCCCTGGTGGCCCATGGTGTCACGACCCTGGAAGAGGTCATCAACACAACGGCGGCATGACCAGAGGAGACCGCTCCGGTGGGACATTACGGAACGACATGGGAAGAAGGGAAGGGGGGATGTCAGTTTTACCGTTCGCAGGTCGGGGAGCGGGGGAAGGGGAGGTTTTTCGGGTTTTCGGGCGGTACGGCGGATTGGCACGAGGCTTGGAGCTTAGGGGTCAGGAGAACGGAACGGAAGAAGCACACAAGAACCCCTAACTAATCAACCTTCACTAACAACCTGGGAGTTTCATAATGGGACAGCAACAGCTTCTGCTCATCATCCTCGGCGTGATCGTGGTCGGGATCGCAGTGGCGGTCGGTATCACGATGTTCCAGGATAACGCCGTGTCCGCGAACCGCGATGCGGTCACCAACGATCTGGTGAACCTGGCAGCCCGGGCGCAGCAGCACTATCGCCGGCCGTCGGCTCTGGGCGGCGGCCAGGGATCCTTCACGGCCTCCGAGGGCGGCACGGCGATCGCCAACATCACGCAGCTGACCTCCAAGCCCACGAACGCGAACGGCACCTATACTCTGGGAACCGTGGCGGCCACATCCGTGGTCCTGACCGGCACCGGTACGGAGGAAGGGGATGACGGGAGCATGATCAGCGTGACCATGACCGTCTTTTCCGACAGTACGGCCGTGGTGTTCAACAACTAACGAGGCAGTGCATGCGGAACGGGGCCTCCGGCC
>JBAVEL010000180.1:0-19102 GCA_049587715.1 Bacteroidota bacterium
TGGTCGTTCTCATGCCGCTCCCCGCCGGATGCCACCCCCGGAAGCCCCATCCCCTTTCGCTTTCGGGGGTCCTCCCCTCAGGCCGCCCGAAATCCGATGTCGTCGTTCGCCACCCTCTTTTCCGATCCGAACCCCTTCAGCCACCGATCCACGGCCCCGAGCACGTATTCCTGCGTCAGGCACTCGGGCTGGAGCTCCGCCACCAGCTCCAGGTGCTTTGTCAGGTTGGCGATGAACGCCCCCGTCACCCCCTTCCGGCGGAGCACCGCCAGCACATCCTGATCGAAGAGGGCGCGTACGGCATCGTTGCCGGTCTTGCTCTCCACGAGCCGGATGAAGTCGGCGGGACGGACGACCTCCACATCTATCACCCGGTCGAACCTCCCGGGGCGGGATGCCGCAAGGTCCACCAGTGTCCGGTCGTTGGTGCTGGCAAGCAGGAACTCCCCGGCCCGCGCGAAGCCGTCCAGCTTCTGGAGGAATGTGGCAAGCCGAGAGGTAAAGAGCCCTTCCTGGCGGGATCCCGTCATCATGTCGATGTCGTCTATGCAGAGCACGACCGGGCAGAACATGCCTGCGATCTCGAACAGCTCGTCCACGTTCTCCTCCGAGCCGTTGGCAAACAGAAACGTGGCCTTGTCCGCGCACGCTGCGGCGACGGCCCGGATGATCTTGGTCTTCCCCGTGCCGGGCTTCCCCGAGAAGAGATACCGGAGGGGCGTCCGGAGCCGGTCATACTGCTCCAGGGCCCGGATGAAGAGCCGGATCTCCCCCAGGATGGTCTCGGGCAGGAAGACATCCTCCAGGCGGTCTTTCCCGGGAGCCAGCGGATAGAGGCCCACGGCGGAGCCGTGCAGCCGTTCGGAGGTGGCCAGGAGCATCGCGTTCCGGTAAGGGGAGGTCTGCACCGCCTGCTTCAGAAGGTGATCCAGAAGCTGGCCGGCACGGCTGGTTTCGTCTCCGTCTCCGACGGCGAAGACGAAGTACTCCACCAGATCGGGGCGCCCGGACTCGAAGAAGACGTCGGTGTGGTACAGAGCTCCCTGAAAGCGGATCAGGGCGGAGACCATCGGATCCAGAATCCGGAGAAAACGCCCCTCCAGCTCATCCGAAAGGGAGAGCTGTTTGCGGCGTCTGGTGTAGGGTTCCTGGATGCCCGAGAGGGCCACCACTTCCAGAAGGGGATCACTGATCTTCCCCCCATGGAGGCGGTAGAGATAGCTCTTCAGGAACTCCTGCAGATAGCGGGGAATGGACCGCTCGGCGGAGGTCGGGCGTCCTGAGGTAGGTGGTTCGTGGTGGCGCATGGGGATCTCCTTTTCCATCTGGTTCAAGGTACGGACGGCATGCAACGGAAACGGTATCGCACGCTGATACTTCCTCAGCGGGCAAGCCGTCCCGTCTTTCCCGGAGCGTCGAGCCGCTTCCTCCATCGCGCGGAGGAAACCGGGATGAGCGGGAGGATCGCCGGCGCGGGAGCCGCATCGCAAGACCTCCACGCATGGAACAGGCAGATGAGGCTCTCCAGGAACTGCTCCAGAGAGCGGGGTCTCAACCGACGGGCGGACCGGGGGACCGGCTTCGGGCGGGGCATGGGTTCCTCCAATTGTGAGGAACCAACCTAACACACGCCCCCCCCTCATCCAAGAGATCCTGAAGATAATCCTCCGCTCGATGAGTATTTTTTCCGGGGCTCTTGCTTTTCCCCCTCCCGATGCGTAGCAATCCTTCATGGAAACCCTCAGCAAGAGCCGCTACACCCAGGGCGTCATCTGCCCCAAGGCGCTCTATCTGCAGAAACGACACCCCGAGTTGCAGGATCCCATCGATCCCGGGAAGGAAGCCACTTTCCGCGTGGGGCGGGAGGTGGGCCTCGTGGCCAGGGGGCTCTTCCCCGGAGGAGTGGATGCAAGTCCCCGGACGCCGGGGAACATCGGGGATTCAGTCGGGCGCACCCGGGAGGCCATGGCCTCCGGCGCAGGCGTCATCTACGAGGCGGGTTTTCTGGCCGACGGCCTCTATGCCGCCGTGGATATCCTTGCAAGAGAGGGCGAGGGCTGGCGCGCATTCGAGGTAAAGAGCGCAACCGAGGTGAAGGATGAATACTACACCGACGTTGCGTTCCAGTACCACGTCCTCACAAAGGCGGGTCTGCAGGTAAGGGACTTCTCGATCGTTCACCTAAACAAGGAATACGTGCGCCGGGGGCGGATCGACCTGCAGGGGCTCTTCAGCAAGCCATCCCTTCTGGGAAAGGCACAGGCCATGCAGGAAGAGGTGGCCGCGAAGGTCGCGGAGCTCCGTGCGGTGCTGGCGGCGGATGCCGCACCCGACCTCCCCATCGGACCTTACTGCGACAAGCCGTACCGGTGCGGGTTCCACGGCCACTGCTGGGCGCACATTCCGCCCGACTCCGTCTTTGACATCTCGAAGCTGGGAGATGCAAAGAAGTTCGCCCTGTATGCGGCCGGGATCGTCCGTCTGGAGGATGTCACCGACCTCACGGCGCTCTCGGAGCGTCAGCGGCAGCAGGTGACGTGCGACAGGGAGAGGAGGGAGTACATTGACAGGGAGAAGGTTGCGGAGTTCCTCGGGGCCCTCGAGTACCCCCTCTTCTTTATGGACTTCGAAACGATCGCGCCTCCGATTCCACTCTATGACGAGACGAGGCCTTACCAGCAGATTCCATTCCAGTTCTCCGTCCACAGGATGGAGACCCCCGCCTCGAAACCGGAGCACTTCGAGTTCCTTGCCGAAGCGGGCCCCGACCCCCGTCCTGCCGTCATGAGGGAGCTGTCACAGGTGTTGGGCACAAAGGGGAGCATTCTTGTGTACCACGACAGTTTTGAGAAGCCCCGGCTGAGGGAGCTGGCGCGCGACTTTCCTGACAATGCCGCCCGTGTGGAGGAGATCCTCCTCCGTATCGTGGATCTGGAGACCCCCTTCGCACACCGACACTGCTACTCGTGGAAGATGAGGGGCAGCTCGTCCATCAAGGCGGTCCTCCCCGCCCTTGTGCCGGGAATGAGCTACAAGGAACTTGCCGTCGGCGGAGGGGTGCAGGCCTCAGAGGCCTACCTCGAACTCCTGAAGAATCCTGATGCGGAACGCAGGAAGGACCTGCGGACACAGCTCCTCGAGTACTGTGCCCTGGACACCTTCGGGATGGTGAAGATTCTGGAAGTTCTGCGGGGACTCTGAGGGGCGGGCTTCGTCTCTCTCCGGCAGCGCAGTCCGCCGGCACGGGTTCCGTCCGGCGTGATCTGCCTGCCGGTCTTGATTCAGTACCACACCCACGAAATGCAGTTGATCACCCCGCCCAGGCGGGGCAGCTCATTGGGCACGGGCACCTTCACGATCCGGGTCCCGGCGGGGATGACCTCCTCGAGCCGGCGTGCGGCAAGGGCATTCTGTTCGGTGAGGCCCTCGAACTGAGGCAGGAAGATCACCTGACCCAGCCGGAGCCAGTTCAGGTAGCATCCGACGGCGCTTCCCATGCCGTCCGTGGTGATGCTTTCGGGCACCGCATGCGGAATCCGCACGACGTTGCCGGGGAACTGCCGCCCCAGGAACCCCGCCAGCCGGTCCAGGAACGCCCGCCCGGCGGTCAGGTCGTGTTCCGTTATGAGATGCGGGCGGCCGTCCGGCTGTGCGGGATACGACGCCACGGCAAGGGTGGACTCGTCTATGAACCGGAGCATGCCGTCCACGTGGCCCGTATCATCCCCCGGCTCCACCGGAACGATGATGAGCTTCCGGATCCCCATGGAATGCCGGAAGACCTCCTCCAGCTCCTCCACCGAGACCGACTCGTTATCGGCGATGATCCGGTTGCTGACGATCGCAACACCGGCCCCGTTGTGGATAAAGTTCCCCCCGTCCAGAACGATCCGGTCTCCGCCCGGCGTCTCAAGCCGCCGCACATTCAGATAGAGCTCCCCCGCCACCCTCTCCCCGGCCGCGTCGTCCTTTTCAGCGCTTCGCTTCTCCCCCGCGTCATAGTAGGAAGGGCTGAACCAGGCCTTCCACGCCGTGTGCCCCGTAACCCCGACGGGCCCGAAATCCCGCACCCAGATGCTCTGTACGGGAGGGCATTTCTGCACGGTGAACCTCCGGCCCGCAAGGGCAGCCGCCTTCCTGAGGCCTGCGGGAGAAGCCAGCAGAAGCACCTGCG
Source organism: Bacteroidota bacterium (assembly GCA_049587715.1). GTDB lineage: Bacteria > Bacteroidota > Ignavibacteria > UBA10030 > UBA6906 > JBAVEL01. The sequence goes on from JBAVEL010000180.1 coordinate 4,175, forward strand.
GCACGTCGGATTCGGAAAGGACCGTGTTCAGGAGGCGCCCGCAGAACCCGGCAAGCCGGGTGGGATTCCTCCGGTGGAGACTCCGCAGCCCGCCGGGGTACACCAGGACCAGGGCCTGAGGGGCCTCCCACTCTGCCCGGAGGCGGACGGAGGATCCGCCCTCGGGGGGCATCTCAGCGTCATGCGGCGGATTCATGCCTCACACCCCTTCTGCTTATTGCCACCCATCATGCGGCAGCCGCACCCCCTTACCTGTTCTGCCCCGCAATCTGGGCTTCCCGTATCTTCATCAGCTTCTCGCTCATCTCGCTGAAGGACCCCAGTGCCCGCACGCTGTCACACCTGATCAGGTGGTATCCGAACGGTGTGCGCACCATGCCGGACACCTCCCCCGGGGTCAGACGGAACACCGCCTCGTCGAACGGCTGCACCCACCGGCGGCGCTCAAACCATCCCAGGTCCCCGCCGCGGGAGGCGCTGCCGTCATCCTCGGAGAACTCCCTGGCCGCCTCATGGAACGCCGTCCCCTTCTCCAGGGCGCTCCGGGCCTTCCTTATCCGTTCCAGGGCCGCAACGGTGTCTTGCGGATTCCCGCCCGTGCAGCGGGCCATGATGTGGCTGGCTCGCATGGACCCCGCAGCCGGCCTGCGATCCGTGACCTTGATGACATGGTATCCATGCCGCGTCCGCACGGGGACGGGACCCACCTCCCCGGCCTGAAGGGAGTAGGCGGCGTCCTCGAAGGCCTGCAGCATCTGACCTGCGGTGAAGTAGTATATGTCCCCGTGGTTTCGTGCAACCGAGGAGTCCTGCGAGTACCGGTCGGCAAGGGACGAAAAATCCTCCCCTGCCTGTACCCGCCGGATGAGGTCCGCGGCCAGCGCGTAGACTCGTGTCGTCTCCTCGGGAAGCGCCCGCGGAGTCAGGTTCAGCAGGATGTGCCTGGCCCGCACCTCCTCGCGGAGCCTCTCATAGATGCCGTGCAGGATGCCATCCTCTGAGATGGAGCCCGGTTCGCTCCCCTCCTTGAGGACGTAGGGAACGCCTTCGAACAGCACCATCGGCCCCTCGAGGATGGTGCGGTCTTCCTGCTTCAGCTTCAACGACATGTTACGGACGTAGCCGATGTTCCTCGATATCACACGTCCATCCGTGACAATGAACTCCGATTGCGGATCAGTCTGGATTGACCACTCGCAAGGCATATGAAGATGTCCAAGGAACCCCTTCAGGAACTCCGATTCGTCCTTCCGCGGAGGGCGCATGACCTTCGTGATGACTCTCCGGGCGCAGGCCATGGCATGGCTGGTGGGTTCCCCCCGGTAGCATGAGAGCCGGTGCATCAGTTCCGCGACCGTCTCCACCCCCGAGATCAGGCTGTCCAGGCGCATCCGGGCGCTGTCCGCATACACGCCGTCGGGGTGCCTGGAAAGAAAGCCGCCGTAGGAAGAGGGCGTGTCGGCCCTCAGGGCCGCCTGCCAGTCACGCGAGGTGGTGCCGCACCCCGCCAGGGCGAGGAGGGCCACAAGTGATGCGCAGAGTGCCGTCTTCATGTGGGTCTCCGTTTGTCGGTTCTCCTGCCGGCTCCGGGACCTGCGCCACCCCGAGGGGAATCCTCCGCCTTGCCGGACTCCCCCCCTGTGCGGGAGCTCCACGGGAGAACTCATCTTCCCGGCAGCGAGATCCCCCGGATCTTCTTGAAGAGGGAGACGGCGGTGGAGTCGGTCATGGAGCAGTAGAAATCCAGGATCTTCATCACCAGCGTGTACTTGTCGCAGCGCCCGCACAGGAACTCGGGCGGCACAAGCTGGAGGACCTTCCGGCTCCTCGCCGAAGCCCCGTTCCCCCTGTCCTGCACATCGGAGGCGCCCCGGACCAGCTCGTCCAGAATCCCCTTCGCCACCTCGAACCCGGCCGCTTCAATCTCGAGCACACGCCGGTCGGTGTAAAGCCGTGTCCGGAGCTCGCCCACGATCGCTTCCAGCGTCGTCCGCGAGGGGATCTCATCCACGATGGACGCATCGTGCGTCCCCCGCAGGTACGCGGGCTCGTTCTCAAGGAACTGCTCCGCCACCTCCTCCACCAGCTTCCCGAACGCCCGGGCGCGCAGATACTCCACCCGGGAATAGTCCGACATCGCCTTGGCCTTCTCCCAGTTCACCTTCCCCCCCGCCACTTCGTTCAGGAGCTCTTCGATGGTCTGGAGGGTGATGAGTCCCAGCCGGTAGCCGTCCTCCAGATCAATCAGGCGGTAGGTGATGTCATCCGCCGCCTCCACCAGAAACGCCAGGGGGTGGCGGCACCACCGGTCGGGGGTGTGTGTGTCCGGGAGGAGGCCCACGGCCTCCGCTATGCCCCGGAAGATGTCGCCCTCCGAGGCGAAGAAGTTGAACTTGCGGTTGCTCGCATCCCCCCTCCTTCCCGCCGCGGCCGTGGAACAGCAGGGGTACTTGGCATAGGCCGCCAGGGTGGCGCAGGTGAGCCTCATCCCCCCTTCCCGGTCGGGCATCTCGAGCTGGGTCAGGAGTCTGAGCCCCTCGGCGTTCGCCTCGTAGTTCTCTATGTCCCGCGCCTGCTGCGCGCTCAACTGAGGCCTGAGTCGCTCAGCCACATCGGAGCTCCGGAACCAGTCCCGGATGGCGTCCTCCCCCGAGTGCCCGAAGGGAGGGCTCCCGATGTCGTGGGCCAGGCAGGCGGCCGCCACGATGGCCCCGATGTCGCTGGGGTGCAGGCTGACGGCCGTGAGGGATGCGCAGATCTTCTCCCCCGCCCTGGCCCCCAGGGACCTGCCGATGCTGGAAGTCTCCAGACTGTGTGTAAGGCGGGTCCGCACGTAGTCGTTCTCCGCCAGGGGCACCACCTGCGTCTTGTCCTGAAGCCGGCGGAAAGCCGAGGCGAAGATGACCCGGTCGTAGTCTATCTGAAACGGAGAGCGGCGGGTCTTTCGGGTCCCCGACCCCCTGTCTCCCAGCCGCTGGGTGGTCAGGAGCCGGTCCCAGTCCATGGTGCTCTGCCGGGCGGGCCTGATCCGCGGGAGATGCCGTTCGGCATGCTCCGCCTGGGCCTTCGGGTGGGAATGCCGGGAACCCGGCCGGTCCGGGATGCGCTTTCGATTCCTGGAAGAAGCGGTCATACCACCCTCTCGCTTTCATGTGGTGTCATGGCACATTCGTCATGCGACGCCAACGGAGCAGAACCATCTTCCGCGCCTCAGAGCTCTTCACGCCGAAAGATCCGGTCCGCTGCGTCCGGAGGCGGGTGAAGTACACGCCCGAAGGAAGCTCCGCCGCATTGAACTCCAGCCGGTGGTATCCCGTCCCGAACTCCCGTCCCCGCACGGGCGGCGCCGCCTCCCTCCCCAGAAGGTCACAGACCTTCAGGGTTGCGGCGGAGGTTCGCGGCAGCCGGGCCCGAGACCCGCAGCAGAGGGCACCACGGCGGACGGGATTCCACGCCTACATCTTCACCACGCGTTGGAATGCCCCGGAAGGACACCCGCCACGCCGCGCATCCGACGGCCACGTGAGCGCCTTCCTTCTCAAATCACGAATCACCGCCTGCAGGAACTCCTGAACCCCCGGCGGCCCGCCGCCCCGGGCATCCTCCTCCGACACCTCCAGCGCATCCAGGTAGTGCACGCAGAGCGGCTTCACCCCGTACGGACATGCCTCACACGGGTCAACCCGCTTCAGGCGGCGGATTCTCAGAGCCGTCACTGCGAGTGCGTAGTAGGCGGCCACAATGGCAAGCCGGAGGAGGTGTCCCTCCGTCGAGAAGGGAACCAGGAACACCAGAGAGAGAAACAGGAACCCGGAACCGATTCCCGCCCCACACCGGGATGCCGCCTTGAACCATTTGACTTGCAGGAACGGCTGGAAGAACGAGGGAGTCCCCAGTATCAGGCTCGCCGCAACGGCGCCCGGGAAAGGTACATGCATCCGGGATGCCGCGAGAAACAGGGGAATGGACACAAGAAGCCCTGTCGCCATGAAGAAACAACCCAGACATACAGGCTCGCCGGCGATGTACACCAGGTGATGATCGTATCGGAAGCAATCCGGGTGGTGTGCGAAGGGTTTTGGCCGCCCGGGGTCCTTCAGACCGGTCATCGCCTGATCCGCCGGGGATGCCATCACGTCCCTCTCTTCACAAACACAAGAACCGCGGTCTTTCCCCTGTAACAGCAGTCAGCCCTGGTGTCCACATACACCTGCTGCAGCCGGAAACCGTGTTCGGCCATCCTGTTGGCCAGGTGCTCTATACGCTTGGGATTGATGTCCTTCTCGCAGCAGCCGATGTCGATGGTCTCGACCTTGTAGGACACACGGGCGGCCGCCTCCTGCACGCCGCCTCCGCCCAAGGTCTCCTTTCCTGCGGGCATCTGAATGTCATGGCCCGCCACGAGGCTGTCCACTTCCAGCCGGGCCTCCCCGAACTCTCTGCCGGGGGGATCCCCCTCCCTGCCGGCCCCGCAGTTCCAGCAGGCGTCGAAGGTGTCCTCGCATTCCTCACCGCAGTTCCGACACTTCCATCGGACGGCCGGCTGCTCCCCCGCGCCGGCGCCGGTTTTCTCCTTCGCGGCGGGCACCTTTGCGGGACGACGCACCGCGAGCCTGTCCGCATCCTGCCGGGCCTCCCCGAACTCCCTGCCAGGGGGACCCCCCTCTCCGCTCGTACCGCAGTTCCAGCAGGAGTCGAAGGTGTCCTCGCATTCTTCCCCGCACTTCCTGCATTTCCACATCTTCATCTCCTTCTGCCTTCCATCCTGCCGGGAGGCGCCTCCCATCCTTCCGTTTGAGCTGACACCCGGGTAAACGGGGTCACCTCCCGCACCCCCTCATCCTGCGCCCCCCCCTATTTCTGTTCCCGCGGCTTCGCCGTTTCCGTGAAGACCCTCGACACGGCCGCCACCACGCCCGCCACGTCCGCCAGGTTGGAGGGGAGGATCATGGTGTTGGTGGTCCGCGCCAGCTTCCCGAACTCGCCCAGGTACTGCTCGGCGATCCTCAGGTTCACCGCGTCCATCCCCCCCCGCTCGTTGGTGGCCGTGGCAATCTCCCGGATCCCCCGGGCCGTGGCCATGGCCACGCGCTCGATCTCCGCCGCCCGGCCCTCCGCCTCGTTGATCCGTTTCATCTTCTCCCCTTCGGACCGGGCGATGGCCTCCTGCTTGTCCCCCTCGGCGCGGTTGATCTTGGCCTGCTTGTCTCCCTCCGATTCCGCTATCAGGGCCCGCTTCTCCCTCTCGGCCCGCATCTGCTTCTCCATGGCGTCCTTGATGCTCGCCGGAGGCACGATGTTCTTGATCTCGTAGCGCGTCACCTTCATCCCCCACGGGACGGCCGCCTTGTCCACGGCCGACACGATCTCCGCGTTGATCTTCTCCCGCTCCTCGAACGTCCGGTCCAGCTCGATCTTCCCGATCTCGCTCCTCATCGTCGTCTGCGCGAGCTGGATGGAGGCGAAGGCGTAGTTGTTGATCCCGTAGGACGCCTTCACCGGGTCCACGATCTGGAAGTAGAGGATCCCGTCCACCTCCACGCCGATATTGTCCTTGGTGATGCAGGCCTGGGACGGCACGTCCATCGCCACCTCCTTCAGGGAATGCCTGTAGGCAATCCGGTCCAGGAAGGGAATGAGGATGTGAAACCCCGCCTCCAGGGTTCTGCTGTATTTCCCCAGGCGCTCCACGATGAAGACGGTCTTCTGCGGCACCACCTGGGCGGTCTTGAGCAACACAATGAAGGCCAGAATGATCAGGCCTATGATGATAAGGGTCTCGACGGACATGGCGCGCTCCCGGATGTGTTCGATCAGGAAATGGGTTTGACTTTCAGACGCAGGTTGCTCTGCTCCACGATCTCCACCACCTGTCCCTTTTCCACGGGAAGGTCGGCGTCGGCATTCCAGAGCGTGCCGTGGAATTCCACCTTCCCGCCTTCACCGTTCGGAACAATGGAAACGATGACGACGGCCCGCTCTCCCCGCACATCCTCCATGGACGCACCGGGCCGCGGCACGCGCGTCACCTTCCCCTGGAACAGCTCCCTCCCCTTCCGGCGCAGGAAGACCAGGGCGAGGACCGAAGAACCGAGAAAGACGAGAAGCTGGCCGTTGAAGGAAGGGAGGAGGCCGAGCCCCACAAGCAGCGCCGTGATCCAGGCTCCGATCCCGAAGAAGACGATGACAAACCCCGGCAGGATCAGCTCGGCCAGAAAGAAGCCGAGTCCGCCCAGGAACCAGAGCAACTCTGCACCTGACGTCTCAGACATGAGTTCGTTTCCTCACAGTGTGGTGTCAAGAATTGCGGCTCCGGGGCGGACTCCCGGGGCCTCTCCGCCCGGTCCTCCCGGCTCCGTCTCCCGGCCGCGTGGTCATTTCAGCACCATCATCTTCCGGGTCTCCGTGGTTCTCAGTCCCCCCTCTTCCAGTCCCGCCGCCTCCACGCGGTAGAAGTAGATCCCCGAAGCCAGCCCCGCTGCGGTGAACTCCACCGTACTGTACCCCTCCTCACACTCCTCCCCTGCCATCAGGGTTCCCACCTCCTGCCCGAGCAGGTTGTACACACGGATGGTCACCCGCGAAGCCTCTCCCAGCCGGAATCCGATCGTCGTCACGGGATTGAAGGGATTCGGGTAGTTCTGGTACACCCGCGCGGCCAGAGGCACCCCCTCCTCTTCCGCTTCCTCATACTCCGCGTCCTCGGGATCCTCCTCCGGCTCCACCTCCGCGTTCAGCCGCGGCACCACGGTCACCGCATACGGCGGCACCAGCTTCAGGTACGGCACCGTCGCAAGGTCCACCTGCCCCGCCACAATCAGCGGCTTCGGATTCCCCGCAGGCGTGTAGTCGTTGAACTGCACCGTATCCAGGGGCCCCGAAAAGGCCCTGTTCAGGTCATGCATCACCGCATGCAGCACCGCATAATCGGCGGAGTCGTTCCCCTGCCAGTACGTCATCATCATGTCCGCCGCCGCCGAGATCTCCAGGATGCTCATCTCGTCGTAGGGGTTCCCGTCATTCTCGTAGACAAGGTCTCCGAAGCCCACCGGAGTGGTCCTGAGCTGGCTTGCCCCGATGTTCACCTTCAGGGCCACCAGCTCCCCGAACAGGGCGTTGTCGTGCTTCTTGGTCTCCAGCTTCTTCCGCTCCTTGTTGAGGGGCTTGTTCCTCCCGTCGGTGGTGAAATCCAGCCCCCGGGGCGTGCCGTCATGGAACCCGTTCAGTTTGTGGAACAGCGTCTTCTGGAAGTTCTTGTAGTTCTTCCCCCGGCTCTTCTTGATGTCCCACTTATCGGGCCGCACCCAGCACCGGATGGCCGCGCTGTCCCTGTGCGGCTTCCATTTGTCGGGACCCGCCGGCACCATCAGGCTCTGGCCGATCACCGCCCCTCCGGCGGCGTCGCTCTCGGAGGTATAGGGGGCGAATGCCCCCTGAATCACGATCTCGCTCACGAGGTTCGTCCAGGTGGGGAAGTTCTCCGGCGTGATGGGCTTGCCGGCCTTGGCCCGCTTGGCGGGTTTCCGGCTTGTCCCCAGGGCCAGCGGGTTCTCGTCGAAAATCTCCACCGGGGTCAGGGAAAGGAACCGCCGGCCTGCCGAATCCACCCCCGTTCCGCTCACCTCCACGGTGTCGGGAGAGCCGGGCGCGTTGTGCATGAAGATGACCTGTCCGGTCCGCGTCCCCGGCCCGTTCGGTGTGAGTGTGATCTGAAAGTACCGGGTCGAGCCCGCTCCCACCGTGCCGCTGTCGGGAGTCACGTCGAAATCCGGATGCGTGCTGACAACGGAATCCACGGTGACCGTGGAGGTGCCCAGGTTCCTCACCCCCACCGAATCGGTGCGGGAGCCCCCCAGGGCCACGGAGCCCATCTCCACCGACAGCTCCAGGGGCTCGAACCGGGCGCCCGGGGAGATCCACCGCGCGAAGCAGCGGGAACTCTTGTCCCCCGTCACGGTGAACAGACCCCCGAGGTAGATGTCCGATCCCGCAGCAGCCAGGGCCTGCACCCTGTCATCCAGACCGGTTCCGAGAGCCGACCAGCTCGTGCCGTTCCACTTCGCCGCCGACCATGCGGTCGCGCCGCCCGCAGCGGTAAAATCCCCCCCTGCATACAGATCCGAACCCGAAACGACCAGGGCATAGACGCTGGAGTTGGTCCCCGCCCCCAGCGCCGACCAGGAGGAGCCGTTCCACTTGGCCACGTTGGCGGCGGATGTGCCCCCCGCAGTCGAGAAATACCCCCCCACATAGAGATCGGTGCCCGCGGCGGCAAGGGCGGTCACCCCGCCGCCCACCCCGGCGCCAAGCGGCGACCAGGAGGTTCCGTTCCACACGGCCACATGGTTCGCGCTCACGCCGCCCGCATCAAGAAAGAAACCCCCGGCATACAGATTGGTGTCGATCACGGCGAGCGCATACACGGTCTGGTCCATGCCCGTTCCCAGGGCGGACCAGCTCGAGCCGTCCCACTTCGCAATGCGGTTCGCGCTCACCCCCCCCGCCGTTGTGAATGACCCGCCGGCGTACAGATCGGTGCCGATGATTGCGAGGGACCGCACCGTCCCGTCCATCCCCGTCCCCACTGCGGACCAGCTCGAGCCGTTCCACCTGGCCACCCTGTTGGCGGTCACGCCCCCCGCGGTGGTGAACATGCCCCCCGCGTAGAGATCCGTCCCGATAAGGGCAAGGTCGGTCACGGCCTGGTTCATTCCCGAGCCCAGCTTCGACCACGCAGACCCGTCCCACTTCGCCACGTAGTTCACCAGGAGGGATCCCGCCCCGGTGAATGATCCGCCCACATAGATATCCCCTCCGCTCACCGCGATGGACGTCACCAGGTCGTTCACTCCCATGCCGGGCCCGACGGCGGACCACCGGGACCCGTCCCAGCGGGCGACGCCGTTGGCGGCCGCGCCGCCCGCCCTCTTGAAATCCCCCAGCGCAAACAGAGCCGTCCCCATGGGCCGGACGCACATCACCGGCGCGTCCATGCCTCCCTCCAGGCCCGACCATGCCGTGCCGTTCCACCGGGCGATGAAGCCCACCGTGCTGTCTCCCGCCGTGGTGAAGGCCCCTCCCACGTACAGGTCGGTTCCCATCGGGGCGATGGACCACACCCAGCCGCTCACGCCTCCGCCCAGAGTCGACCAGGCCGTGCCGTTCCACTTCGCCACATACGGCGCCCTCACTCCCCCCGCCGTATCAAAGTCTCCCCCCGCGTAGAGATCGCTCCCCACGGCCGCAAGGGCGACCACCTGGTGGTTCATCCCCGACCCGAGGGCCGACCAGTCGGAGCCGTTCCACTTCGCCACGCGGTTGGCGATCACGCCCCCCGCCCACGTGAAACGCCCCCCGGCCACGAGATCCGTTCCCATGGCCGCAAGGCACCAGACCTCGTCGTTCATGCCGGTTCCGACGGCCGACCAGCTTGTGCCGTTCCACTTCGCCACGCGGTTGGCGCCCGTCCCCCCCGCCATTGCAAAATTCCCCCCGGCATAGAGATCGGTGCCGAGCACGGCAAGAGACCGGACCGGGGCGTCGGTGCCCGTTCCCAGAGCGGACCAGCTTGAGCCGTTCCACCTCGCCACGTGGTTGGCGCTCACGCCCCCCGCCGTCGTGAAAAACCCTCCGGCCACCAGATCCGTCCCCATGACCGCAAGACACCACACCCAGTCGTCCATGCCGGTTCCGAGGGCCGACCAGGTTGTGCCGTTCCACTTCGCCACATAATTGGTTCTCACCCCTCCGGCCAGCAGGAAGCCCCCTCCCACATAGAGATCCGTTCCGATGACAGCCAAGGCCATGAGCGACGTGGGGGGGGTGGTGATGCCGTTCGCAAAGAAACGGTTGTCCCAGCATGTATCGGCCGCATCCAGTCCGGGCGGAGACTCCAGCCGCTCAAACCTCGGCCCGCCTCCCGGCTCCTGTTTCATGCGCCATCCCCGCACATCCAGGGTCCCCCGGAATCCCAGCCCGGTGTTCACGGTTCCGTCCGGATTGAGAACACTCTCCAGGGGCATCACCCCGTGCTGCGGGCCCGGGGAGGGAGCGGCCTCCAGAACCGCCCCGCTCAAGACCAGTACCGCTGCCACTGCGAAATGGAAGAAGTGTTTCATTGCTGTCCCCCGTATCGGTTGTTGTTGGATGTCCTCTTACACACCTCATCCGGCGCCTCAGCCGCGCGGCGCGTACGGCCGCCCGCCTGTTTCCCGCCGCGCCGGCACTCTCGCGCCGGTCTCCGTCAGACCCTTCCGCACACGACGGCCATCAGCCGACGGGCGGATGCCCCCCCGCACACATGCGTTCCAGGAGAGCCACCGTCTCCTCCACAGCCCCGTCCGTGAACGCAGGGTGCAGGACGTACACCGGAGTAGTGAACCCGAACCCCGTGAGGAGGGCGCCGTTTCTGTCGCGCACCAGGACGGCCACACTCTGACGGTTCCGGACAAGGACCAGGATGAGGTGGATGACTACCTGCAGCAGGCCCCCGACCCAGACGGCGAGGAAGACCCAGCCGAGCGCATTCCCGTCCTGCATGAGGGCATACACGAACCACCCCACCGTCAGACCGCCTCCGGCATAGAACATGAGCTGAGCGAAATGCTCCACGACGGGGGCTCCGATGGGAACCCGTCCCCGGGAAACGCTGCCCAGAACCGCCCTGGGAACAAAGGTCAGCCGGGGCCCGAACAGCCGCGGCTGCTCCGTGCGAATGCCGTCCGGCCTCACCTCAAACCGGGCTGTCCGGCCTCTGCGGTGTCCCGCGATCCTGGCGGTACCCGCTCCCGCATCCACATGCGCCTCCAGCGCCTCCAGGCCATCCAGGCCCACGAGCTTTCGAACCGCCGCAACCCATGGCAGAATCATCCCCACCGCCAGAGCGGCAACGATGAGCAGGGTGCCCCATCGGATGTAGTCCGCGTACATGCATTGCCTCCTCTTGTGGCTCCAACGCCCCCACCGGGCCGCCCGGCCGGCGGCGTGCGCGCCAACGTCGGGTCGGGTGTCCCGGTCAGCCCGCTGAACACTCCGCCGCGCACCCCCTGCCGTTTGTCTTCCCGGAGGTTGGCCGGGGAATGCACGCCCCGGCTCCGCGGCCTGCGGTCTTCACCCCGGTGCGGCGGCCCCGCCCCCCCGGGGCAGGCCCTTCCCGGACGACAGACTCAGAGCGTCCGGGCGAGCTCCTGGTTCCGGCGACCCACCGCCACGGCTCCCCAGATCATGCAAATGGGCCACAGCACGATCAATCCGAACCCCATCGTGAAGAAGAACACCACGATGCACAGGATGAGCATGACAATCCCACCCACCACGGTGGAGTAGAACATCCCGAGCGGTCCGAAGAGGAAGGTGAGCAGAAGTGACACGCCCACGCTCTTGCCCACGTTCACAACTGCCGTCTTGTTGGCGCCGTTGGCCATAGGCATAGGGGACCCTTTCATGAAATAATGATGGGGAAACGCGGAAACACGAAGAAGCCGGGAAAGATGGGATAGTTCACCAGACACCCGAGCAGCAACCCTGAAAAGAGAAGACCCAGATTCATCAGCACCGGCGGCACATCCTGCCTCCGGTACAACCGCCGGAGAGGCGAATGTCTCCGGAGGGAGGCCACATACACACACGCATAGAAGAGAAATGCCACCGTGAAGACCAGGGAAAACCGGCCCAGCAGAACGTAGATCAGCACGTCGTGGAACCAGAAGCCGCTCAAGGCAAAAATCCAGAACACCGCCGTTGGTTTCCGGTCTCCGGACCTCCGATACAACTGAAACAGAATGTATCCGCAGTACGGGTTCCACCTGCGCCAGAACAGATGAAACCCCTGCTGCCGAAGACTCCCGGGGAGCATGGCCACGGCGGCCTGGGATCCGGAGACGTAGTCGCGCCTCCGGAGAAATGCCCGGAAGGTCACCTGGGGAGGAACTGCCATGCGGTTCTGTCCGTCCTGGTGGGTGCTTCGTTGGTCCTCAGCGCTCAGGGCTTGTGGTCATACGGCCGGAACTCCGGAAGGAGGCGCGGCAATCTCGGCCGAGAATCCGGCTATCTTCACCCAGTATATGATCAAGCAGATGAGCCCTGCGATCGCGGTGAGCATTCCCACCACGGGTATGATCGAACACAGCCCCAGAATGCAGTAGGCCAGCCCGATGGTCTTGCCCGGCTCGGCCTCCCGTGCCATGTTCCTGCTCCGGAACTCGTTTGCCAGAGAGGAGGAGATCCGGAAGACAACGATGAACTGCCACACAAGGGAGAAGAGGGGAACCCAGAGCAGCCAGACCTGCCCCGGCCTCATCGTCCTGTTGGAGGGAGCGCACCGGTTAAGGGCATTCTGCAGGGTCAAGGTAAAGAAAACGCCGGGGATAAGGAGAAGACCCAATACGACAAGAATCAACATCATCTCGCTCGCGCCGAGATTCCCCATGGGATCCACCTTTCAGATTATGACGGAAGTGTGACGGTCACCTGAACGCTTCCGGTTTCCGCACCTACGCCTCCACAACCCGCGTGCCGGCGATGTAGTCGTGGAGACACCTTTTCTGTTCTCCGAAGATGAAGAGTGCGTTCACCAGGCCGAACAGACCACCGATGATCGGGATCTGGGTTACCACCCCCACAACCAGATAGCGGAGCAACAGGAGCTTCCCGAAATCGGGGAGCCCGCCCTCCAGGTCCACGATCTTTGTATGCACCGCCACCTTCCCCACGGTCTGGCCGCGTTTGAAAAGAAGATATCCGTTCACCGCCAGAAAGACGGCCCAGCCCACCACAAACCATACCATCTGCTGCGCGAACGAGAGCCCATGCCCGCTGAAGATGTCGGGCAGGGCTCCGGTCACCGCCATGAGGGGAAAAATGATGACGATAGAGATGAGGGCATCTATCAAGGCGCCTCCCAGCCGCTTCCAGCGGCCGGCGAGCACGGGGGCGGGAGTCTCCATGGGGCGGTCCTTCCTCTCAATGAGTGATGTGGTCTTCGCGGTTGTTTGGTCCCGGCGGCGATCTCAATCGAAATAGCTGAACCGGAAAGGGAAGGGAGGCGCCTTCTCCCCCTCAGTGGACGATGTTCCGGTTCCGCCGTGCGTTCAAGGCCGGATGTCCCCATTCCACCGGCCGGCACCGTCCTCCCCCCAGGTCAAGCGCCCCGTACCCCCAACTGGCTCCCGCGAGTTGCCGCTCTCTCCCCCCTGTGTCTGCGCCCGCATGTGCATGCACTCGTGTGCACAGGCGGATCGGATGCTGGAGTATGGACAAACGGGCAGAGAGCGCCTCCCACCGACAGCGGTCTCAACGGCACGACCGGACCCGCAGCCCGGGGAGGGAAAGAGCGGAAGGACGACGGAAAGGTACGCCGCGGCGGGCTCATTCGCAACGGCTGTGCGGATCCGGACCCCGCCGGGAACCCCCTCCCGGGCCCCCGGGCCGTCCGCATGGAGGAAAAACGCGCCCCCAGGCCCGCACGGAGCACCCCCGGGGGAGGAGAGCACCGCGGGATCCCCCCCTCACCCCGGCGGAAGAACAGTGCATCCCCGGCGGAAGAACAGTGCGTCCTCCCGGGCGGGGGTCAGGGCTTCCCCGGCGCCCCCTGAAGCCCTGAACGGGCAGCCGCCACTTTGTCCACCCTTTTCCCGTCCATGGCCGTGACCTCGAAGCGCCACCCGCCGCAGTCGAAGGCATCTCCAGGCGATGGGATCCGCCCCAGAGAAGCCATCGCCAGCCCGCCCAGTGTATCCACGCCCGGCGGTGGGGACTCGAGGAGATCCGGGATCCGTAGAAGGTCGAAGAGCTCCGGCACGGGCATCCGGCCGTCCAGGAGCCAGGAGCCGTCTTCCCTCCGTATCGCCGCCGGCTCTTCGGGCGAACCCGGCGTACGGATGGAGCCCACGAGGGCCTCCATGAGGTCGGAGAGCGTCACCAGCCCCGCCAGACCGCCGAACTCGTCTATCGCAAGAATCATGTGCGATCCCGAGCTCTTGAACAGCTCCAGCACCTTCAGCGCCGAGCGCCCTTCGGGCACGCAGACCGCAGGTTTCACCATGCCGGCGATCTCCTGCGGCCTTCCCACGATGAGACGGGCAAGCACATCCCGGCCCCTCAGCACCCCCGCTACGTTGTCCAGACTCCCGTGCGCGGCGGGGAAATGCGTATGATGGCTCTGGAGGACCGCGGCCTGGAGCTTCTCTGGGGGCGCGTCCAGATCCAGCCACACCACCTCGGGCCTCGCCGTGATGAGGGCGCTCACCCGCAGCTCATCCAGCCGCAGGGCGCCCTCCACGATGCTCTGTTCGCTCGGCTCCAGAACGCCCGCGCGCCGTCCCTGCGACAGAAGGATCTTGATCTCATCCAGCGTCACCGGTGCTTCCGCGGCCTGCCGGATCCCCAGGAGCCGGAGCAGAAGGTCCGTGGACGAGGTGAGGACGGCAACGGCGGGAGCGGCAATCCGTGAAAGCAGGCGTATGGGCCGCGCCGTGTGCGAGGCGTACGCCTCGGGACGGGTGAGGGCGATGCGCTTCGGAAGCAGCTCCCCCAGGACGAGGGTGCAGTAGGTGATCACCAGAACCACGATCCCCAGGGAGAGGGGCTCGGCATACGGCGCAAGGGAGGGCAGGCGCCCGAGGGCCGCGGCCAGGTACTCCGCCACGGTGGCTCCCGCAAACACCCCCGCCAGTATTCCCACCAGCGTGATGCCCACCTGCACCGTGGAGAGAAACCGGGTGGGGTCTGCGGCGGTCTCCAGGGCGGCCAGCGCCCCAGCATCTCCCCCGTCGGCCCTCTGCTGAAGGCGGACCCGGCTCGCGGAGACAAGAGCGATCTCGGCAAGGGCCAGCACGCCGTTCAGCAGGATGAGAAGAAGAATGAGGAGAACCTCAAAGACAAGAAGCGTCATGGCATCACCTTCCCGTGCTGTGTCTCACGACATCGCTC
>JBAVEL010000181.1:0-11896 GCA_049587715.1 Bacteroidota bacterium
CCATCTGCCACTTCTCCATCTCCGCGGCGATAAAGGCCTCGTCTTTGCCGCGCCGGATCAGGCTCCACTTCAGCCACAGTCCGTTTCTCTGCAGAAGACTGCGCACGGTGTCGGTGGGAAGGGCGCCGGTCCGGAGCCAGTAGAGAACCCGGTCCTCTTTCGGCGCGATCAGCATCTCCGGATGCAGGGGCTCGTACCGCCCCACGATCTCCAGGAACTTCCCGTCACGGGCGGCCCGGGAGTCGGCCGCCACGATGTGGTACTGCGGCATCTTCTTCTTCCCGATCCGCCGCAATCTGAGTCGTACTGCCACTGCGTGCCTCCTTGGTTGTTCCGATGTCTGGGGGTGCTCCGGTTCAGAAACCAGTAGGCAGGCGGCGGCCGCGCACCAGTCCCCGTCCGCCTCCCTTGCTCAGGGTCTTGACCATCTTCTGCATCTGCTCGAACTGCCTGAGCAGCTTGTTCACGTCCTGCACGGCCGTTCCGCTCCCCGAGGCGATCCGCCGCCGCCTGCTTCCGTTGATGATGTGCGGCTGCAGGCGCTCCTCCCGGGTCATGGACCGGATCATGGCCTCGATGCGCACCAGCGATTTCTCATCCACCTGCTCCGCCGGCAGGCGGTGCATCCCCGGCAGCATGCCCAGCACCTGGCTGAGGGGGCCCATCTTGCGGACCTCCTGGAGCTGGTCCAGGAAATCCTCCAGCGTGAAGCGGGCCTTCCGGAGGGTGGCCTCCATGCGCGCCGCCTTGTCCTGGTCCACCTGAGCCTGGGCCTTCTCCACCAGGGTGACGATGTCGCCCATCCCCAGGATGCGCGAGGCCATGCGGTCCGGATGGAACCGCTCCAGGGCGTCCAGCTTCTCGCCGGTGCTCAGGAACTTGATGGGGGTTCCCACGGTGGCGCGCAGCGAAATGGCCGCACCGCCCCGCGCGTCCCCGTCCATCTTGGTCAGCACGGCCCCGTCGAAGCGCAGCCGTTCGTGAAAAACGCGGGCGGTGTTGACCGCATCCTGCCCCGTCATGGCATCCACCACGAAGAGGATTTCGTGCGGGGAGACCGCCGTCCTGATGGCCTCCACTTCCCGCATCATCTCCTCGTCCACGTGCATCCGGCCGGCGGTATCGATGATCACCAGGTCCCGGGCGTTCCGCCGCGCGTGCTCCACGCTCCCCGAGGCAATCGCCACGGCCCCGGCCGCACGGTCCGCATACACGGGCACGCCGATCTGGGACCCCAGCATCGCGAGCTGGTCCACCGCCGCCGGACGATGCACGTCCGCGGCCGCCAGGAGGGGATGCCTCCCCTGCCCTTTCATGAACAGGGCCAGCTTCGCCGCAAAGGTCGTCTTTCCCGACCCCTGCAGGCCGGCCACCAGCACCACCGTGGGCGGAAGGGGAGCCTGGGCCAGGTCGGCCCGGTGCGTCCCCAGCAGGGTCACCAGCTCGTCATGGATGATCTTGGTGATGAGCTGGCCCGGAGTGATGCTCCGCGCCACCTCCTGCCCCGTGGAGCGCCGCGCCACGTCCTCCACGAACTGCCTGGCCACCTTGTAGTGGACATCCGCGTCCAGGAGGATGCGCCGCACCTCCCGGAGGGTCTCGGCGACGTTTGCCTCCGTGATCCGGCCCTCCCCGCGCAGGCGCTTGAGGGCGGCATCCAGTTTGCGGCTGAGCTCTTCGAACATGGGAGTGGGGTCCGACCCCCCGGACCGGAATCCGAAAGGGCCTATAAGTTACTGAAAAGGCGTTCCGTATGCAAGCCGCCCGGGCGCTCCGGAGGCCGCCTCAGGCGCTCCGCAGGGCCTCCGCCCCCCCCACCACTTCCAGGAGCTCCTTCGTGATGGAGGCCTGACGGGCTTTGTTGTAGGAGAGCTGCAGATGGCCGATCAGATCGCCGGCATTCTCAGTGGCGTTTTCCATGGCCGCCATCCGGGCCCCCTGCTCGGCCGCCGCGGATTCCAGGAGCATCCGCCAGAGCTGGAAGTCGAGGTGCCGGGGGAGCAGAGCCCGGACGAGCGCCGCCCGGCCCGGCTCGTAGATGTAGTCGGCCGCCGCGCGGCGCGATTCCCCCTCCCCGGGGGGGACGGGCAGGTACTGCTCGACCCGGATCTGCTGCCGGGCCGCCGACTTGAACTCGTTGGAGACCACCTCCACCAGGTCGAAGTCTCCCGACAGGAAGCCCGCCCTCAGCTCCCGGGCGATGGCCTGTGCGCGGGCAAAGGGAGGCGACAAAGACAGGCCTGTGTGCTTCGCCGCGACGGCGAAACCCCTCCGCGTGAAGGCGTCGCCCCCCTTCTTCCCGATGCAAACGATGCGCAGGGTCCCCGCCCGGTTCTCCGCCTCGGAACGCGCGGCAATGCGTGTGAGGGCCGCGCGCACGATGGTGGCGTTGAAGGCCCCGCAGAGACCCCGATCCGAGGTCACCACCACAAGAACGGCGGCGCGGACCTCCCGCTGCACCAGGAGGGGTTCCTGGGCCGCCTCCGGGCTCTCCCTTATGTGCGCCAGCACATCCCGCATCGAGCGGGCATACGGGCGGGCGTTCAGGATGGCTGTCTGGGCGCGCCGCAGCTTCGCCGCGGCCACCATCTTCATGGCACGCGTGATCTTCTGCGTCTTCCGGATGCCTACGATGCGGTCCCGGATCTCCCGGAGGGTGGCCATGCTAGGCCCGGACCGAGGGCTTGAAAACGGCGGTAAACTCCTTCAGCAGGGCGTGCAGCCGCCGCGTGATGTCCTCGGTAAGGTCCCGGGTGGAGGCGATGCCGTCCAGCAGGTCCCGGTGCCTCAGCTCCAGCAGTTCCAGGAGCTCCTCTTCGTACCGCCGGACATCCTCGAGGGGTATCTCGTCGAGGTATCCTCCCGTGCCGGCAAAGATCCCCGCCACCTGTTTCTCCACGGGCATGGGCTGATACTGCCCCTGCTTCAGAAGCTCCACCAGGCGGGAGCCGCGCCGGAGCTGCTGCATGGTCGCCTTGTCCAGGTCGGAGCCGAACTTGGCAAAGGCCTCCAGCTCCCGGTACTGGGCCAGCTCCATGCGGAGGCGCCCGGCCACCTTCCGCATGGCCTTGATCTGGGCCGTTCCCCCCACACGCGAGACGGAGATGCCCACGTTGATGGCGGGCCGGATCCCGGAGTTGAACAGGCCGGGTTCCAGGTAGATCTGCCCGTCCGTGATGGAGATGACGTTCGTGGGAATGTAGGCCGACACGTCCCCCGCCTGGGTCTCGATGATCGGAAAGGCCGTCAGGCTGCCTCCCCCCAGCTCGTCGCTCAGCTTGGAGGCGCGCTCCAGAAGGCGGGAATGAAGGTAGAAGACGTCTCCCGGATAGGCCTCCCGCCCGGGGGGTCTCCGGAGCAGGAGGGAGACCTGCCGGTAGGCCTGGGCCTGCTTGGAGAGGTCGTCGTACACCACAAGCGCATGCCGGGCCGAATCCCGGAAGTGCTCCCCCATCGTGGCCCCGGTGTAGGGGGCGATATACTGCATGGAGGCCGGGTCGCTGGCGGTGGCGGCCACCACGGTGGTGTATTCCATGGCCCCCTCCTTCTGCAGCCGGTCCACCACCTGAGCCACCGTGGAGCTCTTCTGGCCCACCGCCACGTAGATGCAGAACACCGGCTTCACCCCGTCCCGGGCCGCCCTCTCCGTATGCGTGTACTTCTGGTTGATGATGGCATCCAGGGCGATGGCCGTCTTGCCCGTCTGCCGGTCCCCGATGATCAGCTCCCGCTGCCCGCGCCCGATCGGAATCATCCCGTCCACCGCCTTGATGCCGGTCTGCAGCGGCTCCTTCACCGGCTGGCGCTGGATCACCCCCAGGGCCTTCCTCTCGAAGGCCATGGTCGTCTTGGCGGCCACGGGCCCCCTGCCGTCCAGGGGCTGGCCCAGGGCGTTCACCACGCGTCCCAGAAGGGCTTCTCCCACGGGAACCGAGGCGACCCGGCCCGTCCGCTTCACGGTGTCGCCCTCCCGGATCTCGCTGCTCTCTCCGAAGAGCATGCAGCCCACATTGTCTTCCTCCAGGTTCAGCACCATGCCGAACACGCCGTGGCGAAACTCGATCAGCTCGCTCATGAGAGAGCGGGTCAGCCCGTAGACGCGCGCCACCCCGTCTCCCACCTGGAGGACGGTCCCCACGTCATAGACGTCCACCTCCTTCTCGAACCCCGCAAGCTGCCGCCGGAGGATCGCGGATACCTCGTCAGGTCTGACTTCTGCCATGCCCGTTGCCTTTCCTTGGTCGAACCATCACCCGCAGGAACACGCACCCTACCGGGGGGCCTGCGGCCTGCTCCCGCCGGCGCCTGCATCCCCGGTGAGCCGCTCCCGGAGCAGCTCCAGTTGCCGCCGCACGCTGGCATCCCGCACCGTGTCCCCGATCTTCACCACAAGCCCTCCCTTCAGGCTCCCGTCCAGCAGGATCCGGAGCCGCACGGTCTTGCCGGTCTCCTTCTCCAGCCGCGCCCGGAGCAGGGCCTCCTGGGCGGGCTCCAGAGCGGCCGCCGAACGGACCTCCGCCTCCACAATCCCCGCCCGGATGTCCGAGAGCGCGGCAAACTGAGCGGCCACCTGCGCCAGGAGGGCTTCCCTCCCTTTGGCGGCCATCAGGCGGAGAAAGGTCATGGTGCCGGCGCCCACGCGGGACCCCAGCACCGCTTCGAAGGCCTGTGTCTTCCTGGCCGCACCCACAACGGGGCTCGCAGCCAGGAGGCGGAGCTCTCGTGACTCCTCCATCAGACGGGCAAGGAGGGCCATGTCACGGGCGGTCTCATCCACCGTCCCCCACTCCTCCGCCGCCGCCATCAGACCCGCGGCGTAGCGCCGCGCGACCCGCACCTGGCTCACGCTGTCATCCCTTTCCCATCTCCCGGATCGCCTGCTCCACAAGGGACTTCTGCGCGGCCGGATCCAGACGGGCATCCAGAATCTTGGAGGCGGCCCCGACCGCCAGGTCGGCCACCTCGGCCCGGAGCTGCGCCAGAGCGACCTCCTTCTCGCGCCGGATCTCCTCCCGCGCCTGGTCCATCATCCGGCGGGCGGAGGCCTCCGCCTTCTCTACAAGATCCCCCTTCAGCTTCTCGGCCACGGCCCGTCCCTCCCGGATGATGCGGTGCGACTCCTCATCGGCGCGGGCGCGTGCCTCACGGTGTTCCTCCAGCAGCCGCCGGGCCTCCTGCTGGGCTTCCTCCGCCTCCCGCAGGGCTGTGCGGATGCGTTCTTCGCGCGCGGCAAGCGCAGCCAGCAGGGGTTTCCAGGCCAGGCGGCGCAGGACCGCCAGCACAAGCACGAAGGTGATGATGGTCCAGAGGATCAGACCCGGATTGATGGAAAGCATGCTCTCTCTCTCCGTTACTTGGTGGCCAGAATGATGCAGATGGCAAGCGCAAAGAAGGTGGCCCCTTCGATAAGCGCCGCGGCTATCAGCATCGAGGTCCGGACCTGCCCGGCCACTTCCGGCTGGCGTCCGCTCGCCTCCATGGCCGCCGCCGCCAGCTTCCCGATCCCGAGGCCGGCCCCGATGACCGTGAGTGCGGCCCCGATGCCCGCCGCCAGATAGCCGAATCCTACCGATTCCATGATGCTCCTCCTGTCGCCTGTGTGGATGATGAAAGTGGTCGTTCTGTCCGTTCTCAGTGTCCCCCCTCCCCGTGGCCGCTTTCCGCCCCGGCCTGCATCCCCAGCCCCATGAAGAGGGCCGTCAGCATGGTGAAGATGTAGGCCTGCAGAAACGCCACAAAGAGCTCCAGGAAGTTGATGCCCAGCACGAAGCCCGTGGAGATCACCCCCGCGATGTACGACTGGAAGATGAAGATGAGGCCGATGAGGGAAACAATCACGATATGCCCGCCCGTCATGTTGGCGAACAGACGGATGCAGAGGGCGAAGGGCTTGGTGAACAGGCCCAGGATCTCAATGGGTACCATGATCACCCAGAGGGACCAGTGCACCCCTCCCGTCAGGTGCGCCAGCCAGTGGCGCAGCCCCTGGGCCCGGATGGCCGCGGCCTGGATCATGACGAAGGCAATGAGGGCCAGCCCTGCGGTGACGCTCACGTTGCCCGTGGCGGATGCCCCGTAGGGGATGAGCCCCAGGAGGTTCAGCACCAGAATGTAGAAGAAGGTGGTGAGCAGATAGGGCATGTACCGGACGCCTCCGGGGCCCATGTTGGCCACCGCGATCTCGTCCCGGATAAACACCACGAAGATCTCCAGAAGGTTGCCCAGACCCCGCGGAACATCCCGTCGGATGTTCGAGCGGGCGGCGGCGATGGCCACACCCGCCAGCACCAGGGCCCCGACCCAGAGAAAAACAACGTGCTTGGTGATGGAGAGATCCACCGACATGCCCGCCGCCTCCAGCGGGGGAAACCGGGGAAGATCCACGTGCCCCGCGAAGGGCACATCCAGGAAGTGCGCATCCTGCACATGGTGCAGCAGCTCGGTAAACAGCCCGCCGCCGTGCTCCGCCCCGTGCGGGGCGGAGGCCTGCGCGCTGTCGGAGGCCGCATGAAGAACCGAATCCACTTATGATCTTTCCTGATTCTTGGTGTGCAGCGCCCGCTGGAGATAGACGATCTCCAGCACCAGATACACGAGGTACATTCCCAGCGTCGCGCCCGTGAGGGCGAGCGCGTGGAAGCCGAGACCCTTGATGAGCACCAGGAGGGCTCCCAGCAGCACCGCCATCCGGATCCCCATCCCCCCCAGCACCAGCTTCAGGAAGGCGGTGAAGGACCTCCCGATGCCGGCCCGGATGGCCCAGTACCCGACCAGGACATTGGCCGTGCTCAGGAGCGCACCCGCACCCGCCGCTTCCCGCACCGAGGGTGAGGCGCAACAGACCAGTGGATACGCCGCCAGAGCCCCCGCCCCCGCCAGGGCAAGCAGCACCTGCGAAGGAAATGGGATTTCAGAGCCCTTTGCCATCGTTCGCCTTCCGATCCTCCTTCCTCCCCAGGGCGATGACGGTCCGGAAGAAATGGATGAATCCCCCCGCCGCACCCGCCGCCAGGCCCGCCAGCATCAGCCAGGGAGAGGTGCCCAGCTTCCCGTCCAGCCAGCGGCCCAGGAAGAAGAACACCACCACCGACAACGCGAGTTGAAGACCGAGCGTCAGGAAGGGACCGTACTCCCGGCTGATCCGCCGGGTGTGCTCGCCCGGTCCGGGCCGGGGCTTGGACATCCGCTACGGGCTCTTGGGGGCCTGAGGCTGCACCGCCCTGGCATCCCCCGGCGGCGGAGTCATGGCGCACTTCCCGTCGAACATCGCCCCCTCGTCCACCACCAGTCTGGCGGCCCGGATGTCCCCCCGGAGGGCCGACTTCCCCTCCAGGATCAGCTTCTCGAAGGCGGTGACCATGCCGTTCACCTTCCCCGCAATCGAGATGTTGCGCGCGGTGACGTTTCCCTCCACGGCGGCGGTGGCGCCCACGGCCGCGCTCGCCTGCGCGATCAGATCCCCCACCAGCTTGCCGTCAATCCGGATGCTCCCGTCCGTCCTGATGATGCCCTCAACGGTGGTTTTCGCCCCGATGAGGCTGAGCTCGCCGTTCACATGTTTCTCCGCCACAGGGGTCCTTTCGAAGCTGTTATTGAATCACCGGATCCGACAGCAGATGCGGGCGCGGATCCACCGGAGTCCCGTCCCTCCACAACTCAAAGTGCAGGTGCGGGCCCTCGCTGGCCCTGCCCGTACTTCCCGCCAGCGCCACCGGCTCCCCCCGCCGGACCTCCTCCAGGGCGGTTCGGAGGAGCGCCTGGTTGTGCTTGTACACGGTCACCCACCCCGCCCCGTGGCTGATCATGATCATGTTCCCGTCGTCGGGGGTCCATCCGGCGAACAGCACCGTTCCATCGGTGGCCGCGTGGACGGGTGTGCCGGCGCGGGTCGCATAGTCCATCCCGAAGTGCCTCCCGGCCTGATCAAAGCCGCGGCTCAGGAACCCCTCCACCGGTGTCATGAGGGGCAGGAAGGGACGCCCCGTCTCCTCCGCGCCGTACCCTTCCCCTTCGTATGACTCCGCCACAAGGTCGTAGCTCCCCGCCGGCTCGGTGAAGACCAACGGGGGCTCCGCCGCGCTTCCGGCAATGGCGACGCTCTCCGCCGCCGCCACGGGGGGGAGCATCTCCGACGGAGGATGGTCCCGAAGCCGCGCGGAATCCGGGCGCAGGTCGCTCCCCAGAACCTTCCGGAGCTGCTGGTTGTAGTCCCTCAGAAGCAGGACGTCCTCCGCCAGGGCCCGGAGCTGCTCCTGTGTTTCCACGAGCTGCCGTCCGTACCTCCTCTCGAGCTCCGGGTTCGGGATCGGCACGAAGGCCCCCAGGGGGGTCGCCACAAGGAGGGCCAGCACGCCCCCGGCAATCCCGCCCGTCGCCAGCACAAGGAGCCCCAGAAGCCCCGGGAGCGAAAGGTTCAGGCTGCGTGTCTTCCCCCCTTCGCTCCGGGGCACCACCATGATGCTGTATGTTCTGGCCGGCTTCTTCCGGCGGCCGGCTTCCGAAGCCATGCGGAGGACGAAGAAATTTGAATGTTCAGTATACCCAAAAAGGGGGGGAAAGTCAATCCGGGGCGCGCCCTAAGCTATTCTCCCGCCTGCATTTGGGGGGAAGCGCCCCTCTCTTCGGCCCAGATCCTGGTGATCTCCTCCCTCATTCTCCGCTTGAAAACGGACCTGTCGAATCGCCGCGCATGGGCCCGGAGCGCGCCGGGATCGAAACGCCGCCGTCCCAGCCCCCGGATGGCCAACGCCAGGTCTTCCGCTTCCTCTCCCCGGTAGAGAATCCCGGTTCCCCCCTCGGGGGAATCCACCACGGTCTCCGTGGCCCCCCCCCGCGCAAGGGCAACCACCGGCTTGCCCGCCGCCATCGCCTCCAGGGGGGCGATGCCGAAATCCTCCTCCCCGGGAAACAGAAGGGCGTGGGAGCGGGCATAGAGCCGGGCAAGCTCTGCATCCCCCACACGCCCCGCGAACCTCGCCGTGCCGGGAGCGATGGAGCGGAGCCTCGCCAGCTCGGGCCCCTCCCCCACCACCACCAGACGCTCTCCCAGAATGGCGCACGCCCGCACGGCCCGGTCCACCCGCTTGTAGGGGACCAGGGCGCTGACAACCAGGAAGAACTCCCCCGCCTGCGGGGGGGCGGAGAAGAGATCCGTGTCCACGGGAGGATGCACCACCACGGCGTCCCGCCCGTACAGGGCCCGGATCCTGGAGCGCACGTTCTCGGAGTTGGCGATGTAGCGGGCGGGGTTGGATGCCGTGCGCAGGTCCCACTTTCGGAGCGGTCCCGCGGCCATGGCCATCCCCAGCCGGGTGATCAGAGCGGCGCGGCCCGGCCCGAAGTACTCCCGGTAGTGGTGCCAGATGTACCGCATGGGTGTATGGCAGTAGCAGATGTGCAGGGCGCCCCCCCGGGCCCGGGCCCCCTTGGCCACACAGTGGCTGGAGGATAGCACCAGGTCGAACCCCCTCAGGTCCAGCCGCTCCACCGCCC
Organism: Bacteroidota bacterium; assembly: GCA_049587715.1. Classification (GTDB taxonomy): domain Bacteria; phylum Bacteroidota; class Ignavibacteria; order UBA10030; family UBA6906; genus JBAVEL01. Next base: position 9,493 of record JBAVEL010000181.1, read on the forward strand.
GGGGGAAGAGTGGAAGGTAGTGGCGGTATCGGGTGCGGGCGAAGGGGAGGTGCTGGATGAAGGAAGTCCGGATTGGCATGGCCTCGATCACGGGGGAGACCGCCCCGGGGACATGCAGGAGGGCGAACAGAACAGCTCCGGGATACATCTCGCAGAGGGCCTCCACGCACTTCTCCCCTCCCCGCATGGAGGTGAACCACTCGTGGACGATTGCTATGCGGCGGGGGCCCTCCATCGATGCTCCCATCAGGAGGGCCAATATACCCGGAAAACGCCGGAGACGCAACGCACAGTTGCTTCGCTCATCACCCCTCCGTATATTGCATGCCACGCACACCACCCCGCACACGGAATGCCCCACAGACGGCCTTTCCCCTCCCCCAGCCCAGGCGGCGGATGAGCTTCTTCCCCTTCGTCCTTCTCCTGCTGTTTCTGCTGCTGTTCATGATCGTGGTCTCCCTCGTGCTGCTGGTCATCGGGCCGGTCATGCTGCTGCAGCCGCACCGGCGCACGGCCGACTACTACCGCAGGGCGGGCTCCCCCCTGCACCCGCGTGATGCCGGGCTCCCGTCGGAGGAGCTGACGCTGACGACGGCCGAGGGCATCCCCCTGAGCTGCTGGCTCATCTCCAGGCCGGATGCCCGGGGGACCGTGATATACCTGCACGGAGTGAGCGAGTGCAAGATCGTGGGGCTTCCTGTGGCGGCATTGCTGTACCGGCGGGGCTACAACGTCTTTCTGTATGACGCCCGGAGGCACGGGGACAGCGGCGGGTCCTACTGCACCTACGGCTTCTACGAGAGGCACGACGCCGGGAGGGTTATGGACTACCTGTCCGCACGGGAGGATTTCCCCCTGGGCCGGATCGGGTTGTTCGGCTCCTCCATGGGGGCGGCGGTGGCTCTCCAGGTGGCGGCATGCGATGCGCGCGTCGCGGCGGTGATTGCCGAGAGCGGATTCGCCACGCTCCACACAATCTTCGACGACTACCAGAAGCGGGTGATCCGGCTCCCCTGGCACTATCTGAGGAACATCGTGATCCGCCGCTCCGAGTACATCGCCCACTTCAAGGCGGCGGCCGTTTCCCCCCTGGCGGCAGTGGAGAAGATCACGGTCCCGCTCTTCATCCTGCACGGCACCGCCGACACGCTCATCCGCCCCGAGTATTCGGCTCAGGTGTACGCCCGGGCGCGTCCGCCCAAGGAGCTCTGGCTGATTCCCGGAGCCCGCCACGACAACATCGCCCAGGTGGGAGGCACGGAGTACGCGGAGCGGGTGGCGGCCTTCTTCGACGCCCACCTCCCCGGCGGGGGCACTCAGAGACCGAACCAGTAGGAGAGCTTCACCAGGAGGATGTCCTCCCGCGGCAGGGCGGCAATCTCCCCGATCCGCCGGGGCAGGGATGGGGCATAAGACCCCGTGTCTCCGGTCCGTTCCTGGGTCCAGACGCAGTAGAGCGTGCTTCCGGGAAGGTATTCCCACCGGAGCAGCACGTTGGCGTTGAAGGCGGCGTAGTTGAAGTCATACATCCCGGGGAGCGCCGCGGGACGGCGGAACCTCCTGTCCCCCTCCAGCAGGGCGAACTCCCCGTACCGGGCCCGGACCGCCAGGGCCTGCGCCGTGAACTGGATCGAGAGGGATCGGGAGAACGTCAGGATCCCGCCGAGGGCCAGGTCCGCCTCCTCCAGGTCGGTTTCTCCGAACAGGCTCATGGGTGTGCCGTACTCGGCGGAGGCGGCGATTCCCCCCCCGTGGAACACCCCCCCGAACCCCTTCCGCACGAAACGCACCCGGGCCTCGGGAGTCAGCTCCATCCAGGGCACCGGACGGAGTGTCCAGATCATCAGAGCCGAGAACTCCCTCTTCCGCCGCAGGTCCGCCGCGCAGGCGGCCTGGAGCAAGAGGGCCACATCCCGCCGCGGGTCCGTCTGGACCGATGCCGTGAGGGCGTTCCCTGCAGGCCGCCGGTAGATGCCCGTCAGGCCGAATTCGGAATCCTCGTAGGCCGGCTGCTCATGGGTCAGGGTCACCGACACCGTCCAGAAACCCGTCAGCTCGGCGCTTCCCGTGAGGTTCACCCGCGCCTGGGTCCGCACCCCGTCCCAGTTCCACCGGTACTCGGGGTTCAGCGCCGCCGAATAGCGACGCACCCATCCGTGCGCGAAGTTCTCCCGGTAGAGCACCTGGAGGTACCCCCCGTGGTCATGCGGCCGGGCGAAGAACCCGATGTCGTTGGGATCGAACCCCCGGGAGAAGAACTCGTGGGAGGCCGTGGCAAACCAGTGCTCCGCGGAAATCCGGCCCAAGAGCAGCCGCCCCGCGGCTCCTCCCGGCGCGCCCTCTCCCGCGGGCCTCACCGCGGCCGCATACCCGTCCAGGGCATACAGCCCGTCGGGGGTGCGCC
>JBAVEL010000182.1:0-14645 GCA_049587715.1 Bacteroidota bacterium
GTGAAAGGGTGGGCGGGAGGTCTGTCGCACTTTCTTGATGGAAGCAGCCATGACAGGACTGTTGGGAAAGAAGATCGGAATGACGAGCGTCTTTGACGAGTCGGGGGAGGCAGTGCCCTGCACCGTCATCGAGGCGGGGCCCTGCTTCGTCACGCAGGTGAAGACGATGGAGCGGGACGGCTATCAGGCCGTACAGCTCGGGTTCGGAGAGAGAAGGGAGCGGCTTCTGACGAAGGCGGTGGCCGGACACCTGGCGAAGTCGAAGGTGAAGCCCGTCCGGTTCATCCGCGAGTTCCGTCTGCGCGGCATGGCCGATCTCCAGCCGGGACAGGAGATCAAGGTCGAGAGCGTCTTCAGCAGGGGAGACGTGGTGTCCGTGGTGGGGAACTCGAAGGGGCGGGGTTTCCAGGGGGTCGTGAAGCGCCACCACTTCGGCGGAGGATTCCGGACGCACGGGCAAAGCGATCGCGAGCGGGCGCCGGGATCGGTGGGCTCCTCTTCCTATCCCTCCCGGGTGTTCCGGGGACAGCGCATGGCGGGCCGGATGGGGGGTGAACGGGTCACGGTCCGGAACCTGCGCGTGGTGGGTGTGATTGCGGATTCGAACCTGCTCCTTCTGAAGGGCTCCGTCCCCGGAGCCATCAACGGCATCCTGGAGATCCGGAAGAACGAGCGGGCGTAAACGGGAGGTCAGCCGACATGGAAATGGAAGTGTACCGGAAGGACGGAACGAAGAGCGGAGAGACCGTGACGCTCTCTCCCGACATCTTCGGCATCGTCCCCAACGAACACGTCATCTATCAGGCGGTCCGGGCCTATCTGGCGCACCAGCGCCAGGGGACGGCGGATGTGAAGACGCGGGCGGAGGTGCGGGGCGGCGGCAAGAAGCCCTTCAAGCAGAAGCACACCGGGATGGCGCGGCAGGGGTCCTCGCGCTCTCCGGTCATGACGGGAGGGGGTTCCATTTTCGGACCCGAGCCGAGGGATTACGTTGTGAAGCTGCCGGCGAAGATGCGGAAGCTGGCGCGGAAGTCGGCCCTCTCCCACAAAGCGAAGGACGGCCAGATCAGGGTGGTGGAGGATTTCACCCTCCCGGCCCCCCGCACACGGGACATGGCGGCCATTCTCAAGGCGCACGCGCTCCATGCGACGAAGACCCTCCTGCTGACCGCGAAGAACGACCCGCATCTGTTCCGTTCAGGCCGCAACATCCCCACCCTGAACGTGCTGGAGGCGGACAAGGCTTCCACCTATGAGATTCTGAACAACCGGATGCTGCTCATTCAGAAGAGCGCCGTGGAGGTTCTGCAGAACACTTTCAAGAACTGATGTCTCCGGGACACTGCCATGATCGAGATTCTGAAACGACCCATCGTGACCGAGAAGATGACGGCACTCCAGGAGAAGGGTCAGTATGCCTTCGAGGTGGACCGTCAGGCCAACAAGATTGAGATCAAGAGGGCCGTCGAGAAGAAGTTCGGCGTCACCGTGCTGGACGTCCGCACCCTGCGTCACAAGGGGAAAGCGAAGGCCCAGATGACGCGGAAGGGGCGGTTCTCCGGCAGGACTGCTTCCTGGAAGAAGGCGGTGGTGCGCCTGAAGGAAGGCGACAAGATCGAGTTCTTCCAGAACGTGTAGCCACGACGCAAGGCCCGAGGAAACGACGCCATGCCCATCAAGAAACTGAAACCCAACACGCCCGGAACCCGCTGGATGACCGTGGCGTCCTTTGAAGAGATCTCCAAGGTCCGCCCGGAAAAGGCCCTCCTCGAGCCGCTCAAGCGCTCGGGAGGGAGAAACAATACGGGCCGTATTACCAGCCGCCACCGGGGGGGCGGGCACAAGCGGTTCTACCGGATCATCGATTTCAAGCGGGACAAGACGGGGATGGATGCCCGCGTGAAGTCCGTCGAGTATGATCCCAACAGGGCCGCCCGCATCCTCCTGCTGCAGTACGCGGACGGGGAGCGCAGGTACATTCTGGCCCCCGAAGGCGTGCACGTGGGAGAGATCCTGCGCTCGGGCCCCGATGCCGAGATCCGCACGGGCAACGCCATGCCTCTGGCGAACATCCCCGCGGGCACCTTCGTGCACAACATCGAGATGAAGCCCGGCAAGGGGGGGCAGCTTGCGCGGAGTGCGGGAATGGCCGTCCAGCTCATGGCCAAGGAGGGGCACTTCGCCCAGCTCAAGCTCCCTTCGGGAGAAGTCCGCAACATCCCCGCCGCCTGCATGGCAACCATCGGAAGCGTGGGAAACGCGGAACATGAGAACATCAGCCTCGGGAAGGCGGGCAGGTCGCGCTGGCTGGGCATCCGCCCCCAATCCCGGGGCGTCGTCATGAACCCGGTGGATCATCCCCACGGGGGGGGGGAGGGGAAGTCCCCCCAGGGCAACCCCCATCCGGTTTCTCCCTGGGGATGGCACACCAAGGGGCTCAAGACCAGAAAGCGGAAGGCAACGTCTTCGAAGTACATCGTGAAACGAAGAAAGTGACACAGCGGGTGAAGGAACAACGCACATGAGCCGTTCGCTCAAGAAAGGACCGTTCGTCAGCGTCCGACTGGCGGAGCAGGTGGCCGCGCTGAACAGGAGCAACCAGAAGAAGGTCCTCAAAACCTGGTCGCGGGCCTCCACCATCACCCCGGACTTCGTCGGGCACACGTTCGCCGTCCACAACGGCAACAAGTTCATACCCGTCTATGTCCACGAGGGGATGGTGGGTCACAAACTGGGGGAGTTCGCCCCCACGCGGCTGTTCCGGGGACATCCCGGTGTGCGGAAGGAAGTGAGCACCTCTCCCGCCTGAAGGAGCACAAGGAGTGCGTATGCTGGAAGCCAGAGCGGTCAACAGATACATCGGGTCGTCCCCGCGCAAGATGCGGCTGGTCATTGACCTGATTCGCGGCCAGGGGGTCAACGAAGCGCTGCACCTCCTGCACTTCTCGCCGAAGCACGCGTCCAGGGTCGCCGAGAAGGTTCTGCGTTCGGCGATTTCCAACCTGCAGAACAGGGAAGAGGGCGGACGCGTCGAACCCGACGCCATGTTCGTGAAGGAGGCGCGGGTGGACAATGGGATGATGGTGAAGCGTATCAGCCCGGCCCCCATGGGGCGTGCTTTCCGGATCCGGAAACGCTCCAACCACGTCACGATCGTGGTGGCGACAAGGAAAACGAAAGAACGGAAGCCCGCCAGGCCCGCCCCCCGGCCCAAGGCCGAGGCGAAAGTCGCCGGGAAGAAGACCGCGAAAGCGGCGGACTGAGCACCATCCACCCCCAGGAGGAACAGTGGGACAGAAGACTCATCCGGTAGGATTGCGACTGGGCATCGTCCGGTCGTGGGACTCCAACTGGTACGACGAGAAGTCGTTTGCGGGCAAGCTCAACGAGGACATTACGGTCCGGGACTACGTGCGGAACCGCCTCAAGAAGGCGGGTATCTCGCGGATTCAAATCGAGCGTACCCCCAAGCGCGCTGTCATCACGATCAACACCTCCCGTCCGGGCATCGTGATCGGCCGGAGTGGCAAGGAGATCACACAGCTCGAAGAGGAGTTGAAGAGGATTACAAGCAAGGAGGTGAAGATCCTCATCAACGAAATCAAACGGCCCGAGCTGGACGCCTTTCTTGTGGCCGAGAACATAGCCCAGCAGATTGAAGGGCGCATCGCCTTCCGCCGGGCCATGAAGAACGGGATTACGGCCGCCATGCGCATGGGGGCCGAGGGTGTGCGTGTGATGTCCTCGGGGCGGCTGGGCGGCGCCGAAATTGCGCGGCGCGAGCAATATCGCGAGGGGCGCATTCCGCTCCATACGCTGCGCGCCGACATCGACTATGCAACCGCCACGGCCCGCACGGTCTACGGGGCGATCGGGGTGAAGGTCTGGATCTGCAAGGGCGAGGTCCTGGGTACCCCCCAGACCGCTCCGCACCATGTGGCCGGGCGGCGCGCCCAATAATCCGAGGGAGAGCACAGCACCATGTTGATGCCGAAGAGAGTGAAGTACAGGAAGGCGCAGCGGGGACGCATGCGGGGGAAGGCGACGCGGGGGTCCCGTGTGGCATTCGGCGACTTCGGCCTGAAGGCGCTCCAGCCCGGCTGGATCACGCAGAGGCAGATCGAGGCATCGCGTGTCGCCCTGACCCGGATGATGAAGCGCGAGGGGAGGGTCTGGATCCGGATCTTCCCGGACAAGCCGGTCACCAAGAAGCCGGCCGAGACCCGCATGGGAAAGGGAAAAGGGGCGCCCGAGTACTGGGTGGCGGTGGTGAAACCGGGGCGCATTCTGTTCGAGGTGGGGGGCACGTCCCGGGCGACGGCCGTGGAGGCCCTCACGCTGGCATCCCACAAGCTCCCGATCCGGACACGGGTCAGCGTGCGGCCGGACTACGCGGGCGCCTGAGGACCGGCGAACCAGTCTATTCATCGGAGGCGGGCGGTGCCATGAAAGCAGTGGAACTTCGTCAGATGTCGCTGGAGGAGCTGAGAAAGCGCCTTGCGGACGAGACGCAGAACCTGGCCGCGCTGCGGTTTCTCCTGTCCACGAGCCAGCTGGAGAGTCCTCTCAAGGTGCGGCTGGTGCGCAGAGACATTGCGCGGCTCCGGACCATGATCCATGAGAAGGAGGCCGCGGGGGCCGCGGCCGGACCGAAAGGGAAGGAGACGCCCGCATGACTGCGAACAAGCCGCGACGCACCCCCGCACCCCGGACAACCCGCCGGAAGGTACGCATCGGGCGCGTGGTGAGCGACAAGATGCAGAAGAGCATCGTGGTGAGCATCGAACGCCACGTGCCCCATCCCGTGTACAAGAAATACTACCGGCGGACATCCAAGCTGATGGCCCACGACGAGAAGGGGGAGGCGCGCGTGGGCGACATCGTGAAGGTCATGGAGACGCGCCCCCTCAGCAGCAGAAAGCGCTGGCGTCTGGTGGAGGTGGTGGAGCGCGCGCAGTGAGCATGCCTCAATCGGAGGGTGAGCGATGATCCAGGAAGAGACCAATCTGGTGGTAGCAGACAACTCGGGGGCCAAGAAGGTGCGGTGCATCCGGGTCCTGGGGGGGCATGACCGGCGCTACGCAGGGCTGGGGGATCTGATCGTGGTTGCGGTGAAGGCGGCAATGCCCGGAGCCGCCGTGAAGAAGGGGGAGGTGGCCCGGGCGGTCATCGTGCGCACCAGGAAAGAGACCCGCCGCAAGGACGGTTCGTTCATCCGTTTTGACGAGAACGCCGCCGTGCTGGTGAACGAACAGGGAGAGCCGCGCGGGAGCCGCATTTTCGGCCCCGTCGCCCGGGAGCTCCGGGAACGACAGTACATGAAGATCGTCTCCCTGGCCCCCGAAGTTCTGTAGGAAGGAGCGACCCCATGAAGATCCGCAAGAACGATACGGTCATGGTCATCTCGGGCAACGCGCGCGGGAAGACGGGCAAAGTCCTGAAGGTCTATCCCGAGAAGCACCGTGTCATCGTGGAGGGAGTCAACATCATCAAGCGCCACACGCGGCCGCGGCAGAAGAACCCGCAGGGGGGCATCATCCAGAAGGAGGCGCCCATCCATGTCTCGAACGTCATGCTGGTGGATCCGAAGTCGGGCGGCACGACACGAGTGGGTATGAAAGTGGTGACAGACGAAGCGACCGGCCGGAAGCGCCGGATGCGCGTGGCCAAGACCACGGGCGAGATGTTCTGATCGTACAACGGGTACGGGGAAATCGATGAGCGACGAGAAGCCGAAGAAGGAGAAGGGCCAGGAAAAGGGAAAGCCCCGGGCGGCGAAGGCGGCCGACAAGCCCGCGCGGCAGGCGGCTGCGGAAGAACGCATCCCCGCCCGACTGGCGGAGGCCTACCGGAAGGACGGGGTGCCGGCCCTCATGAAGCGGTTCAACTACAGGAGCGTCATGCAGGTCCCGCGGCTGGAGAAGATCTGCGTGAATATCGGCGTCGGCCAGGCCACCCAGGATGTGAAGTTGATCGATGCCGCCGTGCAGGATCTGGAAGCCATCGTGGGCCAGAAGGTGGTGGTGACCAAGGCCAAGAAGTCCATCTCCAACTTCAAGCTGCGGGAGAAGATGCCCATCGGGTGCCGTGTCACGCTCCGGCGCGGACGGATGTACGAGTTCCTGGACCGGTTCATCTCGGTGGTGGTCCCCCGCATCCGTGACTTCCGGGGCCTCTCGGACAAGTCCTTCGACGGGCGCGGCAACTACACGGTGGGGATCAAGGAGCACACGGTCTTCCCCGAGATCGATGTGGACAAGATCGTGCGCGTGATGGGCATGGATGTGACGTTCGTGACGACCGCCCGGACGGACCAGGAGGCCTACGAGCTGCTCCGTTCGTTCGGCATGCCGTTCGTCAAGCGGCAGGAGGTGCTGGAAACGACAACCGCTCAGACCGAGGGAACACGCTGATGGCCAAGACCTGCATGTTTGCACGGGAAGTGAAACGCCGCAAACTGGTGGCGAAGTACGAGGCGCTCCGGAAGGAGCTGAAGGCCAAGGGCGACTACGAGGGGCTGCAGGCCCTTCCCCGGAACAGCAGCCCGACGCGCCTCCACAACCGCTGTCAGATTTCCGGGCGCCCGCGCGGGTATCTGCGGAAATTCGGGCTCTCGCGCATCGCCTTCCGGGATCTGGCCCTGCAGGGGCAGATTCCCGGCATCACGAAGGCGAGCTGGTAGATCGGGCGAGGACTTCCCAGGAACCAGGAGAACCATCCTATGACCATGACCGATCCCGTCGCGGACTATCTCACCCGCCTGCGGAACGCCATCCGGGCGAGACACAAGCGGGTGGAGATCCCGGCCTCGAATCTGAAGAGGGAGCTCACGAAGCTGCTTGCCGCCAACCGCTACATCGGCGGCTTCGAGGAGGTGAAGGAGACCGCCCAGGGCACCATCAGGATCCAACTCCGGTATGCCGACGGCGCCCCGGTCATCGAGGGTCTGCGCCGGGTGAGCCGGCCGGGACTGCGGAAGTATGTGGATGCGCGCGACATTCCCCGTGTGCTGGGCGGGCTCGGCATCGCCGTCATCTCCACCTCGCATGGACTGATGACGGACAAACAGGCGCGCGCGGCCAACCTGGGGGGGGAAGTCCTGTGCGAGATCTGGTAAACGCCATTCGAACCGAGGAGACGAACCCGTGTCACGTGTAGGCAGAAAGCCCGTAGCCCTTCCGGCGGGTGTGACGGTCCGAAAGGAAGGGGGGCAGGTCACCGTCTCCGGGCCGAAGGGAAACCTTGCCCGGACGCTCCACCCGGCCATTACCATGGAGATCCGGGAAGAGGAACGTCAGATCCTGTTCCAGCGCCCCTCCGATTCCAAGGAACACAAGGCCCTGCACGGCCTCTGGAGGGCGCTCGTGCAGAACATGGTGAACGGCGTGACCCAGGGGTACCAGCGGAAACTGGAGCTGGTGGGCGTGGGCTACCGCGCCGAGCTGAAGGGCAGGAAGCTGCAGCTGCAGCTCGGCTATTCCCACCCGATCCTCTTTGCTCCGCCCGAAGGTATCTCCATCGAGGTGCCCTCGCAGACAGCCATTATGGTCTCGGGAACCGACAAGCAGCTCGTGGGACAGGTGGCGGCGAAGATCCGCTCCTTCCGGCCTCCGGAGCCGTACAAGGGGAAGGGCGTGAAATACGAGGGCGAGTTCATCCGGCGGAAGGCCGGCAAGGCCGCCGCGGCAAGCGGGGCCAAGTAGGACGGTAGTCCAGGCGGAGAAGATCCATGATCACCAAACGAAGGGTGGAGCACAGGAAGCGGCTCAAGCATCACATCCGGCTGAGGGTTACCGGGACTTCCGTGAGGCCGCGCCTGACCGTGTACAAGAGTCTCCGGCAGGTGTACGCGCAGATTGTGGACGACCAGCGGGGCACCACCCTTCTGTCCGTCTCCACGCTCTCCAAGGCCCACCGGGACGATTTCAAGGGGCTCAAGGGGCAGGTGGCCGCCGGAAAGGTGGTGGGGAAGCTGGCGGCCCGGCTGGCGCGGGAGCATAACATCACGGAGGTCGTGTTTGATCGCAACGGCTACCTGTACCATGGAGCGGTCAAGGCCCTTGCGGACGGGGCGCGCGAGGGCGGCCTGAAGTTCTGAGCCGCTGCCCCTGATCGGGAGAACCCGGGCCTTGTGTCGGGTCGTCTAATGGCAGGACAGCGGCCTTTGGAGCCGTGAGTAGAGGTTCGAATCCTCTCCCGACAGCATGCGCAGCACCGGCAGCAGCATTCACCAGCACTGACAGACGAGGAAATACCGTGACACGCATCAAGGCCAGCGAACTGGAGCTGAAGGACAAACTCGTCCACATCAACCGCGTCGCCAAGGTGGTCAAAGGGGGGCGTCGCTTCAGCTTCAACGCGATCGTGGTGGTGGGAGACGGCAGAGGTCACGTGGGCATCGGGCTCGGGAAGGCCAACGAGGTCGCGGATGCCATTGCCAAGGGCGTGGATGACGCAAAGAAGAACGTGGTCACGGTGCCCGTTCTGAACGGCACGATCCCGCATCCCGTGATCGGCAAGTTCGGGGCGGGCCGGGTTCTGCTGAAGCCGGCATCCCCGGGCACGGGCCTGATTGCGGGGGGCGGTGTGCGGGCGGTCCTGGAATCCGCCGGCGTCCGGGACATCCTCACGAAATCCATGGGATCCTCCAATCCCCATAACGTGGTGAAGGCGACGATGGTCGCCCTGCGGAGCCTTCAGGACGCCCGGCGCGTGGCGGCGCGGCGGGGGATGACGGTTCCAGAGCTGTTCGGTGTGCAGCCGCAGGCGGCGCAGGAAGGGAGCGTGTCGTGATGCCGAAGAAGATCAGGGTGACCCAGGTGCGGAGCATCATCGACCGTCTCGAGAACCAGAAACGGACAATCAAGGCCCTGGGCCTGGGGCGCCCCAACTATTCGGTGGTGCATGAGGATACCCCGCAGATACGCGGGATGGTCCGGAAAGTGCGCCATCTCGTCAGGGTGGAAGAACTTCAGTAGCCGTCGGAGAACCTCTCATGGCCAAAGATCTGCTCAGCAACCTCACGCCCGCTGCGGGATCCCGAAGGAAGGCGAAGCGCATCGGCCGGGGCCAGGGATCGGGACGCGGAGGCACATCCACGCGGGGACACAAGGGTGCCGGCAGCCGTGCCGGGGCGAAACACCGCGCATGGTTTGAGGGGGGGCAGATGCCGCTGGCCCGCCGTGTTCCCAAGCGGGGGTTCCACAGTCCGTTCCGGAAGGAATTCCAGATCGTCAACCTGGGCGTGCTGGACCGCCTCACGGGGGACGGCAGGATCCAGGACGGTGTTGTGACGCCGGAGGTTCTCTCCCGCCTGGGCCTGATCCGCACATCATCGGGCCCCATCAAGATTCTGGGCGGCGGGGAACTGAAGAACCGGCTTGCAGTCTCGGCGCATGCGTTCAGCGCGTCCGCCCTCGAGAAAATTCGTTCCGCGGGCGGAAAGGCAGAAACGATCAGCTCAACTCCCAACGTCTAATGGCAAACATCACCGAGAGTCTCCGCAACGTCTTCAAGATCCAGGAACTGCGCACGCGGGTTCTCTTCACTGCGGCGCTGCTCGTCGTGGTGCGCATCGGCGCCCACATCACCCTGCCGGGCGTGGATGCCGTGCTCCTGGCGGAGGCGGTGAAGAGCCAGGCATCCAACACGCTCTTCGGGCTGTATGACCTGTTCGTGGGAGGGGCGTTCAGCAACGCCGCCGTCTTCGCGCTGGGCATCATGCCCTACATCAGCTCCTCCATCATCCTGCAGCTCCTGGGGGCCGTGGTGCCCTATTTCCAGAAGCTCTCGAAGGAAGGAGAGGAGGGAAGGCGGAAGCTCACCCAGCTCACGCGCTACGGCACCGTGGGCATCGCCGCCCTGCAGGCCTGGGGGGTGAGTGTGCGCCTGACGAGCCTGACGATTGCGGGCGCCCCCATCGTGCCGCTGGAAATCCAGGGCTTCGGCTTCACCCTCAGCACCATCATCTTCCTGACGGCGGGCACGATCTTCATGATGTGGCTGGGGGAGCAGATCACGGAGCGGGGCATCGGCAACGGCATCTCCCTCATCATCTTTATCGGCATCATCGCCCGCTTTCCCCACTCCATTGTGGACCAGTTTGCCATCAGCCAGAACCTGATCGTCTCGCTGATCACGGTGGGCGTCATGGTGGCCATTGTGGCCGCGGTGGTGCTGATCACCCAGGCGGTCCGGCGTATTCCGGTGCAGTACGCAAAACGCGTGGTGGGACGGAAGGTCTACGGCGGCGTCACCCAGTACATCCCCATGCGGGTCAACACGGCGGGGGTCATGCCGATCATCTTCGCCCAGTCCATCATGTTCATCCCCAGCACGATTCTCACGTTCTTCCCGGAAAGCGAGTTCATGCAGAGCATGGCGGGGTACTTTGAGTACACGTCCATGACCTATGCCGTCTTCTACGGGCTGATGATCGTGTTCTTTACCTATTTCTATACCGCCATCGCGTTCAACCCGAAGGATGTTTCGGAGAACATGCAGAAGCAGGGGGGGTTCATCCCCGGTATCCGTCCGGGGAAGCACACGGCGGACTTCATCGACAACATCCTGACAAGGATTACGCTCCCGGGGTCGATCTTTCTGGCCGTCGTAGCGGTTCTTCCGGCTTTCGTGGCGCGGTTCGGCGTGACCTCCAGCTTCTCGCAGTTCTTCGGCGGAACGAGCCTGCTGATCATGGTCGGGGTGGCCCTGGATACCCTGCAACAGGTCGAGTCGCACCTGTTGATGCGGCATTACGACGGCTTCATGAAATCGGGGAAGCTGAAAGGCAGAATGCGCTGACCCCGAGGCGGGGGAACCGGTCGCATGGCGCACGTCCCCATCAAGACAGCCCGGGAAGTGGACCTGATCCGGGAGAGCTCCCGCATTGTGGCGGAGGTGCTCCTGCTGGTGGCAGCGCACCTGAAACCGGGCGTCGCCGCCAGGGACCTGGATGCCATGGCCGAAGAGTACATCCGATCGCAGGGGGGGATCCCGGCGTTCAAGGGATACGGGCACGATCCCCGCAACCTCTTTCCGGGGACGCTGTGCGTTTCGGTAAACGACGAGGTGGTGCACGGGATTCCCGACGGACGGCTTCTGGCCGAGGGGCAGGTGGTTTCCATTGACGTGGGGGTTCTGAAAGACGGGTACTACGGAGACGGGGCGCGGAGTTTTCCGGTCGGGGCGGTGGCGGAGGATCGGCATCGGCTGCTTGCCGTGACGGAAGAGTCCCTTGTGCGGGGGATCGCCATGGCGCGCGGCGGAGCGCATATCCACGATGTGTCCTCGGCCATTCAGCAACATGTGGAATCGGCGGGGTTCTCCGTGGTGCGGGATCTGGTGGGACACGGCATCGGCCGGGAGCTGCACGAGGAACCCCCGGTACCCAATTTCGGAACCCCGGGGACGGGCCTCCGCCTGCGTGCCGGCATGGTGCTTGCCATCGAACCGATGGTGAACGCGGGAACCCACAGGGTGGCGGTCGACAGGGACGGGTGGACGGTGCGCACGGCGGACGGCTTGCCGTCGGCCCACTTCGAACACACGGTCCTGGTCACGGGGCACGATCCGGAAATTCTCACAACGGCCGTACCGGCCTGAACTGTATGGCGAAGCAGGGTCCGATCAAAGTGGACGGGGTCATTACGGAAACGCTGCCGAACGCGACGTTCAAGGTGGCGCTCGACAACGGACACCCGGTGCTGGCGCATATATCCGGGAAGATGAGGATGCACTTCATCAAGATCCTGGTGGGAGACAAGGTGACGGTGGAGCTTTCGCCCTACGATCTCACGAAGGGGCGCATCACCTACCGGTACAAGTAGCGGGAACCATCAAAGAACGGAATCGGACGTATGAAGGTGCGATCGTCGGTGCGGAAGATGTGCAACAACTGCAAGATCATCCGGCGGAAGGGTGTGGTAAGGGTGATCTGCAAGAACCCGAAGCACAAGCAGCGTCAAGGATAACCAGGAGGGACTGAAGGCGTGGCTCGTATTGCTGGCATTGACCTCCCCAGGCGGAAGCGTGCGGAAGTCGGTCTGACGTATATCTTCGGCATCGGCCGGACCTCCGCCCGGACCATTCTCGGGAAGGCCGGGGTCTCGGTGGACAAGAGGGTGGGGGATCTCACCGACGACGAGGTGTCCCGGATCCGCGGGGTCATCACCGCGGACTACAAGGTGGAGGGTGCGCTGCGCGGCGAAAACCAGATGAACATCAAGCGCCTGATGGACATCGGGTGCTACCGCGGCATCCGGCACCGGAAAGGACTTCCGGTGCGCGGACAGCGGACGCGCACGAACGCCCGGACCCGCAAGGGACGGAGAAAGACGGTCGCCGGCAAGAAGAAGACGGCGGCGAAGACCTAAGTCAGAGCGACTCAACAGCAGCGGAGGAGCGTGTGGCCAAGACCACCCCATCAACCGACGTCAAGAAGCGCAAGAAGATTCAGGTGGACGTCAGCGGGAAGGTGTTCATCAAGGCGACCTTCAACAACGTGATCGTGACAATCACGGACATCTACGGGAATACGATCAGCTGGTCGTCCGCGGGCAAGAACGGCTTCAAGGGGTCCCGGAAGAACACTCCCTTCGCGGCCCAGGTCTCGGCGGAGGCGGCGGCCAAGGCGGCCCATGACATGGGGCTGCGGAAGGTGGAGGTGTTCGTGAAAGGGCCGGGTTCCGGGCGGGAGGCGGCCATCAGGGCGCTCCAGACCTCGGGCCTGGAGATATCCAGCATCCGGGATGTCACGCCCATTCCGCACAACGGATGCAGGCCGCCGAAGCGGCGCAGAGTCTAACGCAGTCAACAGGGACGGGGTACATGGGACGATACACGGATCCGAGCTGCCGGCTCTGCCGGCGCGAGCGGCAGAAGCTCTTCCTCAAAGGCACGAAGTGCTATACCGAGAAGTGTCCGGTCGAACGCCGCAGTTTCCCGCCGGGCCAGCACGGGCAGGCGCGTAGAACCAAGGTTTCGGAGTATGGCACGCAGCTCCGTGAGAAGCAGAAGGTCCGGCGGACGTACGGGCTGATGGAGACGCAGTTCCGGAACTACTTCGAGAAAGCCCTCAAGCAGACGGGAAGAACGGGCGAAACGCTCGTCAAGATGCTGGAACGGCGGCTGGACAACGTGGTGTATCGGATGGGATTCGCCCCGTCCAGAAAGGCGGCCCGTCAGCTCATCGTACACGGGCATTTCCTGGTCAACAACCGCGGGGTGGACATGCCTTCGTATCTTCTCCGGCCCGGGGATGTGGTCCAGGTGAGAGAGAAGAGCCGGAAGCTGGAGGCGCTGCACGCCTCCATCAAGAGGGTGAAGGACACCGCCATGCTTCCCTGGCTGAGCCTGGACAAGGCCGCCATGAGCGGGATCTTCCTCGCCGTACCGGAGCGGGCAGACATCCCGCTCAACGCAAACGAACAGCTCATCGTGGAGCTCTATTCCAAGTAACGGACGGATCCAGCGTCGCAACGGCAGGCATGACGGGGCACAGACCATGACATCACTCGGAATCCAGATGCCGGAGCGGGTGCAGCTTGATGAGGCCACCTACTCCCCCGGCTTCGGCCGGTTCACGCTCCAGCCGCTCGAAAAGGGCTTCGGGGTCACAATCGGAAACGCCATGCGGAGGGTGCTTCTCTCCTCCCTCCCCGGCTATGCGATTACCGCCTTCCGTATTGAAGGGGTGGAACACGAGTTCTCCAGCGTCAAAGGAGTGGTGGAGGATGTGCCGGACATAGTGCTCAACCTGAAGCAGGTCCGGCTGAGAATGGTCAACAAGAAGACGGGCCGGATTCTGGTGCCCCTGCGGGGACCCAGGACGGTGACGGCCGCGGACATCCAGAAGGCTTCCCCGGATGTGGAGATCCTGAACCCGGAGCTGCATATCGCCACCCTGAATGCCGAGGCCGACTGCGAGCTGGACCTCCGCATCGGCAGGGGAATCGGGTATGTCACCGCGGAGGAGAACAAGAATCCGGAATACCCGGTCGGCGTGGTGGCCATCGACTCCGTGTTTACCCCCGTCCGGAATGTCCGGTATCTCGTGGAAACAACCCGGGTGGGCCAGCAGACCGACTACGAGAAGCTCACCCTGGAAATCAGCACGGACGGATCGATCACGCCGGACGATGCGCTTGCCTATGCCGGACGGATCCTGAAGGAACACGTGCAGTTGTTCATCAACTTCGATCTGGAGCCGGAGTCCGAGAGCGGAGAAGGGGAGAAGGATGTCGAGTTCGAGCGCATCCGGAAGGTGCTCCTGACCCCGGTGGAGGAGCTGGAACTCTCCGTCCGGTCGCACAACTGCCTCCGGGCCGCAAACATCAGGACCATCGCCGACCTGGTCAGCCGCGACGAGGCCGAGCTTCTGAAGTTCAGGAACTTCGGGCGGAAGTCCCTTGCCGAGCTGGCGGAGATCGTGGATGCGGAGAAGCTCTCCTTCGGGATGGATGTCAGCAAGTATCTGAAGGAGGGGGGCCAGTAGGCCTCCCCGGGCATACGACGAAGACAATCACGGGAAGACCCAGATGCGACACAGAAAGGCCGGACGAAAACTCAAGCGCACGGCGAGCCACCGAAGGGCCACGCTGGCGGCCCTCGCCACGGCCGTCCTGCGCCACAAGCGGATCACCACC
>JBAVEL010000183.1:0-38940 GCA_049587715.1 Bacteroidota bacterium
GATGAAGGTAACCTCTCTTCCCGGACCCCGCCCGGGCGCCTGCGCCTCCAGGAATTTCCGGTCCACTCCCACCGGCGCAAGCCGCCCTCGGCGGCGCCAGTCGCGCCCCAGCACCCGGCGGGCCGCCTGTTCCGAGGCAAAGCACGAAACCGGATAGAACCAACGCGCCCTCCGGCGGTGCGAGGCGAGAGTGCGCCGGTTCCGGAGTCTCCCCTTCAGGGTTGCGTCTCCCCACAGCCCGAGCTGGCGGACATCGTACACGAACCGGATTGATTCCGGCATCCCCGGAGGGAGAAGCGCGCAATAGCGCATCGTGTTCACCTGGACCACGTCGGGGCGGAGTCGCCGGATGCTCCGGCGTATGCGCAGGACAAAAAGGAGCTGAACTGCCCGGTCCCAGATCCCCCCGAGCAGGGGAACCCTGACCCGTCCGTAGGCAGGGCCCCGCTCTCTCCCCACGACCTTCTCCCCTTCCCGCCACACGAGCTCTCCGCCGGGACCCGGCATCCCGATGATCGCGCAATGCCCCCTCGCCCGCAGCTTGTCGGCAAGCTCCGCGTAGACGGGCGTAGGGTGCTGCGAATAGAAATGAAAGAGCACTATGCGCACGGCTTTGTTCCGGAGACCTCGCGCACAGGCGGAGGTTCTTTCCCGCCCGGCTTCACGCCCGACGAGAGGAGGGATGTTACCTCGGAGATCACCGACCGGTCCGCCGCCATGAGCACCCCCAGAAAACAGACACATCCCCAGGCGCCCAGGACCGTCAGCGACAGGATGCCCGGCCCGCCCGGAAAGGACCCCGCCAGAAGCGCCCGGGCTCCCTCCACCCCTCCCGCCAGGGCAACGCCTGCCAACATCACGGGGGCGGCCGTCCGGGGTAGCCGCGAGACCAGCCCGGGAAAGAGCTCCTTCAACTGCCGGAGATTGAAGAGGAACCCTCCCAGGTTGGCCGCAAGCACCGCACCCGCAACTCCCTCGATGCCGAAACCCGCCAGGGCGGGCACGCATGCCAGGGTCAGCACAAGCACCACCAGGCCGGCCTTGAGGTCGAGCGAGGGCCGCCCGATGGCCAGGAAGACGGGGGAAGTGGATGCGGCCAGACTGCGCACCAGACACATGACGGACAGAATCCTGAATGCCCACACCATCGGAAGCCATTTCTCCCCCAGCAGCCCGGCCACCAGATCGGGCGCCAGGGCGAACATCCCGAGGGCGGCAGGGACGGTAAACAGGGTTACGATCTTCAGGGTCCGGGCATAGGCCGCCGCGAGCCGCTCCCGGTCATGCTGGATCTTGGCGTAGGAGGGAAACAGCACTGATCCCACGACGTTGTTGAAGCCGTCCACCGTGTGCCGGGTGTAGTCGTACGCACGGCTGTAGAACCCCAGCTCCCGTACTCCCAGGAGTCTCCCCACCATCAGGTTGTCCAGGATGGAATTGAAGAACGAGACCAGCCCGCTCGCCGTATTCTTCAGGCCGTATCCGATCAGGGCAGCCGTCACCTCCGGTTCGTAGGGCCGGGGGAAGACCCAGGCCCATCCGGGACAGAGGAGCATGAGGGATGCCATCCGGACAAACGCCCGGATGAGGCTGGCATACGCCAGACTCCAGAGGCCGAACCCGGCCGTTGCGAGCCCCACCGCGACACCCAGGTACACGATTTCGGGGACGAAAGTGGCCGCGGTGGCCCGGCCGAAACGCAGTTCCTTCTGGAGCAGGGCTTCCGGCACCAGCGAGAGGGACTGCATGAGGATCACCGGGGCGAGCCATACGAGGAGTTCCGCAACCCGCCCGTTGCCCAGCAGGATGGCGAAGGGACCGGCGAACACCACCACCACCCCCGTCAGAACGGTCCCGCCCGCCAGCGTGACCAGGAAGGCGTGTCCGGAGGCTCTGTCGGGGTGCAGGGGGGTCTGGATGAGGGCCTTGTGCATGCCCAGACCCGAGAACTGGCTGCTGGTGGTGAGAAGAATGAGGGCGAGCGCCATCAACCCGAAATCGGTCGGGTCCAGAAGGCGCGCGAGGATGATGCTGGAGACGATGCTGACGGCCCGGATGCCCACATTGGCCCCGGCCACCAGCATGCTGTTCCGGACGGTCTTGACCCTCAGTCCCTCCACGCGCTCGTGCGTCTCCTTCAGGTGGAGGACAACATACGCATCCGGGAGCTCATGCTCAAGGCGATGGATCCCTCCCTGCGGAGGAAACCCGGCCGCCTTCTTTCAGCGGAGGGTGCGGAGGACCCGCGCCGGAACGCCGGCCACGATGGTATGGGGGGGCACGTCCTTCGTCACCACGCTCCCCGCCCCCACAATGGCGTTCTCTCCGATGGTCACCCCGCACAGGATGGTGGCGCTGGTGCCGATGGAGGCCCCGCGCTTCACCAGCGTGGTCACGACCGCCCAGTCGGCCTCCGTCTGCATGCTTCCGTCGGGGTTCACGGCCCGCGGGTTCTTGTCGTTGATGAACGAGACGTTGTGACCCACGAAGACGTTGTCTTCGATCGTCACCCCCTCGCAGATGAATGTGTGGGTGGAGATCTTGCAGTTCCTGCCGATGCGGGCACCCTTCTGGATTTCCACGAAGGTTCCGACCTTTGTGTCGTCTCCAATCTCGCAGCCGTAGAGGTTCACGAAATCGAAGATCCGGACGTTCTTCCCGAGCTTGACATCGGGGGCAATCTTCCGCAGGTCCATAGTGCTCCTTGTGCGTTGCGGTGCGGGCCGGCGCCTCAGGCCATCTTGCTCAAACGGGAAGCATCGTACACATGCCAGGGAGAGAGCTCCACCCTTCGCCCTCCGCCGCGCATGGAGGTCTCGGCGGCCTCCAGGATCCTCACCACGTTCAGACCCGACTCCCCGTCGGCGATGGGGCGTTTCCCCGTCTTGATGCAATCCACAAACTCGCCCACCATCCGGTTCAGCGCCTCGGTGCCGTCGATGTGGGGGGCGTACATGTCCCCGGTTCTGTACTGCACCAGGGTCTTGTAGACCGATTCCTCCTCCTTCACATCCACACCCCGGTCGTAGACGCGCACCTTCTCGCTCGGCTCCATGTCGTCGTAGACCACCATCAGCTTCGTGCCGCCCACCAGGATCTTCCGCACCTTCACCGGGGAAATCCAGTTCACGTGGAAGTGGGCGATGATCTTTTCAGAGTAGTGAACGGCCAGGTAGGCGATGTCCTCGAAGCCGTTGAAGTGCCGGACCCCCACGGAGGAGACGGCAATCGGCTTCGCGTCGATCAGGTAGTCCATGATGGAGAGGTCATGGGGAGCCAGGTCCCAGATGACGCTGGTATCCCGCTGGAACAGACCCAGATTCACCCGCACCGAATCGAAGTACAGAATGTCGCCGATGTCCCCGCGGGTGATCAGTTCCTTCATCTTGCGGACCGCCCCGGTGTACACAAAGGTGTGGTCCACCATGAGAATGAGCCCCTTCTCGTAGGCCAGCGCGATGAGCTCCTGCGCCTCCACGCTCCGGGCCGTCATGGGCTTCTCGATGAGCACGTGCTTGCCCGCCCGCAGCGCCTTCAACGCCAGGGCGTAGTGCGTGGATACCGGAGTGACGATGGCAACGGCCTGCACGTCTTCGCGTGTGAGCAGTTCGTCGTAGCATCCGGTCACTTCCACGGATGGGAACAGACGCTTGATGTTCTCCAGGCGCCGCACCAGCGTGTCGCACGCCACAACCCCCTGCACCCCCTGCGTATTCAGGAGATTTCTGACCAGATTCGGTCCCCAGTATCCCAGCCCCACAACGCCGATCTTCATGATGCTCCCCTCATGTGTTTGGAGTTACCCCCCGCCCTTTCCAAAGAGCATGACAGGAATGGTCTGTAGAATGAGCTTGAAATCCAGAGGCAGAGACGCGTTCTGGATGTAGTACAGGTCCAGGATCACCATGTCGCGGAAACCCACAACGCTGCGCCCGCTGACCTGCCACACCCCGGTGCACCCCGGCGGGACGCTCAGGCGCTTTTTGTGCCACTCCTCGTAGTTCTCCCATTCGTACGGGAGGCAGGGCCGGGGCCCTACGAGACTCATTTCTCCGATGAGCACGTTCAGAATCTGGGGAAGCTCATCCAGGCTCGTCCGCCGGAGCCACTTTCCCACGCGCGTGATCTGCGACTTGTTCACGATCTTGGTGGTCCCCTGCTCCATCAGCTCCACGGCCTCACCCGCCCTGATCATGGCGGCCAGGAGCCGCTTGCGCCCCTCGTCCCTGTCGCTTCCCACGCGCATGGAGCGGAACTTGAAGAATGTGAAGGGGCGGCCGTTGCGGCCGATCCGCGTCTGCCGGTAGAGCACGGGTCCGGGGGAATCCAGCTTGATCAGAAAGGCAATGGTCAGCAACACGGGGGCCAGCACCGCGAGGGCGAACGAGGACAGCACGACATCGAACACCCTCTTCGAGCGTTCGTCCACCGGACTGGGCACGGACTGCGATACGTTCACCACCGGCAGGCTGCCGTAGTGCTCGATGAAGAGCCGCGACGGGACGATCTCGTACAGGGGAGAGCAGATCTTGACCGTCGCCCTGGTCTTCGTGCACCGGTCCACAAGCTCCATGAAGGAGGAGTGGTCCAGATGCTCCACCGACAGCAGGATCTCGTCCGCCTGCAGTGCCTTCACCATCCGGCCCACGTTGTCTATCCGGCCCACCACACGCGCCCCCCGGAAAATGGGGGTTCCCACCTCCAGCGCATCGTCCAGAAACCCCGTCACCTCCAGCCCGATGTGCTTGTTCAGGAAGATGGTCACGGCCAGCTTCCGGCCCGTCTCTCCCGCTCCCACGATCAGCACCCGCCGCCGGAGCGGCCGGTACCGTGCGAGCAGGATATAGAGGTTGCGCAACAGTCCCACCCGGATCCCCACGGCCCCGGCCGTCAGCAACCAGGAGAAGTGGACGAACGTGATCCGGTGGCCCACAAACGTCTCCGGCACCCAGAAGAAGCTGGCCAGGGCATAGAGCGCCGTGATCAGGAGACTCGCCAGGGCGAGCCGAAGGGTATGGCCTGCAATCGTGACCAGGACATTCAGCTTGTAGAGATCCAGGTAGTGGAACACGAAGACGGAGGCCAGCGCGCAGAGGCCCACCACTGCCGGAGCCGCCAGCGGAGAGGGCATCGAGGGGTTGATGCGTCCCCCCGCCAGCGAGAACGCCGCCGCAAAGGCCGCCAGAACCGTCGCCAGGTCGGCGAGCGCGAAGGCGTACTTGTAGAGCGGATATCTGCGCTGCAGGATCGTCATCTCAGTTGAAGAACTCCTTCACGGAAGAGATCACATGGTCGATCTGGTCCCCGGTCAGCTCCGCGTACATCGGGAGCGAGAGACCCTGCGCGGCCACCTTCTCGGTGACGGGGAACCCCCCCCGGGCATACCCCAGGTCCCGGTAGGCCTCCTGCAGGTGGAGCGGGATCGGATAGTGCAGTCCTGTCGCAACGCCCCGGGAGGCGAGGTGCTGCTGGAGGGCATCCCGCTGCGCGGTCTGGATCACGTAGAGGTGATAGACATGTCGTGCGCGGGGATTCTCCTCCGGGACCACCAGGTCCCCCACACCCCGCAGACGGCGCGTGTATTCGTGTGCATGTTTCCTTCGTGCCTCGGTCCAGGCGGGAAGGTGACGGAGCTTCACCCCCAGCACCGCGCCCTGGATACCGTCCATGCGGTAGTTATGTCCCCACATGGAATGGAGATACTTCTTTGCCTGGCCGTGATCGCGCAGCATCCGGATACGCGTGGCAAGCTGCTCGTCGTTGGTTGTCACGCCCCCGGCTTCCCCGTACGCCCCGAGGTTCTTCCCGGGATAGAAACTGAACGCCGCGGCCGTTCCGAAATGCCCCACGAATTGCCCGTCATAGGTGGCAAGGTGCGCCTGGCAGGCATCCTCCACAACCAGCAGGCCGTGGCGCCGGGCAACTTCCACGATGCGGTCCATCGGGGCGGGCTGCCCGTAGAGGTGCACGGGGATCAGCGCCTTGGTCCTTTTCGTGATGGCCGCTTCCAGAAGGTCGGGGTCCATGTTGTACGTGACCGGATCCACGTCCACAAACACCGGCTTCGCACCGGCCATGGAAACGGCTTCCGCCGTGGCAATGAACGTGTGCGAGACGGTGATCACCTCGTCTCCGGGCCCGATGTTGTGGGCCCAGAGGATGAGATGGAGCGCGTCGGTGCCGGATCCGACGGCCACGGCGTGTTTCATGCCGTGCGCCTCGGCAAACCGGCCCTCGAAATCCTCCACGGCCTTTCCGAGGATGAACTGGGCGGACTCCATGGTCTGGAGCACCGCGGGAACGATATCCCCCTTCAGATTCTGGTACTGGAGCTTCAGGTCAAGAAACGGAATGCTCTGCGTGTTCTGGCTCATCTATCTTCCTGAGAATATGCATGGCGTTTCGATTGTGCAGGCCTCGTGCGGCGAAAGGCCGCCTTTTTCCGGGGAACGGGTGAATCCTTCCCCTCTCTGCG
Organism: Bacteroidota bacterium; assembly: GCA_049587715.1. GTDB lineage: Bacteria > Bacteroidota > Ignavibacteria > UBA10030 > UBA6906 > JBAVEL01. Next base: position 6,476 of record JBAVEL010000183.1, read on the forward strand.
GCATTCCGTTGGGCGCCCGATCAGACGCTCAGACCGCTGTGAAACGAACCCCGGCAGGCGGCGAAGGGATATTCCCCTCAAAGCAACGCGAATATACCATGGGCCTTCTGCAGAGTCAAGGAACACCGGGCAATCCCGCCGTGACACTCCGATGATATCAAAAGACCATCCTGGATGCTGTGCGTGCGGTCACAAACCGGGAAGCCCTCCCGCCGGGCTGCCTGCGGCGGCGCCCTCTTCCATCAGCTCCCGGTAGAGCGAGATGAGGTGTTCGTAGTGGCGGCCCGGGGCGTTTTCCGCCTCCACCTGCAACCGGGCATTCCGGCCCATCCGGACCGCCTCCTCGGGGTGTTCCGCGAGCCGCAGCATGGCCTCCGCCAGCCGTTCCCCGTCCCCAGGAGGAAAGAGATACCCCGTCTCCCCCTCCCGGACCTGCTCGGGAAGCCCGCCGATGGCCGATGCGATCACGGGAATTCCCGATGCAAAAGCCTCCAGAACCGTCATGGAGTAGTTCTCGTACCATTCCGACGGCACCACCATGGCACGCGCTCTCCGCAGAAGGGCCTTCAACTCGTCCGCGTCCAAATGTCCCGCAAAAACCACCCCCCCCAGCCCCTCACGCCGCGCATAGTCCTTCAGCTCCCCCTCCAGATCCCCCCGGCCCGCCACGTAGAGGCGGGCGCCCTTCACGCGGCGCATCGCGGCAAGGAGAGTCCGCACCCCTTTGACCCCCACCAGCCGGCCCGCGTACACGAAGTAATCCTCCGGCTCATAACAGGGGGAGAACCGCCCTGCATCGATGAAATTGGGAACGTGGACCGCCCGCGTCGGGACCCCGTACTCGCGGAGTTTCTCCAGTAGGAAGCGGCTGGGGGTCAGAAACAGGTTGACATTTCTCTCCACCAGTCCCGCCATCTTGTGCACAACGGCCTCGGCGCAGGCCAGAAGACTCGCGGTCAGGGAGTTCCGCTTGCACCGGCGGAGCACCACGTTGTGGTAGCGGCGCACCTTGCACCGCTCGCACAGGCTCTCGCCCGACACGAATGTGCTGTTGGGACAGAGGAGCTTGTAGTCGTGGAGAGTCTGCGCAACGGGAATGCCCGCTCTCCGCAGGACCGGGAGAATGGAGGGGGACAGTTCGTGCCACAGGCCGTGGATGTGGGCCACATCGGGCCGGGTCTCCCGGAGGAGATCCCGCATGCGGTCCCGGGCCTCCCGGGAGTAGATCACCCGTTCCGCCACCTGGATTCCGTTCCGGATGCCTCCGCGCCCGAGCCGTTCGGGGAAATCCATCGGACTCACGAAGTAGGAGGCGTACGGGGTCTCCAGATTCCGCGAATCACGCGTGCTGAAGGGAATCACGGTGTGCCCGCGTGCGCCCAGCAGGGACACCTGCTCCAGATAGCACCGGTCGGCTCCCCCCCGGACGTAGTGGAAGCCGTTGGCAATGAGGATGCGGAGGGGCCGCCCGGGGCCTCCGCCCGCGGAGGTCCCCTTCACCGCCGCACCTGCGAGTCCAGATAGGGGAGGAGGTTCGTCTCCACGATGCTGCGCCAGGAGTGCTGCATGGCTTCCCGCCGGATCGCCACCGGGTCGTACGTCCCCAGCCGCTCCAGCACACGCTCCAGCCCCGCTGCGAAGGCATCGGGGTCGTCCTGGACGAGAACCCCGTTCGCATCCACGATCATCTTCCTGTTCGAGCTGTTGGCGGTGGCCACGACGGGCATCCCCGCCAGCAGGTACTCGTAGGTCTTGGTGTAGGGTTGGGGTTCCTGGCGCGCCACGATCGGAACATAGACCACCCCGACATTGCACCGGGAGAAGTGGGGGGGAAGATCCCGGTGAGGCACCAGGCCATGGAACCGGATCAGGTCCCGGTTCGCGGCGGATCCAATGGCGGCCTCCATACGCCCGGCATCCGCCGGGAGACCGAAGCCGATGATGTCGTAGGAGACCGCAGCCCGCCCGCGCACCTTCGAGGCAAAGCGGTCGAATCCCCGGACGGTTTCGTCAATACGGCGACCGTCGAACGTCCCCACATAGAGAAGCCGCAGCGCATTCAGGGGGGCCGGCCGGATGTCCCAGGGTTCCGCCCCCAGGGGGAGGATGTGGCATTTCTTCGGGGGGATCCGGAGCAGCGCCCTCAGTTCTTCGGTAATGACCGTGACGCGTCTGAACGGGATGGACTCCAGCCGGATCGCCGCATTGTAGAGAAGCCCCCGGACCATGCCCGGGAGCACGTAACCGGTGCGGATATCCAGAATCAGCGTCCGGGACCGCCGCAGAATGGCGAGGAACGAGCACAAGCGGAAGTACACCACAAACACGACGTCGTAGTCATTCCCCCCCGTCTCCCGGAGGACCGCCGAGAGAAACCGCACCATCCGGACGACGAAAGCCCCGTCCCGGGGAATGTAGCGCACCTCCACTCCGGGCTCCTCGATTCGCTTCTGGCCGTAATCCCAGCACAGACAGACGGGACGGTAGCGGTGCTTCAGATACCGGCAGGAGTAGTACGTGTCGCTGTGGTAACCGAACTGGGCCATGTTGATGATGAGGATCCGCTTCATGATGCCTCTGCGGCCTTTGGCTCCGGTGCGGGTGTCTCGCGGAGCTCCGAGTGCTCCGCCTCCGCGTCCCCCTCCTCCCGGTGGATTCCCCCGACCCTGATCCAGGCAATGAAGTACGCCACGATGGCCGCAAAGGCCCTGTTGTAGGCGGAGTCGTGGTAAAACCACATGGCTCCAAGTGTGAAGAGCAGAAAGAGACGGAACCGCTTCATGTTGGGGGAAAGCCGCACCCGTGTTCTCATCCCCCCCAGCATGGGAAGTGCCAGCAGCAGGGCGAGGGCGATCCCCCCCTGGAACAGGACCGTATTCAGGAACGCCCGCGCCCCCTGGATCCACCAGATGGAGCGTGTGAACTGGGATGAATCAATGATGTTGCCCCCCATCAGCGTCCCGTACCCCAGCCCGATCAGGAAGGTGATCGGATCCCGGGCCATGATGTCCAGGGACATGGAGAGCTTCATCCCGCGCGGGTAGTCCCCCGTCTCCCGGTCCGTATGAAAGAGGTATTCCTGAAGGAACCGGTCGTCCAGCACCCGGCCCCAGTCCCCCACGTATTCGGTATAGGCCATGCCCAGAAGATAGACCAGCGCCACTCCCAGAAACAGGGTAGGCACAGCCCGGTGGACCTGGCGGGAGAGCACCAGCAGGCCCAGGAACACAGGCAACAGAAAGAAAGAGATCTTCGTCTCGTTGATGGCGCAGGGTATCAGGAGAACGCAGAACAGAAGCACCCTTCCGGTCTTGAAGGAATCCGCCTCCTCCGTGGAACCGGTCACCAGAATGAAATAGAACGCGCACATGAACATCAGCAGGGTCACCGCGTTCGTGGCGCCCCATCCCAGCGTCCCACCCACTGAATCGCTGGCGCCGTACTCCAGAAACTGCACGAACGACGACGGGATCTGGGCAAGGCAGAACAGGAGAAGGAGCGCCTGGAACACCCGCACGAACCGCTCCCGCACCTCCGACCGCATGAGGTAGTCGGCCACCACGAGACTGGAGAGGAAGAAAGCCGGCTCCCTGAGCCCGTTCAGGTGGGAGGTCATGCCGTCCCGGTCCAGGTTGTAGATCAGGGTGACGGTGGAAACGAGCGCAAGGGCTACGAGGGCGGTTCCCCCGAACACCCCGCGGCGCCGGAGAAGAACCACGAAGGCAAGGAGGATCAGGACAAAGTCGGACCCGACAGAGGCAAGCCGGATCGCCTGCTCGCTGCCGGACGTCCAGAACAGAAACTTGAAGCCGTTGAAGAGGAACAGGAGAAGAAAGATTACCAGTACGGTCATGCAGGGGACGGCGCTGTGTGGAACACCCCGGTTACCGGTTCGCGACGTAGACAATCTGGACCACCGCCGAGCTGATGATGGCGGCCGTGGTCATGAAGGAGAAGACGTCCCGTACCGTGAGCCAGGCGGTATGGTCGATGAATATGGTGTCCCCCGGGTAGAGGGCGAGCTTGGCGGGCTCCACGAGGTGGAGGTCCTCCAGATCCACCTCGATCACGATTCGGGTGACCGTGGTATCCCTCCGGATCACCCGCGTGATGCGGACGTCGTCCATGTCCGCCCCCTCCGTGGGCCCTCCGGCGAAGGACAACAGCTGCACGAGGTCCGTTCCGCTGGGCACCTCATAGCGGCCGGGGCTTCTCACGAACCCCCAGACGTTCACCTGCATGGTCAGCTCCCCCGGTTTCCCGATGTAGTAGTACGAAGCCGTCGCCCCCCGCGCCAGTCCCGAGGCCAGCCCGCTCTCCTGCGCCTGTGCCGCCGCCATCTGCGGCACACAGCCCGCCAGGAGGGCTGCGTACGTCAGGATCAACGCCTTTCCCCGGAGCCGATCTCGCGTCTCAGCGTTCATGGGTGCCCGCCCGGCTATGCCGTTTGGCGCCGGCCCTGCCGTTCCCGCTGTGATAGGAGTAGCCATAGTACCCGTAGCCCTTTCGTCCGTAAGGTATCCCGTAGGCCCGGCGAAGGTCCAGCCGGTTCAGCACGTAGCCGGCCACCTTCCCCCCGACCCCCTCGATGTGCTCCACGGCCCTCTCGATATCGGCCATGCGGGTGATCCCCGCGGAGGTGACGATGACGGCCCCGTCCACGATTGTGGAGAGCACGGTGGCGTCCGTCGCCGCCAGCACGGGTGATGCATCCAGGAGGATCATGTCGTATTCCCTCCGGGCCTGGTCCAGGAGGGAACGCAACTCCTGGGACCCCAGCACCTCCGAGGGGTTGGGCGAGATGCTGCCCGCGCAGATCACATCCAGGTTCTTGATGACACCCGCCTGTACGGCCAGCTCATGCGCGCCCGTCCGGAAGAGGAGCTCGTTCAGGCCGGGCTTCGTCTGGATTCTGAAGAGATTGTGGATATTCGGCTTCCTCAGGTCACAGTCCACCAGAAGGGTCTTCTTTCCGCTCTGGGCGAAGGTGACGGCAAGGTTCGCCACCGTGGTGGACTTCCCCTCGGAAGGGTTCGGACTCGTCACCACGAGGATCCGGGGGGGATTCCCCTCCCTCGGGAAGCTCACGGCCGTCCGGAGGAGCCGGTAGGACTCGGCAATGGGAGAAAAGGGAAGCAGCAGGGTCAGAAGATGCGGGTCGATCTCCCGGGCAAACCGGTTCCGTTCGTCGTCCGGCGAGATCTCCTTCAGCTCCTCCTCCATCTCCATGACCGCCGCCAGCATCTGATACCCCTTCTTCTTGAAGTCCTCCGGGGTCTGGATCCGCACATCCAGCAGCTCCCGCACGAACACCACTCCAATGCCAAGTCCCAGACCGAGGAAGGCGCCCAGGAGCAGGTTCAGGATCATCTTGGGACTGGCAGGGGCCGTGGGGACATAGGCGGGATCCATGACCGTCACGTAGCCGAACTCAGACCGCTCGGAAATGGCCGCCTCGCTGTACTTCGACTCCACGAGCAGGTAGAGCTTCTCATTGCTCAACTTGGCCCGCTGGAGCCGGGCAAACTGGATGCTCTTCTTGGGAATCCGCTCAAACTGGGCGTTGTACCCCCGGATGACGTCGTTGAGCGCCTGCTTCTTGGCGCGCAGGGATTGCATCTCGATCTCGGTCTCGGCAATGTCCTGCTTCAACTGCCTCAGGTAGCCGGCCGGATCCGAACGGGTGTCCGCTGCCCGGGATGCGGGGAGCCGCTCGATGAACTCGTCGGTCCGGGCCTGGAGGTTCACCTTGAGCGCGGCAATCTGGGTGTCTATTTCCTTCAACCGATCGTTGTATATCTCCTGTCCGGACGCCTGGGGATTCTGCGCGATGGTCACATCCCGCTGGACCTCCAGCCTGGCGATCTCCTCCTGCAGCCCCCGGATGTACTGGTCGTTCGCCCCCCCCATCACCCGGGCCACGTCGGCCTCCTGCTGGGGGAACTGCTCCCGGTAGGAAGCCAGCTTGCGCGCGCGAGAGATGAGCTCGATGTCCACGGCGTCCCGGTTCGCCTCCAGGGCCGAGAGCTGTTCGATGACCTTCCGGGACTCATCATCCAGGGAGACGATTCCCTGGTTCTCCATGTAGTCCTGCATCGCCCCCTCGGACTCGTCCAGACCCTTGCGTTTGTCGCGGACCTGGTTTTCCAGGAACTCCCGCAGCGCCCGCGAGCGGGCGCGGCTGGTGTAGATGTTCCGGTCATGGTACACCTGGGCGTAGGTGTTGGCCACCAGGGCGGCCTCGCGGGGGTTCTCGCTGGAGGCCGTAATCCGGATCACGTCGGTCTCCCGCAAGGGGTCGAAATCCACCATCCCCATCAGGTTGCCCGAAACCTCGCCCAGGGAGGCTAACTCACGCTTCCCCTCCGGCTCATACGCGGAGTAGAGCACCGGGATGATCTCATAGTCGAGGGTATCCACGTAGCGCCGCTCCATGAGGCGGACAGCCACGCTGTCGGCCACCGAACGGGAGAGCAGGACCTCCATTTCGTTCTTGACGTTCTGGAGGATCGCGCGGGAAGGGGCGTCCAGACTCACCGGCACCGGCGGAAGACGCTGATCGATCAGGACGGTGGCGGACGCCTTGTAGACCGGTGTGACCAGTTTCGTGTACACGAAGGAAAGGACGAGAATCGTGGCAAAGCTCCCCACCACGATCCATTTCCCCCTGATGAGAATCCCGATGTAGTCCTGGACGCTCCGTTCCGGACCGTGAGGCCTGTGATGCCCTTGCTGCTGTGTGTTCTGTTTCATCCGCTTCCCAGATGTGAGATTCCGTCAGGCCGGGGAGCCTAAGTGTATAATATACGAAGATCGGCGCACAAATTCACCGGCGGGCCAGCCGCGGCCCATTCTCCAGAACGACCCCTCCCTCTGTTTGTTGCGCCAATGACGCACTTCCTCCCCACATCTTCGGTGCGGCAGGTCACATGCCCTGCACGCAGGGCGACCCCGGGGACCGCGCCGGCCTCGAGCCCCGCCGGCCGCTCTTCCGGCGGGAACCAGGACCGCCCCCTGGTGGACCTTCCCGGCGGATCTCAGACAGGTTTCTCCAGGCGGACACTGTAGAGATCGGTGCGCCGGTCCTTCCAGTTCAGCACCGTGCCGGTCTGGTGGTGCCTCTTCAAGAGCTCGAGATCCACGTCATCCACGATGACGGTTTCGATGTTGGGGGTGGTTTCGGCCACAATCGCATCCCTCGAAAACGGGATGTCCGCGGGGGAGAAAATGCCCGACTGGGCGTACTGCACGTCCATGTTGTCCACCGAAGGCAGATTCCCGACAGTTCCGGCAGTCACCGCATAAACGTGATTCTCGATGCAGCGGGCCTGGGCACAATACCGGACGCGCAGGTAGCCGTACCGCTCGTCCGTGGCAAACGGAACGAAGAAGATCTGTGCCCCCTTTTCGGCCGCGATCCTTCCAACCTCGGGGAACTCGACATCATAGCATATTTGGATGGATACCTTCCCCCTGTCGGTGTCGAACACCTCGACGGAGTTTCCGCCCTCCACTCCCCACCATCGCCGCTCGGCAGGGGTGATGTGCAGCTTGTACTGCTTGTCGATGCCGCCGTTCCTGTGGAAGAGATACGCGACGTTGAAGAGCCTGCCCTCCTCGACACTGAAGAGCGAGCCCGCGATGATGTTGATGTCGAACTTCATCGCCAGCCTGCCGAAGAGCTCCAGGTAGCGCGGCCCGAAATCCGCAAGCTGCCGCACGGCAATGCCCGGCCGGGCGGGCTCCGCGAAGGAAAGGAGCTGCATCGTGAAGAGCTCCGGAAAGAGGATGAAATCGCTCTTGTAGTCGGACGCAACATCCACGAAGTACTCCACCTGACGGGCGAACTCCTCGAAGCTCCGGATCATCCTCATCTGGTATTGTACGGCGCAGATTCTCACGGCCTGTGTCGCCACATATCGCCGGCGGACGTCCGGCTGGTAGTCCAGATTGACCCATTCCAGCAGGGTGGCGTTCCCCTGGGACTCCCGGTCGGCGGTCATGTAGCCGGTCAGAAGACGCACGACGACGAACCCGTTGGACACCTGTGTGGTGAGCACCGGATCCACCAGCTCCTTGCGGATGACCCGATCCACGTACTCCCGTGGGGTCATGCTGTCCTTGTGGGCGTGATAGCCGGGGATGCGCCCGCCCAGCACGATGCGCATGAGGTTCATCTCGCGGGCCAGCCGCTTGCGCGCGTCATACAGCCGCCGCGCAAGCCGCATCCCCCGGTAATCGGGGTGCACCATGATCTCGATGCCGTACAGGGTGTTTCCCTGCGGGTTGTGGTTTCGAATGTATCCCTCATCCGCGATCTCCCGCCAACTGTGCCAATCCGCGTACATGGCGAAATCCAGGATGAGACTGCTGGAGGAGGCCACGAGCCGTCCGTTGTACTCGACGCACAGCTGCCCCTCGGGGAAGTGGGTGACCTGGCTTTCGAGCTGCTCCCGATTCCAGGGCCGCATCCCCGGAAAGCACACCTGCTGGAGCTCCGTGATCCGGTCGAAATCCCCGATCCGGATCGGCCGTACGACGATGTTGCCCTCGCCCGCGGCCGTGACGATTGTCTGCATCTTCTTTGCCTCCTGTTGAATGCTTCTGCGGGGCAGGCACCGTGCCTCCACCCGGGAGATGCTGGCCGGGGCCTACCCCCCGAGGAGCAACTTCAGGAGCAGCCCGAGAAGCCCGACGGCGATGGCCCCCAGGAGGAACTTGAACTGCCACGACGCGCCTTCTCCGCCCCCCGCGGATGGCTGTCCTGGGGGGGCGTGTTCCCTCGCGGTGAGCGGTTCCCGAGGGGCCCCGGATCCGGATGCCCCTGCCTGTGCCTGAATGGCGGGTGGTGTTCCCCCTGTGTGACCCGGCCGGGAATCCTCCCGGTCTGCCGTATGCCGCTTCTTGTTCCTGGACATCTTGTCCTCCTCTGGCTGGGGGGCCCCGGGTGTCGGGGCCCGTTCGGGACTCGCTCCGGCGCGCGATCGTGCACGCGGCCCGCATCCGGACCGTCGCCTCATGGGGAGTCGCCAATCTCACCCGACAAAAACGGGCGACGTGCCGGAGAATGCACGGAACCGCTCCGGGAACACACCGGGGCGGGACATGGACGCTTCAGACTCTCAGGAAACCGCTGAGGGGGGTGCCCGCACGGAGGCAGGGCCGACAGAATGGAATAGAACGGGGATGGATTCCGAGGGAACGCGTATCTCCTCTCCCTTTGCGGTGCCGCCCGGGGGCTGGGGGATCTCGGGATACTGCTCCGGGACCGGGGTCTGCTTCACGAGAGGGTGGTGGCGCCGGGGGAGGATGACCTTCCGGGGGATTTCTTTGACAGGGCGCGCAGGAGCGGTCAGGGAGGCGGGGCCGCGGCCTGCATAGGCCGGCTGGAGAAGGGCGCAGGCCGACCCGAGGCCCATGGCGGCATACACCAGGGCCAGGAGCAGAAGACCGCTGTCGCGCACCCTGAAGGACATTCCTGACCTCTCCTTGGTTGCATTGTGGAGAGAACGGAGGAGAATGTCAAGGGGAAGGGCCCGTGGAAGCAGGTGGCGCGCGCATTTCGTACATTGAGGTGGATCGTTCCCCGGCGGCCGCAAGGCCCCGCGCCCGATGGCGCGCGCAACGGGTGCGGCCCTTCACCCGAAGTCGGACTCTTCCAAGGATCACATCATGTCCACACCCTCAGACGCTGCGGAGTTCCTGCGGCTCCGGAGGATCGCCGTCGCCGGGGTCTCCTCATCCCCCCGGAAGTTCGGCAGCATCGTGTTCCGGCACCTCCGGGATCGGGGATACGAAGTCATCCCACTCCACCCCCGCCTGGACCGGTTCGACGGTATCAGGTGCCATCCCTCCCTTACAGCCGCCCCTTCAGGCATTGAAGGCGTTGTCACGGTGGTACCCCCCGCGGAGACGGAAAAGGTGGTCCGGGAGGCGGTCGGTGCGGGCGTGAAAAGCGTCTGGATGCAGCAGGGTTCCGAGTCGGATGCGGCAATCGCCTTCTGCTGCTCACAGGGGATGAACGTGGTGCACGGTCGGTGCATCCTCATGTTCTCCGAGCCCACAGGGTTCATCCACCGCCTGCACCGGTGGTTCTGGGAGCGCTTCGGAGGGGGAAGCCGCGCATCCCGCTGAGAACCCCGGCACCCCGCCCCGGCACGGGCTTCTTCTTCGCGGGATCACGAGCCGACACGCCTCCCGCGCCGCCCGCCGGCTTCAGGGTTTCTTCTGGAAGAGCCACGAAGTCCTGAGACAGATCCTCACCAGCATCAGCATCACGGGCACTTCGATCAGCACTCCCACGACGGTCGCCAGGGCCGCTCCCGAGGAAAGCCCGAAGAGCATCGTGGCCGTGGCGATCGCCACCTCGAAGTGGTTGGAAGCCCCCACAAGGGCCGAAGGGGCGGCATCCGCGTAGTCCAGCCGGAGCAGCCGCGCCAGACCGTACGCAAGCCAGAAGATCAGGTTCGTCTGGATGAAAAGCGGCACCGCGATCCAGAGAATGGTGAACGGGGCTTCCAGGATGGTTGCACCCTTGAACGAGAAGAGCAAAACAAGCGTGGCAAGGAGCGAGACGATGGTGACGGGTGTGAGGAAAGGAAGAAACCTGCTCTGGAACCACTGCTCCCCGCGGGCCCCTATGATGGCCTTTCGGGAGTAGTACCCCGCGGCCAGCGGAAGGGCCACATAGATTCCGATCGAAAGGAAGAGTGCCTCCCAGGGAACGGGAAGACGCCCCACCCCCAGAAGAAACCCTCCCAGGGGTCCATAGAGCACGAGCATGGTGAGGGAGTTGATGGCCACCATGACAAGGGTGTGCCCGTCGTTTCCCCGCGCCAGGAAGCCCCACACGAGCACCATCGCCGTACACGGAGCCACACCCAGCAGAATGCATCCCGCCAGGTAGCTCCGCCAGAGGGGGACCTCCAGCATCTTCACGGTCCCCTCCAGTACCACCCTCCCCTCCCCGGTGCGGGCTCCGACGGGGAGGTCCAGACCCAGCGGCATCCTGACCAGGTCCACGGCATCCTCCCCGATGAACCCCCTGAAGAGCACTCCCAGGAAGAGCATGCCGATGGCATACATCGTAAAAGGTTTCACCGCCCAGTTCACAAAGAGGGTGAGCATCACGGGCCGCGCACTCCTCCCCGCCTTCACCACCTCCGAAAAATCTATCTTCACCATGATGGGATACATCATGAAGAAGAGGCAGAGGGCGATCGGAATCGAGACCACGGGCGCCCCCCCCGCGTGCACCGCCAGCCCGTCCAGGAAAGAGGCCACATCAGGAGCCGCCCTCCCGAGGAGGATCCCCGCCGCAATACAGAGCATCACCCAGAGGGTGAGATAACGCTCAAAACCGCTCAGGCCCGACCGGCGGATCTGCGGCACACCCTGGCGTGCCGTCATGACGGTTCTCCTCCCCCGGGGGGCTTGGATGCGGTGATGTCCATGCTCGTCACATAGTCCCCAAGCCCCTTCCCGGGGGCAAGAAACCGGCCCAGGGAGCGGTGGAGGGGATCCTCCCGGGATACCATCCCGTCGATATAGTCCGATCGGAGCGTGAGGCCTGTCTCCACGAGGCCTGCCGAGCGGACCATCTCCCGTGTCTCTTCCACCGCCACGGCCCCTCCGATACAACCCACCAGGGCCTCCACCGAGGCCTTCACGGGGTCGGGGAGGGGCCCGCGAAGGGCCAGGTCCGAGACCGCCACTCTTCCCCCCGGCTTCAGGACGCGTGCGATCTCCCGCCACACCTGCGCCTTCTCGGGAGAGAGATTGATGACACAGTTGGAGATGACCACATCCACGCTCGCATCCGCCACGGGAAGATGCTCTATCTCCCCCAGCCGGAACTCCACGTTGTCGGGTCCTCCCCGGGAATGAACCTCCCGGGCGTTCCTCCGCGCCCGGCCCAGCATCTCGGGGGTCATGTCCACTCCGATCACCCGCCCCGCGGGGCCCACGCGGCGCGCAGCCAGAAGCACATCCATCCCCCCGCCCGAGCCCAGATCCAGTACCGTCTCCCCCGGCCGCAGGGAGGCGAGCGCCAGGGGATTCCCGCACGAGAGCCCCATGTGGGCTCCCTGCTGGGGAAGACCCGCCAGATCCTCGGCCGCATAGTCCGCCGGCTGGAAGCCGCCCGGGCTGCCTCCGCAGCACCCCGAAGACCCGCAGCACGAGGAGGACTCCCGGGCGATTCTGCCGTAGGATGCCCGCACGACGCCCCGCACGTCTTCGATTCCCTCCCCTGTCAGCACCCGGGGGAGGGTCTCCACAAACGCCCGGATTTCATCCCGCACCCTTCGGTAGTGCCCGAGGGCCTCCTCTTCGGTTCGGGATCCCGCAGCCAGGCGGGGGGGGTCCTCAAAACCCGCGTGCGCCATCCTCGCCGCTGCGGGGATCACGGGACATGCCTCCAGCGCCCTTGCGCAAACCGTCACCACATAGTCGAACTCCACTCCGGCCAGGGTCCCCACATCCTTGCTCTTCTGTCCGCTGATATCCACCCCCGCTTCACGCATCACCCTCACTGCCCGGGCATCCAGAGCCCCCGGTTCCACCCCCGCGGAGTACGGCTCGATCAGGTCTCCCCGCAGGTGCCGCGTCCAACCCTCGGCCATCTGGCTCCGGCAGGAGTTGTGTGTACAGACAAACAGGATCTTCATCTTCGGTTTCACTTCGGGGGTCTCCTTCCGTTCGTGAGGCAGGACGTTGTGTTGCACTTCATCCTCCCCGCCCGCCTCAGATCCCCTGCGGCCTCGGCTCCCCGGGCCAGGGTCGTCCGGAAACACTTCAGCACGCACTCCATGAGACCTTCCCGCCCAGACACCAGCCGGTAGTGCATCCATCTTCCCTGGCGCCGCGCTCGAACGAGCCCCGCCGATCGCATGATGCCCAGATGGCGCGACACCTTGAAAGGGGGGGCTGCCAGGGCTCCGGCCAGCACACACACGCACGTCTCCCCCCTGGCGGCAAGGAAGACCGCAAGGCGCAGTCTGGTGGGATCCCCCAGAACCCTGAAGAGACCGGCGGCAGCCCGCATTCCGGATCGTTTTTCTATCTGCATATATGCGCACCTCCGCATATAATATACGGCCTGCGCGGGCGCCCGTCAAGTCCCCTCACCGCAAAGAGCCCGCCCTTCGTCCGCTCCACCCCTCCTCCCCCCGCGCCGCACACTCCGGGTCCCCCCCCGGTTGCTTCTGGACCCGGGATTCCGTAATGTCATTCTCCCGACGGGGATCCGGCAGGGCCCCCCGGTCTGCCTCCTTTTCCATCCGCCACAAACGGGAAATCCCATGCGACATCGTTTCCAGCTCCTTGCAGTGCTGTTCCTGGGGGCATCCTGCGCCCTGGCTCAGGATGCTGCCCCTTCCTACGGCATCACGTTCTCGGGGTTCGTCAAGACGGATCTGTTCTACGACAGCCGCCAGACGGTGAGTGTGCGCGAAGGGCACTTCCTCCTCTACCCCGCCGAAGAGCGAAAGGACGCCGCCGGCACAGACATCCATGCGGCCCCCAACCTGAACATCCTCTCGATTCAGAGCCGGCTGACGGGAAGGATCACGGGCCCCGAGGCACTGGGAGCGCGCACATCGGGCCTTCTGGAGGGGGAGTTCTTCGGAACCTCCGATGCGGATGTGAGCGGCTTCCGGCTCCGGCATGCATACCTCCGGCTGGACTGGGAGCAGTCTTCCCTGCTCGTGGGACAGTTCTGGCATCCCATGTTCGTGGCGGAAATGTTCCCCGGCGTTGTCTCATTCAACACGGGGGCCCCGTTCCAGCCGTTCTCCCGGAACCCCCAGATCCGGTTCACCCAGAAGCTGGGAGAGTTCCGGCTCATCGCCGCAGCCCTCTCCCAGAGGGATTTCCAGAGCAGCGGGCCCCTCCCCTCGGATCTGAGCTCATCATACCTGCGGAACGCCGTTCTGCCCGACCTGCACCTGCAGGTGCAGTATGCTTCGGGCGCTGCGCTCGTGGGTGCGGGAGCCGGCTACAAACGCCTCCGCCCGCGGCTTGTCACAACCCGCAATACTGAAGCGGATGCAACCGTGGGGAGCGCCGCGCTGTTGGCCTTCGGCCGGGTGACCGCGGGGGACCTGACCCTGAAGGCCGAGGGCACCCTCGGGGGGAATCTCTCGGACCTTCTCATGCTGGGGGGCTATGCAGTCCGCTCCGTGGACACCTCCACCGGCGAGGAGAGCTATGAGCCGCTCCGGAGCTACGCCCTCTGGGGGGAAATCTCCGGAGGAAAGCAGCCGGAGTTGGCCCTCTTTGGAGGGTATGCCAGGACTCTGGGTGCAGCGGAGAACCTGGAGGGCCCCCTCTACGGGCGGGGCACCACCATCGCGGACATCTTCCGCATCTCCCCCCGTATCGCCTGGGAAGAGGGAAAGACACGCTTCGCAGCCGAAGTGGAGCACACCTCCGCGCGCTACGGAACCCCCGATCCGGGAAACCGGGGGAGGCCGGCCAATCCCCGGAAGGTATCCAACACCCGCCTGCTTCTCTCCGCCTACTACTTCTTCTGAGACGCGGAGGGCTCAAAGCCGGACCTGGAACAGAGAGGGCAGAGAGGGAGACCCCGGGGACAAGGACGGGGAGTCCCCTCGCGGCCCCGCAGACAGAGGGAAACGCCGCCCCCGACCCGGCGGGACGGATCTTGTTATTCTATCCCCTTCCATGCATCTTTCACCATGAATCGTGCCATTGCACTGCTGGAACGGTGCTCCCTCACGCCGACGCCACAGCGTATTGCCGTCGTGCGATCCGTCATGGATGCGGGGAAGCATCTCGCTGCAGAGGCGGTCTTCAGGCGTGCAAAACACTTCTGCCATTCGGTCTCGCGCGCCACTGTCTACAACACGCTCAATCTTCTTGTTGAGAAGCGCGTCCTCAGAGCACAAGTGCTGCGGGACGAAGCGGTCGTCTTTGAGGTCAATACGCGGCCTCATCATCATTTCGTGGATGACGAAACGGGCCGTATCAGCGACATTCCCTGGGAGGATCTTTCCGTCCGAGGCCTGCAGAAACTGAAGAATGTGGTCGTCAGGGATCTGCAGGTCGTCATCAGGGGAAGGCGGAAGAAGTAGTTTATTTCCCTTGACTTAGACGTTGTCTAAAAGTATACTATATCTCATTCCCGCCCCGCTTCTCCGGGTGCGGAGCGTATCCTGCCCGCTAAGGGCGCAGGGGGGGAATCAGCCATCCCCCGCGCGGGGTCGGACTTCTACGGTGGAGGACGGAGTGGAATCCGCAGACGGAAACCACATCCGGGACCACCCGGCCCGCAGGACGCCTGCGGACGAACACACAGGACGGGTTCTTCGCGGTATCGCAGAGGATCATTCGCAAACATCCAATCCCCCGCATTAAAGGAGAATCATCATGCATGAGGAAACCAGGTGCCCCGTGACGGGTCACGGAGGGGTGGCCCCGGCGGGCAAAGGCACATCAAACCGCGACTGGTGGCCCAACCGGCTGGACCTGGGCATCCTGCACCAGCACGCGCCGGCCTCCCATCCGATGGGACCGGACTTCAACTACGCCAGGGAATTCAGGAAACTCGATCTGGCTTCCCTGAAGAAGGATCTGTACGCGCTCATGCAGGATTCGCAGGAGTGGTGGCCCGCCGACTGGGGCCACTACGGCGGACTGTTCATTCGTATGGCCTGGCACAGCGCCGGCTCCTACCGCACCGCCGACGGGCGCGGCGGGGGCGGGACCGGCAACCAGCGGTTTGCGCCCCTCAACAGCTGGCCCGACAACGCCAACCTGGACAAGGCCCGCCGCCTGCTCTGGCCCGTCAAGCGGAAGTACGGGAACAGAATCTCCTGGGCCGATTTGATGATCCTGGCGGGCAATTGCGCACTGGAGTCGATGGGCTTCAAGACGTTCGGCTTCGGGGGCGGCCGGGTGGACATCTGGCAGCCCGAAGAGGACATCTACTGGGGCAGTGAAACAACCTGGCTGGGCGACAAGCGCTACAGCGGCGACCGCGAGCTTGAGAACCCGCTGGCCGCCGTGCAGATGGGGCTGATCTATGTGAACCCTGAAGGTCCCAACGGCAAGC
The DNA here is from genome assembly GCA_049587715.1 of Bacteroidota bacterium. Taxonomy (GTDB): domain Bacteria; phylum Bacteroidota; class Ignavibacteria; order UBA10030; family UBA6906; genus JBAVEL01. Next base: position 22,551 of record JBAVEL010000183.1, read on the forward strand.
CCGATCCCGTGGCCTCGGGCCGCGATGTGCGCGAGACCTTCGCCCGGATGGCGATGAACGACGAGGAGACCGTCGCGCTCGTGGCAGGCGGCCACACATTCGGCAAGGCGCACGGCGCCGGGGATCCGAAGCTGGTGGGCGCGGAGCCGGAAGCCGCTCCCATCGAGGAACAGGGCCTGGGCTGGATCAACCGCTTCGGCACCGGCAGGGGCGTGCACACCACCACCAGCGGTATCGAAGGAGCGTGGAAGCCCCATCCGACGAAATGGGATCTGGGCTACTTCGACATGCTGTTCACCTACGAGTGGGAGCTGGTGAAGAGCCCGGCAGGCGCCTGGCAGTGGCTGGCAAAGGACGTGAAGCCGGAGCACATGATCCCCGATGCGCACGACCCCTCGAAGAGGCACCGGCCGATGATGACCACGGCCGACCTGTCGCTCCGCTTCGACCCCATCTATGAGCCCATCGCGCGCCGGTTCCACAGGAACCCCCAGGCCTTCGCCGACGCCTTCGCGCGCGCCTGGTTCAAGCTCACCCACCGCGATATGGGACCGAAGACACGGTATCTCGGACCCGAAGTCCCCTCCGAAGACCTCCTCTGGCAGGACCCTATCCCCGCTGTGGATCACCCCCTCGTCGAGGCCGGGGACATCGCCCGGCTCAAGGCCGGGGTCCTGGCATCGGGATTGTCCGTGTCGGAACTCGTCTCCACCGCATGGGCTTCCGCCTCCACCTTCCGTGGTTCGGACAAACGCGGCGGCGCCAACGGCGCGCGCATTCGCCTGGCACCGCAGAAGGATTGGGAAGTCAACCAGCCGGCGCAGCTGGCCGGGGTGCTGGACCGGCTCGAGAGGATCCGGAGAGACTTCAACGGCGCACAGAAGGGCGGCAAGAAGGTCTCCCTGGCTGACCTCATCGTGCTGGCCGGCTGCGCCGCGGTGGAAGCCGCAGCCAGGGCAGCCGGATACGATCTCCAGGTCCCCTTCACTCCCGGTCGCACCGACGCATTGCAGGAACAGACCGACGCGGCTTCCTTTGCCGTCCTGGAACCGCAGGCCGACGGGTTTCGCAATTACCAGAAGACCATGTTCACGGTGCCGGCGGAGGCATTGCTGGTGGACAGGGCGCAGCTCCTGAGTTTGAGCGCGCCCCAGATGACCGTGCTGATCGGAGGCCTGCGCGTGCTCGGGGCGAACACGGGAGGGTCACAACACGGTGTATGGACAAAACGGGTGGGCACGCTCTCCAACGATTTCTTCATCAACCTGCTCGACATGAACACCGTCTGGAAACCGGCGGCCGATGCCGCGGACACATTCGTGGGGCGCGACCGCAGGACAGGCGCACCGAAATGGACGGGGACCCGGGTGGATCTGGCGTTCGGCTCACACTCGCAGCTGCGCGCGCTGGCCGAGGTCTATGCACAGGATGACGCGCAAGAGAAGTTCGTGCGCGACTTCGTCATGGCCTGGAACAAGGTAATGAACCTGGACCGCTTCGACCTCGCATGAGGATCGGAGAGACATCTTCCCGCACGCCAGCCGCGGGGAAACCCGCGGTGGCCGGCCTGCTGCCGGCCGATGGCGGGAGATCGGAATCTTCTCAAACGGGGAGGGCTCAGAACCGGACCTGGAATATGTAGACCAGGGAGAAGTACACTCCCACGAGTATGAATGCAGCGCCCGTGACAACCCTGGCCCAGCGCTCGAAGGCGCGTATGCTCCGGTAGGCCTCTCCCACCCGCTGTGCACCGAAGGAGAGGCCCAGGGCCAGGATGAGAACGGGGAGTCCCGTGGCGGCCCCGTACACGGAGGGAAGCGCCACCCCCGACTCGTAGTGGAGTGCCAGGGGGATGAGACTCCCGAAGAAGAGCGCCGCCGAAACGGGACAGAAAGAGAGCGCAAAGACCACCCCCAGAAGCAGAGCTCCCCCCAGACCGAGCCCCTCCACACGCTTCTGAAGCCGCTCTCCGCTCCCGATCCCCCTTCCCGCGGGGAGCGTGATGAGACCGGAGAGAACCATCCCCGCCAGGATGAGCAGGGGCCCCAGGGCCGTGTTCATGTGGGTCTGGAGAAAACGGGAGAGGGTCGGGGCCGAGAGGAGACTCGCGACCAGCATCACCCCCAGGGCCGTGTAGCTGAGCATCCTCCCGAGGGTATAGAGAAGCCCCGAAAGAAAAACGCCCGAGGGGCTCCCGATGCGGCGCCCCACGAAGGATATGGCCGCGATGTTCGTGGCCAGAGGACAGGGACTGATGGATGTGAGGAGCCCCAGCCAGAAGGCAGACAGCACACCCGGGAGAAGTTCCATCATCGGGCGGGTGCCTCAAGATACGCGCGGGTTTCCTCGCGGACGTACGCCAGGAACTCCTCCTTCTCCCCGTGCACCAGCTCCCACACACGGTTGAGCTTCTTCCACTCCGGCCGGCTCCCCTCCGCAGTCCGCTCCAGCACAACGCTGCTTGAGGAAAGGGCGAACTCCTCCGCGTAGTGCTCGCTCTCCGGATCCTCCACGTTCACCACCCGCCACACAAGGCGCCCCTCCCGGAGCTCTTCCCGGAACCCTGTCTCCAGGGCCTCCCGGGTGAGGGCCTCGATGGTGCGGCAGGTGGTGCAGCGGACATTCCCGTGGAAATAATAGACCGCAACCCCGTGGGGGGCTCCCTCCTCCCCGGGTTCCCCGGATCCCGCCGCCCCTCCCGGCGGGGTTCTCAACCCCAGATAGACCAGGGAAACGGCCACGAAAAGGAGCAGCAGCACCGCGGCAATCTTCTTCGCGCTCATGAGGTGGAGACCTCCTTCAGAATCCGGACCACCTCTTCCACCTGCAGCACCCTCCCCACGCTCTTCACCTCCCCGTCCACGGCCAGAGCGGGCGTCATCATCACACCCGACTTCACGATCTCATCCATTTCCGTCACCTTCTCCACCTGGACGGTCATCCCGAGCGACCGTGCCGCCGCCTCCACGTTTTCAGCCAGCTTCTTGCACTTGGGGCATCCGGTTCCGAGTACCTGGATTCTCATGAGGTTTGATCCCTTCGTCTGTTCCACACGGACGACCCTCTTCCTGAACGCAAACGCACGCCCCCGCCGGGTTCCGCTGACCCCGATCGGCCTGCGGAGCCCCAGACGGGGTCCTGCTGTCACTTCCCCCCCGTTCCGAATATCCTCCGTGCCTCCCCCTGAAGGGTCTCTTCGGGTGTGAAGTCGATGAGGTGAGGCCGGTAGCGGGATGTGTCCGCAACCCCGCTCAGGAAGAACCGCTCCGCAAGATGGTCCACCGCCCCCCTCTGGAGCTTGAACACGTCCATGTGCCCCATGCAGGGGATCTCGATCACCGTTCCGTCCGGGAACCACGGAGCGGCTTCCCGCATGTTGGCGGGAGGACTCGAGAAATCCAGCTCCCCGTTCACAATGAGCGTGCGGGTCCTCACCGTGAGGGGCCCGCGGTACTCCGGGGGAATCTGCCGCACGGGCCACCCGCCCCGCGGGATGGCCGTCCACCAGAGTTTCGCGGAGGGGGAACCCAGCACCGAACCCGGCGGATCCATCTCCCTCTCATGGTCCCGCGTGCTGTCATATCCTGCGCTTGCGAACTTGCAGAGGAACTCGCCCCAGTACTGACGTGTCGTGTCCTGCACTGCTTCGTCATAGCCCACCACCAGAAGGGCCAGCCCTCCCGGATCCCCCTTTTCCGCCGCCACAAAAGCATCCAAGACCGCCGCCGCCGATTCCGTTTCGTAGAGACTGTAGAACGCCGCAAGCCGGACCTTGTCGGGGTCTATGAAGACACCGTTCCATGTGACGGGAAGGGTGCCCAGAACAGACCGCATGGTCCCGAGGAGATCGGGACTCCCGCCCCGCGCCTCTCCGTCCGCCTGCCAGAGTGCGGCATAGCGCCCGAGCATCGAGTCCACCACTTCCGGGTCCCAGAGCTCATCCAAGCCCCGCACGCCCCGTGAGGCGCCTATCATGAGGTTGCGGTGGACTGCCTGCGGGTGCCTCAAGCAGTAGAGCGTGCCAATCTGAGTTCCGAAACTCGTGGAGAAGAGGTTGATCGTGCCGTAGCCCAGCGCCACGCGGAGGGCCTCCATATCCTCCACCACCTCCATCACGGAATACCCGTCCGGGTCCACCCCTTCGCGGATCAGCCGCTCATACGAGCTGCGGATGGTTCTCCGGAAGGCATCCAGGGTTTCGTGCGAGAGAGGCCGCTCCGCCGTCATGGCGACCCCGATCTCGGGGCACTTCAGCTTCACCTCCCCATCCACTCCCCTGTAGCCCACATGGACCACGGCGTTGCGGGTATAGAAGACCTCGGGCATCTCGCGCCAGAGATTGCTCTTCCCCGGCCCCCCTCCCAGAATGAAAACGGGAGCGGAGGAGGAATCCCCTCTCGCCCGGTGCCGGATGAAGGGAAGAACCACGAGCCGTGAGCCCGGCCGGTTCCGGTTCTCGGGAACGAGGATCAACCCGAAATCGGCCGTGTGGCCGTAGAGCTGCCCCGGTTTCTGGACAATGGACCCCACCCTCGCCCCGGCAAGGAGCTCCCGATCCGGAAACGGAGACTCCTCCCCGCGGAGAGCGCCTCCGAGCAGAAGGGAGACTCCCGTTATCCACCACGGGCGGCGAAAGAGCGCCTTCATGCGTTACCCTCTTCCTTAAAGTCGTACTCGTTGATGGTTCGGACGCCCGACAGAAAAGAGAGGGCATGGAACAACTGTCTGTCGCGTTTGGCGGAGCGGACCACAATCACAATAGTATTCAGGAGGAGAAACCCGTGGGGATGATTCCCGCACTCTTCCAGGCGGGAAGGCCCACGGGAAATGGTAGAGAACCACCCCGCAAATGTCAAACCAGACAGGAATCTGCGGAAGGCAGGTGCGTCCGCTCTCAGGGATCCCGATAGGAACACAGCAGGGAGGAGAGAAAAAGATGCCCCCCCCATGCAGGGGGTCTCTTGATGCGAGAGGAGAACTCGCCGTGCGTCCAGCCCCCCGACTCAACAGCATCAGAGCGGCTCAGCGTCCACCAGAGGCATGAGTGCGCATGAGTCGCACGCAGGGGGGTACGGATAAGGACAGGCCGGATCGCCTCCATCCCTGAGGCAGCGGACGCTGCACCCGAGGGGCCTGTTGTTGTGCAGAGTGTCGAAGTATCGAGCACCGGCTCCAGGAGCCTGCGTCCTCCGCCAGGTGGCCAACGCCTGAGGGCCGGAAGAGCCGAGCTCACCTTGCCACCACCACAGGGGGCTGGTCACATACGCAATCCACGGTGAAGTAGCAAGGGGCAGGTCGGCGTGCGCTCCCCCTTCCTGGCCTCTGGAACGCGTTCGCCGCGCTATTCGCCCTGGTACCCATCCGACAGGGTCCTGAGGAACGCCACGAGCGCTGCTTCCTCTTCAGCGCTCAAGCCGAGGTTCCCCATCTCTGCGCGGTTGATGTTCTCCGCCACTTCCGGCGGGGGCCAGGCCTCCTTGCCAACCCTGCCTGGCGGAACACCGCCAACCGCCGGCAGGATGTCGCGGGTGTTGTAGAAATGAACTACCATCTCGAGACTCTTGAAGCAACCGTTGTGGCCGAACGCTTTCACGTATGAAGATCGAGGGCGGAGATCGACATTGCGAAGCGTCGGGACACGGTGCTTTCCTCTATTCTCCCGCGCGTACATCGCGTATTGAGGGACTTCCTGCAGGAAGCCGGCGAGACCCGTATCAACCCATTTGACACCGTCGGGATTGAGTTCTTCCGGCATACCGTACCACGGGTTGTCAGGGTTCCGGGGGAAGCCGAGGTTGTCATAGGTGAAGTCCGTAAAAAGAGGCCGCTCGCCGTCCGGACCCGGCCGGCTGGGATGGCAGTTCATGCATCTGCCTTTCCCCTCGAAGAGATCAAGCCCCCGTTTCTCCTCCGGGGTGAGGCTCGCCTTCCCATCCAGGTATCGGTCATACTTCGATGAGAACCGGTTGACGGCGGGTGAATGCTCGTAGGCGGCAACGGCAAGAGCCACGATCCCGTAGATCAACTCGGTGTTCTCAGCGCAAATATCATCAAGCTTCCAGAGACGTCTTGCCACGGCCATGAGATCGGAGGCATATGCCGACTGGCAGATCTTCCTCACGACCGTGGCGGCATCGGGATTATTCTGTTCCACAGGGTTCAGAAATGGTCCCTGCGCTTGATCGGCGGCCGGGTTGCCGAGCTTCCATCCCGTTGCCCTCCCATCCCAGAAGTTTCCCCCCACAAAAGCCACCGTGCCCTTGTCTCGCACTGCGTGGAGGCTCGGAGCCAGCGTGGCGTAGGCGGATGCATTGGGTTTGCGATTTCCAAACAGGTGCGCCACGGCGCCGGGATAGACGGTACCCCTGGTATTCAGGTGCTCGTCCGGACCTGTCCAGCCGACATCCGGGCTGTGGCAGACTGCGCAGGATTGGCCCGGGGGCGTCGAAAGATCGGTGTCAAAGAAGATCTTCTCCCCGAGGGACTGCAATTCCCTGTCCTCCAGGAGGTCCGAAACGCCCACCACTTCAGGAGGCGGTACATCCGGGACTTGTTTCTGGCAGGCAATCGGAGTGAGCAACGCGGCGGCAACCCAGACAACAGGCGTGGAGCAGCATGACTTCATGGAGGTCCTCCTGCAATGGTGGCTCTGCGTTTCATAATAGCTATCCGACGGGTCTTCCACAATCCGGCGACACCGAAGCAACAAAACCGGCCTCGGAACGTGCACTCGCGTCGGCGCCCCGAAGTCCAAAACGGGCGGAATCAGAGCGTCTCAGCTTCCACCGGTCGCATGAGTGTGCATGCGTCGCACGCACGAGGGTTCAGATGCGGTACAGCCCTCGGCAATACGATGGGGGCGGAACAACCTCTGTTCTTGCCGACTCATTCCCGGAGCAGCTCGAGGGGGTCTGGTCACCCGTCCTTCCCGACCGACGAAAGCCGTGAACGCAACGGGCGGGCACGGCCTTTTCCATGCAGGGAATGGGCCCCGCTCCGCGAGAGTCACGCTCACGAGCCCGTTCACGTGCTGCCACGGCCGGCACTCGACACAAGCACTGCCAGCTCCTTGACTCTTTTCAAGTCGAGCTTTCCTGTGCCCAGGTAGGGGAGCTTCTCAATGTGGAAGAACTGGTCCGGTCGGGGTATCCAGAGGTTCGGCAATCCACTCTGAGACAACCGGGCACTGCAGTCTCTGATATCGGAGTCGGGCAACGTGGTCAGCACGACGAGTCTCTCCCCTTTCGTTGCATCGGGAACCCCGGCAACGGCAAACACCTGTTCGGTTGACCCCACTATTTCGTGGAGCCGCTCTTCCACCTTGATATGAGGCACCATCTCCCCGCCGATCTTGCTGAAACGCGTGAGTCGATCGGTAATCTGCAGGAAGCCGTCTTCATCAAGGGAGGCGATATCCCCCGTACTGTACCAGCCGTTGTGCATGACTTCGCGGGTCTTCTCGGGCCTGCCCAGGTATCCTTTCATCACGTTCGGTCCCTTGACCAGAAGCAATCCCGACTGACCGACCGGCAGCGGCAGCATCGTTGTCGGATCAACGATTCTCACGCTCAGTCCCGGCAGAGGATGTCCGATCTTGCCTCGCTTGGCTCCCACCTGCCGGAAACCGGCAGCCCGGAAGTCATGCGTGTTCACCGTCACCACCGGCGCGCATTCCGTGCAGCCGTATCCCTCCAGAGGTCTGATCCCGAACTTGTCTTCGAACGCAACAGCAAGACGTTCGGGCAGCTTTTCCGCACCGGCCATGATGAATTGCAGGCTGCCGAATTGCTCGGGCTCGACGCGTCTCAGATACGCCTGCAGGAAGGTGGGAGTCGCCACCAGGAATGTCACCCTGTACTTCTCCACCAGGTCTCCGATCACCTGCGCATCGAGAGGATTGGGATGATAGACAACGCCGACGCCCAACGCCGTTGGCACCATGATGGTTGCGGTGAAGCCGAACGAATGGAAAAACGGAAGAATGCCCAGGATCCTGTCGCTTTTGTGAAAGGCGAACGTCTGCCCCATCTGCTCTATGTTCGAGACGATATTGTAGTGGGTGAGCATCACCCCCTTGGGGTCGCCGGTGCTTCCACTGGAGAAGATCACGGTGGCAAGGTCATCCAGCGAGACCGCCCTTCCGCGCCCGAGTGCCCTCTCCAGCAGGGGGACAGGGACCAGCCACGCAAGAACCATCGCAAGGAGCTTCTCGCCCGTCCGTGGATGCCCAGCAAGATCCTCCAGCAGAATGGTCTTCCCGGGGACGGTGAGATGCACCTTCTCCAGGAAGGCTCTCGACGTCACAACCGTTTGAATGCCACACTGGGCGGCGCACGACGCGATTGTCTCACTTGATGCGGTGTAGTTGAGATTCACCGGGACCTTGCCCATGGCAAGCGCAGACAGATTGACGAGCGCGCCCGCAATCGAGGGCGGCAGCAGCAGCCCCACCATTGCCTGCCCCTGCCACACCGGGCCAAGCCTTCTCGCAAGGTACACACATCTCATTAATGCAGAGCCGAATCGCATCCTGGGCACGCGGGCATCTCCCATCGCAAACCTCAAGGGATGCAGCCGGGCGGTGCGGACGAACAGCCGATGAAGGAGGTTCATCCCCCTTTTCCGATGATGCCACGAGTCGGTGTTCAGCTCCTGCACCGCCTGCCGTACGTCAAACGGCGCGGACTGTGAGTCCATCGGCTTGCCGAAACTCACGGTGACCGGCGACAGAGGGTGCCGTGGGAATTTCCAGAAGAAACGGCCACGCTCGTAGCTGAAAATGCTTCCCCATACGCCGTCGAGGTTCACGGGAATGATCGGGGCCTCAACATCCTTCATGATCCTGGTCAACCCGCGTCGGAACGGGAGGAGCTGCCCGATCCGTGTGATCTGGCCTTCGGCAAAAATGCAGACCACATCCCCCTCGCGGATCGCGGCACTCGCCTCGTTCAATGCCCGGATCATCTCCCGCGGCCGCAACTGGGACGATATGGGGATCGCCCTGATGACTCTGGCAAACGGCCGGACGATGGGCATATCGTAGATGCCCTTGTACATGATGAACCGGACGAAGCGATCCGTCGAGGCCAGCAGGAGCAGGGCATCAATGAGCGACATGTGATTGGAGACGAAGAGCGCCCCCCCCTTGTCGGGGATGTTGTCCCGTCCCTCCACACGGATGCGATAGAAGGAGTGCGTGTAGAGCCACAGCAGCAGGCGAAGCAATGCATCCGGCAGGAGGAAGACCACGTACGCCGTGGCCGCCACCGTCGCCAGGGAACTGATCAGGAATATCGTGGGCGGAGTGAACCGTGCCACCGCCGTCAGGAGGTAGAAGACGGCTGCCGCTGCTGCCACGCCGACGAACGAAAGGAGATTGGCGGCGGCAAGCACCCCCCCCTTGTCCTCCCTCGCCGGCCGATGCTGGAGCAGTGCGTTGATGGGGACGATGAAGAACCCGCTGAAAAAGCCGAGCATCCCCAGATGGACCGCCACCCGAAGAAACGACAGTCCAGGCACAAACATGAGGCCGGCAAACACGGTAATGCCGATCGACCCCAGCGGAATCAGGCCGTATTCAATCTTCTTTCCGGACAGATGCCCGGCGGCAAAACTCCCGAGGCCAACCCCGAGCGCGAGCGCCCCGGCAAGATAACTGTTCTGGGCCTCGCTCAGATGGAGCACGTCGTTGCCGTAGATGAGAATCGTCGACTGAAGGAACCCGCCAAGTCCCCAGAAGTACGTGCTCCCGAGAAGTGCGAGGAACAGCACTCTGTCACGGCGCATCTTGCGGACCTGAGCGACGAGGTCGGAGATGAAGTTGTACTGAAACCGCCGTGCCGGATCAGCGACGGGAACACGGTTGATGCCGAGACTGATCACAAGGCCCAGGCAGGCGAGCGCGACCAGGATCATCCCCGACCACTGGTGGTTTCCCCGGAATGTTTCGGACAGGAGGCCGCCGCCCACCGTTCCTGCGATGATCGCAAGGATCGTATACAGCTCGATGACACCATTCCCCCACGAGAGTCTCTTCTCGGGGAGAAGTTCCGGCAGCAGGCCATACTTCGACGGCCCGAAGAGCGCACTCTGAACACTCATCAGAAAGACAGCCGTGAGCATCATCCACACATTCGCAAGGACAAGGGCCGCCGTTGCGAACAGCATCACGCAGATCTCCAGCAGCTTCGTCCCGATCGTCACCGAACGCTTGCTGTATCGGTCCGCCAGATAGCCGCCCGTCATGGAAAAGAGAATGAAGGGGAGTGCGAAAAGGAATTGCACCCCCGGCACGAACAGGTCACGCTCGTGCTGAGAAAGGCCCATGCCGAGAATCAGGTACAGCACGAGGATCTTGTGCGCATTGTCGCTGAACGCTCCCTGGAACTGCGTGGTCATGAGACTCCAGAAGCTTCGCTTCCAGGGGTATTCGGGAGTTTGCATCTGATTCATGCTCGTGGTGTGTGCCGGATGTACCGTGAGTGGTTCTCGCCGGCGCCGTGCAACTCCGTTGTTGCAGGTTCTCGAGACCTGGAGCCCCCACCGGGGTTCTGGAGCTCTTCAGACAACTTTCGGAACGGCACACCAGGTATGGCACTCACGGTCCTTGCCGCCCTGACGTCGCGATGGACGATGCCGTGGGTGTGGGCTTCCTCGAGGGCTCCGTCCATCTGGATGGCGCAGGCGATCGCATTCTGCAAGTTCTCTGCAGGAACTACTGCGCGGGGTGTTTTGCCCTCCACGTATTCCATCACGACGAACGGCTGACCGTCATGCCCCTGGATGTCGTGAATGGTGCGTATGTTGGGGTGGTTGAGGACTGCAGCAGTCGGTGCTTCCTGAGGAAGTCCCGCCCGTTCCGGTTCATGGGCATGCAGGTTGCGGGGCACGGGATTCAGAACAGCAATGCGGGTGAATGTGAGATCTTCGGCTTTGGAGACGACACACATGCCGCCCTCGCCGGGCGTGAGGGGATCGTATAGTGGAAAACAACCTGGCCGATCATGTGGAACCCACACCGACGTGTAGGATTCCTGCGGCACCGGCAACCAACGACGCAGTGGAAGAATACGGGAATGAAACTGGATAGTCAAACACTGCCTGGGGAGGGTTATCCCGGGGAGGAATGCAGGTATGGCCTGAAAAGACGAAGACCCAATCCCACGATCTATCCTGGGTGGGGTCTTCGCGTAGTTCGCTCCGCGAGCAGGACTCGAACTACTCTCAAATCCCGAAATCAGCGCATGCAGGGCACACGAGCATCCCCCAGTCGCATGAGTGTGCACCAGTCACACCCACAGGGGTACAGATAGGCGTACACCCCTCGTGCTCGGGATGGGTCGCGGATATAGCCGATGACACATCACGCCCCCCCACCTGCCACCACAGCTGTAAATAGGACAATCGACAAGGAGTCTAATCCTCGAGACAGCGGACGGGGAACCCGCTGGGCTTGATGTAGTATAGCAGGTTGATGCTCGCGTCGTAGCCTGACAGGCGTAGGATACTCGCGCTCGTAGCATCGTACTGCGTAGAACTCCAGAAGTACCCGATGTCGCCGAGAAACTGGAAGAGCCCATTGTACCGGCGGTAGCCCGCAAGCAGCGCAGAAAAGCCGCTCGTGTTTGTACCCGCCCCGCCGCCGGTTCCCTGACCGATCGCCTTCAGGGCATTCCCGTTACCCCCAACCGCTGAACTCAGTGCCTGAATCTCCGCCAGTGTCGGCACGTGCCAACCGGGAGGACAGATCCCTTGCGTACCCTGAGTGGCATCATACTGCATCGCCTCATCCCACTGGTACAGACCGCCATACGTGACGCAATTGGCCGGGTTGCTGCTGTAACAGTATTTCTCGACCGTACCGTTGTTGGTTGGATTCGCAGCGCTATCGATCCTCGTCCCCACATCCAGGTTCTCCTTCAACCAGCACTGGCTCCCAATCTGGACCGTGTTGTAGATCTTCCCCGCATAGTCTACTGTCGGGATGCCCGGACATGGAAACCCCATGTTCGTCGTCGTGAATGACCATACCGGCCCAGGTGTGGAATCACCGTGACTATCTGTTGCAGTCACCTTCCAGAAGCAGCTTATCCCCCCACTCAGAGTATCCAGCCCGAAGGTCGTGTCTGATTGTGCGCTTGACAGAACGGCCAGGGGAGGATTGACCGTATCGAAGTACACCCGATATGTCACCGAGTCGCCCTCCGGATCGTTGCAGGACCAGCGTAGGGTAGGCGACAGCGCTTGTCCGGTTGCGCTATCGGCCGGTGTCGGATTGAAGGGCACAACGGGGGGCGAGTTGGTGGTGAATGACCATGCCGGGCCTGCTGTTGAATCGCCATGGTCGTCCTTCGCGACCACCTTCCAGTAGTATGTTGCCCCTGATACCAACCCGGTTCTCGCCAGGATCGTGTCCGGCTGGTTTGATGAAACCAGCGTGTCTGGAGGATGGACCATATCGAAGTACACGTCGTAGGTCAGCGGATCAGAATCCGGATCGCTACACGACCAGCTCAGCGTGGGGGATGTGGTGATGTGCGTGGCCCCACTGTCGGGGTACGGGTTTGCGGGTGCACCGGGGGGCAAGTTGGTGGTGAATGACCATGCCGGGCCTGCTGTTGAATCGCCACGGTCGTCCTTCGCGACCACCTTCCAGTAGTATGTTGCCCCTGATACCAACCCGGTTCTCGCCAGGATCGTGTCCGGCTGGTTTGATGAAACCAACGTATCCGGAGGGTTGCTGCTCCCGAAGTAGACATCGTACGTCAATGCGTCGCTATCAGGGTCGCTGCACGTCCAACCGAGCATGACGGCCGGCGATTGCCCCAGGGAGCCGTCAGGCGGCGACGGATTCGAGGGTGCATCCGGAGGCTGATTGGGAGCCTCGCCTTGGAGGCAGCGGACGCTAAACCCGTAGGCCTTGAGGTAGTTGCCCAGGAGGATGTACGCGCCGCCGTAGCTCAGGAACAGGTTACGCGCGTACGTAGCATCGTACTGCGTGGAACTCCAGAAGAGCCCGAAGTAGCCGAGACTGCCGAAGCCCCCATCGCCGTAGCGGTGGCCCGCAAGCAGCGCAGAAAAGCCGCTCGTGTTCGTGCCCGCACCGCCACCGGTTCCTTGCCCGATCGCCTTCAGCGCATTCCCGTCACCCCCTACTGTAGCGCTCAACGTCTGGAACTCCGCCAGCGTCGGAACGTGCCAGCCCGGTGGACAAATACCTCGAGCCCCTTCTGTCGTATCATACTGCATCGCCTCGATCCACTGGTACAGTCCACCGTAGGTATCGCAGTTGACGGGATTGTCGCTGTAGCAGTATTTTTCTATCGTGCCGTTGTCTGTCTGGTTCTGTGCCCCCGGGACCATTGTGCCAATGTCAAGGTTCTCCCTGAACCAGCACTGCGTCCCTATCAGGACGGTGTTGTACGTCTTCCCACCCCACGACACCGTCGGCGTGCCGGGACAAGGCAGACCGCTGCCGCTTGAGAGCACCATTGATCCAGCCTGATTCACCTTGACCCAATACCCATACCCTGGATACAATGTGTCCGCCTCTTCGTATCCCACTCCTGGTCGAAACAGGAAGAACTCTGAACCGATGATACCGGGCGGTTCCGTCTTGATCGAATCGACTGCTATCAGTACCGAGAGAGAGCCGATGATGTTCCACCCCGCATGAACCTCGACCGTGTCCTCGAACACTGACTCTCCCTCAATGAACACTGTATCCGCTGTGTTGAACTTCAACCAGAACCCCGTCCCGTTGTGCAGCGTATCCTGGGGAACATAACCCGCTGGATACTGAAAGACGTAGGCGGACGAGACGGCCGATGGAAAGAGAAAGGCCCTGCTCCCGTTGGCAACGCTGGCGGGAACAGACAGGAGGTTCCAGCCCGCGCCGGCGTGGACCGGGCGCGTGCTCTCGGGTCCGCGCGCAAGGCCAACGGCCGAAATGCAGAGAAGGACTGCGCACAGCGTTGCAGGTTGTCCGGTGCGGAGTGTTGATGCAGCTTTCATGGCAGGGCCCTCCGACGTTCTCAGGGAACGATCAGGAAAAGCAACGGCGACCGGCCGGTCCGATTGGACGGGATCCCAGTCGCCAACGAGGAAAGAACGGACGACATGGAATTCGAGCCCGCTGGAGGCGGGAAGGGCTCTCGGGGGATGGTATGCAATCGCGGGGGAATTGTCAAACAGGGGACGGTCTGCAACCCCGCACAAAACCCCCTGCAAACACAGGGGGTTTCTCAGCTGCAGATTCCTCGACCAGGAAGCCCAGGCACCACAGGAATTCCTGTGCACCTCGCATTCGTGACACAAACGGTCTCCTCCCTTGCTCCGCGAGAGAGCCTCCAGGAGGGCAGTGTCTCCGGCAATGAGAGCTTCCTTCTTTGCGCGGGACCAACGCTTGAGCCGGGATTCACGACAACGTGCCAAGACCAAGGTGGGGATGCTCTTCAGAGTACAAGACATCAGCAGGCGGGTCCAACGAACGGTTCGCCTCACCCCACCCAAGGAGGGCCAAAGGCGGTGAGCGAACCCCCCCACAAACATCTCACCCCACCTGGTGTGGTGGGGTGAGTCGAACAGCTCCGCGAGCAGGACTCGAAAAACTCTCAACTGCAGAAATCAGCGCATTCAAGGCATACGACCGTCCACCAGTCGCATGGGTGTGTCTGAGTCACACCCACAGGGGTACAGATAGGGGTACACCCCGCGTGCTCGGGATGAGGAGCGGATATTACCGACCACGCCCCCCCCCACTGCAGCAGATGGGGGAATACATACGGCCCACCTGGGGGAATGAAGTGGCCCCTCGACAACTCCAGAAGCCAGGAAAACCGAAGGCCGCGATGGGGACAAGAACCGCACCAGTGCCCGCTCCTCCGCTGGATGTCTCCCAGATCCCTACTTGGTCCCACCCTGCTGTTTTCTCACGATGGATAGTAGGTCCACGGCTCGACCATGAAGCTCTACCTCCTGCCATCGTTTGCCTCGCTCATCGGATATGGGGCGCAGGTCATGGAGATCTCCGTTCTCTGGATGCCGCGCTTTGGCAGCACTCAGCAGTTGGTCAAGTTCCTCAGAGACCTTCTTGAAGAATTCAGGGTATTCGGGAGTAGGTCTGCGACCCGTGACTGCAGATAGAATCTGTTGTTTGCAACGTTCTGAAGTCTTACTTGCAACAGCCTCGGCCCACTTCAGGATGTCATCCATACAAGTACTCCCTTCCGCCCTTCTTCTTAGGCATTCTACAGGCATCTTGACGTGCGTCCATGTTGACCTGCCCCCCGGCGTGTACCAGTGCGTGATTTCGATTTCCGTCTTCAGGCACTGGTTTGCTGAAGTCGGAGAATGGCCTAATCCTCGAGGCAGCGGACGCTGAACCCGTAGGCCTTGTCGACGTTGCCCAGGTAGATGCCGGGATCGTAATCGCCCAGGCTCAGGTTACGAGCGCCCGTTGCACCGTACTGCGTGGAACTCCAGAAGTACCCGTAGCTGCCGAGACTGCGGAAGTACCTATCGTAACTGCGGTGGCCCGCAAGCAGCGCAGAAAACCCGCTCGTGTTCGTGCCAGCACCCGCGCCGGTTCCCTGACCAATCGCCTTCAGTGCATTTCCGTCACCCCCTAATGTAGCGCTCAACGTCTGGAACTCCGCCAGCGTCGGGATGTGCCAGCCCGGCGGACAAATGCCTCGCACGCCCTGCGTGGTGTCGTACTGCATCGCCTCATCCCACTGATACAGACCGCCATATGTGGCACAGTTAGCGATGCTATCCTTGTAGCAGTACTTCTCGATTGTGCCGTTGTTCGTTTGGTTCTGTGAACCCGAGACCATTGTGCCAAAGTCCAGGTTCTCCCTGAACCAGCACTGCGTCCCTATCAGCACGGTGTTGTACGTCTTCCCGCCCCACGACACCGTCGGCGTGCCGGGGCAAGGACTTCCCGGGGGGGACGCAGTCGTGAAACTCACCTGACTCCCGTAGTTCGTCCCCGCACTGTTTGTCGCATACGCCCTCACGTAGTACGGCGTCGAAGGCGAAAGACCCGTCATGGAACTTGTGAAGCTCCCCGGCCCGGAGCCGTCAACCGTCTTACTGTCTGCCGTTGTGGGATTCTGCGACGTACGCCAGCACACGCCACGAGCCGTCACCGGTGAGCTGCCCTCCGAGGTTACATTGCCGCCACCTGCTGCAGATGTAGATGTGATGCCCGTGATCGATGCCGTTGTTACCGTGGGTGCTGTCCCACTCAGAGTGGTGAACCTCCAGACGGGGCCAGTCGTTGCTCCGCTGCGATTGTCTCTGGAAACGATTCTCCAGTAGTAGATGGTGCTGCCCGTCAGCCCGCTTCTCGTCGAGGTTGCCGCCTGTTGACCCGTGGAAACCGCCG
>JBAVEL010000184.1:0-2225 GCA_049587715.1 Bacteroidota bacterium
GGGTAATTATGGGTACACTACTGACAATCACGCATTCCAGAATGAAGCCCCAGAGGACCCCCGCACAACAATAGATTGCATTTTTATCCTTTTGGCAGGATGACGCCTTGGGCATTATCCCCCAACCGTACGAGATCACCTTTATTTCCTTTCCCGTCAAAATCTACAGACCCAAGCTTAGTGCCCATTTACGGGACGGCATGGTGCAAAGACTATGGCAGAAGTGGTCGAGGTTTTAGTACCCGGCGGAAAGGCTACCGCTGGTCCCCCCCTGGGACCGTCGCTCGGACCACTCGGTATCAACGTGAAGGCAGTCGTCGACGAGATCAACAAAAAGACCGCTACATTCAATGGAATGCAGGTCCCGGTCAAGATTGAAGTCGACGCAAAGAAGAACTTCACCGTCACGGTGGGTATACCGCCCACTACGGCGCTCATTAAAAAAGAGGCTAATATCGAGAAAGGTTCCGCAGAGCCCAACGTCAAAGTGGTAGGGAATCTACCATTTGAGGCCGCTGTCAGGATTGCCAACATGAAACTCGAAGGCATGCTTGCCTATGAACTGAAGACCGCGGTAAAAGAGGTCATCGGAACGTGCGTGAGCATGGGAGTGAACGTTGACGGCAAGCGCCCAAAAGAAGTGCTCGCTGCCATCGCTGAAGGCAAGTATGACAGTGTTCTCGTGAAATAACATGAGAAAACCATAGGAGATCGAAAGGTCGTGAACTATGGAGGAATCTGATGGTTGATAGAGCCAAAATTTTACAAGCCGTGAAAACGGCGATTGAAAAAGCGCCAGAGCGTAAATTCTCTGAGAGCATCGATATTACCATCAATCTCAAGAATATCGATATGGCGCAGCCGAAAAATCGTATTGATGAGACGATTCTTCTTCCCCACGGGATCGGCGAAAAAATCGGTATCTGTGTAATCGGAAAAGGAGATATTGTCACCCAGGCAAAGGATGCCAAGGTTGATCTGATTATCGGCCCTGAAGAAGTTGAGCGGCTTGGCGGAGCTCCCCGTGAAGCTCGGAAAGTTGCCAGTACTTACCGGTATTTCCTTGCTGAGATGGCGGTCATGCCACAGGTCGGACGATATCTGGGTCCGCGGCTCGGTCCACGGGGCAGGATGCCGATGCCGATCGCCGGCAGCACGGATATCCGCCCGATTGTCGAACGTCTGCGCAACTCGGTGAAGATCAGGACAAAGGACAAGACGGTCTTTTCTACTAAGGTCGGAACAACAGCTATGAAGCCTGAACAGGTCGCCGAGAATATCGAAGCGATCATCAAGAGAATTGAAGCTGTTCTCGAACAGGGTCCGCTGAATGTCCGTTCTGTGTTTGTCAAGACGACCATGGGTCCTGCAGTGAGGTTGGAATAATGGCGTTGTATACACACCACCTCCCCTCCTGGAAGAAGGATGAGGTCGCTGATATCAAGGAGAACGTAAAAAAGTTCACGCTGATCGGGCTTGTCGATATGTACGGTATCCCGGCACAGCAGGTGCAGCAGATCCGCAGGAACCTCCGCGGCAAGGCTGTTATCAAGGTGACCAGGAACACGCTCATCAAGCACGCGTTCGAAGAGATTGGCGGCGATGTGAAAGGACTCACAAAATATGTGTCCGGTCACTCGGCACTCATCTTCACCAACGACAACCCGTTCAAACTCTTCAAGCAGCTGGAAAAGACCAAGACAAAGATGGCGGCAAAGGCTGGCGAAAAAGCGCCGGAGGATATCATCATTGAGAAAGGTCCGACCAGTTTCAAGCCAGGTCCGATTGTCGGCGAGCTCCAGCAGGCTGGTATTCCCGCAGCGATTGAAGGCGGGAAAGTCAAGATCCGTGAGACCAAAACTGTCGTGAAGAAAGGTGGCGTCATATCGGCAAAACTTGCGACCATCCTGGCCAAGCTCGACATCAAGCCTATGGATGTCGGACTGGCACTGCAGGTTGCATACTATGACGGCGATATCTTTGAGCCCTCCGTGCTTGCCGTTGACGAGACCGTTATCCTCGGACAGATCCAGCTCGCGGGCCTGCAGGCATTCAACCTGTCGGTTAATGCAGCGATCCCAACGAAGGACACGATGGGAGCAATCCTTACAAAAGCAGTCAGGGATGCCCGTGGGCTTGCAGTCGAAGCAGCGATCTATGAAAAAGACGTTGTTGATGCGATTATTGGTAAAGCGTACAGAGAAAGCCAGGCAGTTAAAAGCCTG
>JBAVEL010000185.1:0-38569 GCA_049587715.1 Bacteroidota bacterium
GCCCAGCACCTGGTCCTGGGTGGGAGTCACGATCGGCGCGCCGCTCGCCGGGGAAAGAATGTTGTGGCTGGAGAGCATCAGGATCCGCGCCTCCAGCTGGGCGTCGAATGACAGAGGGACATGCACCGCCATCTGGTCGCCGTCGAAGTCGGCGTTGAAGGCGGTGCAGACCATCGGGTGGATCCGGATCGCCTTTCCCTCCACCAGCACGGGCTGGAACGCCTGGATGCCCAGCCGGTGCAGCGTGGGGGCGCGATTCAGGAGAACGGGGTGCCCGTCGATGATGTTTTCCAGAATTTCCCAGACTTCGGGTCCCTTCTTGTCCACCATCTTCTTGGCGCTCTTCACCGTCTTGACGATGCCCCGGTCGATCAGCTTCCGAATGATGAACGGCTTGAACAGCTCCACCGCCATGTCCTTGGGGAGGCCGCACTCGTGCAGCTTGAGCTCGGGACCCACCACGATCACGGAACGGCCGGAGTAATCCACCCGTTTGCCGAGCAGGTTCTGCCGGAACCGCCCCTGCTTTCCCTTCAGCATGTCGGAGAGGGACTTGAGGGCCCGGTTGTTGTCGCTCCGGACGGCGTTGATGCGCCGGGAGTTGTCGAACAGGGAATCCACCGCCTCCTGGAGCATCCTCTTCTCGTTCCGCAGGATGACGTCCGGGGCTTTGATCTCGATCAGCCGCTTCAGCCGGTTGTTCCGTATGATGACGCGGCGGTAGAGATCGTTCAGATCCGACGTGGCGAACCTTCCTCCCTCCAGGGGAACCAGAGGCCGGAGCTCCGGAGGGATGACGGGGATGATGTCCAGCACCATCCATTCGGGCCTGTTCAGGGGCCCTTCTTCCCTCTCCCGGAACGCCTCCACCACCCGAAGCCGTTTCAGGGCCTCCTGCTTCTTCTGCACGGAGGTCTCTTCCCTGATCTGCGTCCGCAGCTCCTCCGCAAGCTCCGCGACATCCACCTGCTTGAGCAGGTCTTTGATGGCCTCCCCTCCGATCTTGGCCGTGAAACGGCGCTTGTCGGTGGGTTCCAGGTGGTCGTTGTTGTCGGGGAGGGTGCTCAAGATTTCGAAGTACTGGTCCTCCGAGATCAGGTCCTTCTTCTGGAGTCCCGTCGTCCCGGGGTTCACAACCACGTAGGACTCGTAGTAGATGATCTTCTCCAGGTCCTTGGTGGAGATGCCCAGGATGTAGCCGATCTTGGAGGGAAGCGAACGGAAATACCAGATATGCACCACGGGCACGGCGAGGGCGATGTGGCCCATCCGCTCGCGCCGGACGCTCTTCTGCGTGACCTCCACGCCGCACCGGTCGCAGATGATTCCCCGGTACCGGATGCGCTTGTACTTGCCGCAATGGCACTCCCAGTCCCGCACGGGCCCGAAGATCTTCTCGCAGAAGAGCCCGTCTTTCTCGGGACGGAACGAGCGATAGTTGATCGTCTCCGGCTTGGTCACCTCGCCGTGCGACCGCTGGAGGATCAGGTCGGAGGATGCAAGACTGATGGTGATCCTGGTGAAGTTCTTCTTCGTTTCCCTCTCATGCATGAACGCCATACACGCCCTCCTGGCTTTGGCCTTTCAATCCAGCTTCACGTCCAGACCGAGTCCCAGCAGCTCGCGGATGAGCACGTTGAAAGACTCGGGGATGTTGGATTCGGGCAGGTTGTCGCCCTTGACGACCGCCTCGTACACCTTTGCGCGGCCGGTCACATCGTCGCTTTTCACCGTCAGGATTTCCTGGAGCACGTGGGCCGCACCGTATCCTTCCAGCGCCCAGACCTCCATCTCCCCGAAACGCTGCCCGCCGAACTGGGCCTTGCCTCCGAGGGGCTGCTGGGTGATGAGGGAATACGGCCCGATGGAGCGGGCATGGATCTTGTCGTCCACCAGGTGCGACAGCTTCATCATATAGATCATCCCGACCGTCACTTCCTGGTCAAACCTCTCGCCGGTGCGGCCGTCAAAGAGCACGGTCTTGGAGCTCTTGTGGAGGCCCGCCTTTTCCAGCTCCTTCTGCACGTCTTCCCAGCTCGCCCCGTCGAAGATGGGGGAGGCGAAGGTGACACCCAACCGGTCGGCCGCCCAGCCCAGGGCGGTCTCGTAGAGCTGGCCCAGGTTCATGCGGGAGGGCACCCCCAGGGGGTTCAGGACGATGTCCACCGGCGTCCCGTCCGGCAAAAAGGGCATGTCCGCCGCCGGGACAATCTTCGACACCACCCCCTTGTTCCCGTGCCGCCCGGCCATCTTGTCCCCCACGGAGAGCTTCCGTTTCTTGGCAACGTACACCTTGGCAAGCTGCACAACCCCGGGGGGCAGCTCATCCCCCAGCTGGATCTTGTTCTTTTCGTGCCGGAACTCCTCCTCCACGCTGGTGACCCGGTCGAAGTAGTTCGTGTAGATCCGCCCAATCAGGGTGTTCTTCCGCTTCTCCTCCACCCAGTCCTGCGAGCAGTCCAGCTTCTCGATGGCATCGCACTCCAGGAAGGTATCGGGGCGGAACAGCGTCCCCGCCCGGAAGACCACGTTCCCGTCGGTGTCCCGGACGCCTGCGGATTTCTCATCGGCCAGCACGGCCCCCAGTTTCCTTCCCAGGCGTTCGCGGAGCTCCGTCGTGATCTTGCGCCGCTGGCGGTCGAGCGCGTCGCTCCTCCGCTTGTCCTCCTTCTTGGATTCCGCGTCCTTCTTCTTCCGGCTGAAGAGCTTCGTGGCAATCACCACGCCCTTCATCCCCGGGGGGGCCTTCAGGGAGGCATCCTTCACGTCCCCCGCCTTTTCTCCGAAGATGGCCTTCAGGAGCTTCTCCTCCGGCGTCGGGTCGGACTCCCCCTTGGGGGTGATCTTCCCGATCAGGATGTCTCCCTCCAGAACCTCCGCTCCGATCCGCACGATGCCGTTCTCATCCAGATCCTTCGTGGCATCCTCGCTCACGTTCGGAATCTCGCGCGTCAGCTCCTCCTCCCCCCTCTTGGTGTCGCGCACCTGCAGCTCGAACTCCTCGATGTGGATCGAGGTGAAAACATCCTGCGAGACGATCCGTTCGCTGACAATGATGGCATCCTCAAAGTTGTAGCCGTGCCACGGCATGAAGGCCACCAGCACGTTCCGCCCCAGCGCGAGATCTCCCCGGTCCGTCGCGGGCCCGTCGGCCAGGACATCCCCCCTGCGCACGCGGTCCCCGGGCTTCACCACGGCCTTCTGGTTGATGCAGGTGTCCTGGTTGGTGCGGAAGAACTTCGTGAGCCGGTATTCCACCCGCCTCTTGTCGTCGAAGGAGATGATCGCCTCGGTGCTGTTCTCGTCGATGTCGTACAGGACCACGATGCGCTCGGCATCCACGTAATCCACGACCCCGTTCCGCTCGGCAACCACGAGCGTGCGGGAGTCGCGCGCGATCTTCTCCTCCAGCCCGGTCCCCACCAGGGGGCTCTCGGGACGCAGAAGGGGAACGGACTGGCGCTGCATGTTGGAGCCCATGAGGGCCCTGTTGGCGTCATCGTGCTCCAGGAACGGAATGAGGCCGGCCGCCGCGCTCACGATCTGGTCCGGAGCCACATCCATGTACTGGACGTCGGTGGGGGCCACCACCGGAAAGTCCCCCTGGTAGCGCGCTTTCACGCGATCCTGCAGGAAGTTGCCCCGCCCGTCCACCGGAGCGTTGGCCTGGGCGATCGTGAACTTGTCCTCCTGTTCCGCGGTCAGGTACTCGATCTCGTCGGTCACCCTCCCGTTCTTCACCTTCCGGTACGGGGTTTCGATGAACCCGAACTCGTTCACCCGGGCATGGATGCAGAGAGAGGAGATGAGCCCGATGTTCGGCCCCTCCGGAGTCTCAATGGGACACAGCCGCCCGTAGTGGGTGTAGTGCACGTCGCGCACCTCGAATCCCGCCCGTTCCCTGGTCAGCCCTCCCGGCCCCAGCGCGGACATGCGGCGCTTGTTGGTGAGCTCGGCCAGCGGGTTTGTCTGGTCCATGAACTGGGAGAGGGGATTCGTCCCGAAGAAGGCGTTGATCACGCTGGTGATGGTGCGCGCGTTCACGAGATCCTGGGGGGTCAGGTTCTCGTTGTCCCGGATGTTCATCCGCTCCCGGATGGTCCGGGCCATGCGGGCCAGCCCGATGTTGAACTGTTGCGCAATCTGCTCCCCCACCGTCCGGATGCGCCGGTTCCCCAGGTGGTCGATGTCATCCACCGCCCGCCGGCCCTGCTGCATGTCCATCAGGTAGTTGATGATTGCCACGATGTCCTGCTTGGTGAGCGTCGTGACGCTGGCCGGGACGTCCAGACCGAGCTTGCTGTTGATCCGGTAGCGCCCCACGTCCCCCAGGTCGTACCGCTTCTCGTTGAAGAAGAGGCGGTCGATGAGGGTCTTGGCGGTGTCCAGATCCGGCGCGTCCCCGGACCGCAGCTGGCGGTAGATGGCCGTCAGGGCATCCTCCTCGGAGCGGGACTGGTCCTTGGAAATCGTATTGGCAATGACCGAGGGCTCGCCTCCCTGCTGCTTCAGGAGTCGGATCTTCTTGATTGTGCTTTTCCGGAGGCGCTTGATGTTCTCCGGGGTCAGCTCCGCGTCCTTGCTGATGAAGATCTCTCCCGTCTTCCGGTCGAAGACGTCTCCGCAGATGATGCGGCCCTCGTAGTCCTCCGGCCGGGCCTTCGTCAGATCCACCTCCTCCACCAGCCCGAACAGCTCCAGAATCTCGTCGTCGGAGGAATACCCGAGCGCCCGCAGGAGGGTGGTGACCGGAAACTTCTTCTTCCGGTCGATGTAGGCGTACATGATGTTATTGATATCCGTGGCGAACTCCACCCAGGAGCCCCGAAAGGGGATGATCCGGGCCGAGTAGATCTTCATCCCGTTCGGATGCAGCGACTCACTGAAGAAGACGCCGGGGGACCGGTGGAGCTGGCTGACCACCACGCGCTCCGCACCGTTGATGATGAAGGTGCCGCGATGGGTCATGGTGGGCAGGTTGCCCAGATACACATCCTGCTCGATGGTGTTCGCGAAGGCCTTCCCGTCCTCCGCCTTCTGCGAGAGGCGGAGTTTGGCCTTCAGGGGAATGGCGTATGTCAGCCCCCGCTCCTCGCACTCCGCCACGGAGTACTTCGGCCTCTCCACGTAGTACTCCACGAACTCCAGGAGGAAGTTCTCCCGGGCGTCCGTGATGGGGAAGTTCATCCTGAACACCGACTGCAGCCCCTTGTTCTTCCTCCGGGGCGGGGAGGTCTCCGCCTGAAGGAACCCCTCCCACGATTCCAGCTGGATGTTCAGAAGGTCTGGAGAATCGATGATTTCGGGTATCTTCCCGAACGAAATGCGCTTCCCGGACTGGCTCTTCAAGACCCGGCTCCTCCGTCTGGTACGATCTCGCTTCCGTTCCCCGACCCCGGGGCGGAAAAGGACAAAGAGCCCCTACCCGGCATCCCTCAGGGCGCCGGCCCGGCTCTTCGCACTATTGTTGGAATGGCGGCCGATCAGCCCCAATGCAAGCGGCTCAATCCTGTGACGTTCGATCCCCCCCAACGCCGTCCGGAATCCCCACGGGAGGCCGGACGGCTTCCTCCGGCCCGCTCCCTGCAGGCTACTTCAGCTCGACGGTGGCACCCGCCTCCTCGAGCTCCTTCTTCAGCTTCTCCGCCTCCTCCTTGTTGATCGCCTCCTTCACCGGCTTGGGAGCCCCGTCCACAAGGTCCTTGGCTTCCTTCAGACCCAGCCCCGTGGCGGCGCGGACCACCTTGATCACGTTGATCTTCTGGGCTCCCGTTTCCTTCAGGAGGACGGTGAATTCCGTCTGTTCCTCCGCCGGGGCCGCCGAGGCGCCTCCCGCGGCGGGCATCGCGCCGGCCATCATCATGGGGGCCGCCGCCGTCACTCCGAACTTCTCCTCCAGGGCCTTCTTCAGCTCCACCGCCTCCAGGAGCGTCAGCTTCTCGATCTTCTCAACGATTTCCGCTATTACCGACATGACATGATTCTCCTTGTTCTGTAAGAAAAAACCGTGGACCCGGCGGCAGACGCTACGCCGCCTTCTTCTTCTCTATCTCCGCCACCACACTGACAAGATCCCGCACAACCGCCTGCAGCACTCCCGGAACGCCGGCGATGGGCGCCTGGATGATCCCCAGGGTCTGCGCCATCACTTCCGGACGCGTGGGCAGCTTTGCAAACTGATCCAGCTTCGATCCATCGTACACCCGGCGCTCGACCACGCAGACCTTCAGGGAGAGCTTCTTGTGCTTCTCCGCGAACCGCTGGATGATCTTGGCCGGGGCGACGGCTTCGTCGTACGCAAGGGCAATACCCGTGGGACCCGTGAGGCGGTCGTACACCTCCTCATAACCCGTGGCCCGTTCCAGCGCCTTCCGGATGAGGGTGTTCTTGACAACGCGGTACCCCACGCCGGCCTTCCGGAACTCCCGGCGCAATTCCGTCGCTTGCGCGACGGTCAGCCCCGCGAAATCCGTGAAGAACAGCCCGCGCGCCCGTTCCACCTCCGCGAGAACCTCGGCGACAACGCGCTCCTTCTCCGCTCGTTTCATGAAAAAGACACCTCCGTGCAGCCGTGGATGCCGCGCCCCCAGAGAGAAGCCCCGGTCCGCCTGAGGCGGCCGGGCAATGAGAGACGGCGATGATGGTCCTGTTGAGTGCGTAATGCCGTCAGTGGGTCCCCACCTGGGCCCGGTCGATCCGCACGCCCGGCCCCATCGTGGTGGAGATGGAAATGCTCCTGATATAGGTCCCCTTCGCCGTGGAGGGCTTCAGCCGCACCACCGTTGCGAGGAGCGCCTGGATGTTCTCGACGAGGGCGAGGGGCTCGAAGGAGGCCTTCCCGACGGTGGCATGCAGGATGCCCGCCTTGTCCACCCGGAACTCGATCTTGCCCGCCTTCACCTCCTTCACCGCCTTCGCCACGTCCGGCGTCACCGTCCCGCTCTTGGGATTCGGCATGAGTCCCCGCGGACCCAGGATCTTGCCGAGCTTCCCGACTTCCCCCATGACATCCGGGGCGGCAATGATCACATCCACGTCCGCCCAGCCCTGCTGGATCTTCTGGAGGTAGTCCTGGAGGCCCGCATGGTCGGCCCCCGCCGCCTTTGCCTCCTCGTCCTTGGGAGGGCGCGCCAGCACAAGCACGCGGACCTCCTTGCCCCGCCCGTGCGGCAAGGGGACCGTTCCCCGGACCGCCTGATCCGCCTTCTTGGGGTCCACCCCCAGCCGGACCGCAATGTCCACGGATTCCACGAACTTCGCCGAGGCGGTCTCCCGCACCTTCGCCACGGCTTCCTCGATCGTGTGGAGCTTTCCCCGCTCCACTTTCTTCACCACCGTCTTGTACCGCTTGCTCGTCCTCATGACTCCTCCCTGTGTGGTGCCATCGTCCGCCCGAGGCGGACTCCCACGGTGCACACGGCTATCCCTCCACGGTGATCCCCATGCTCCGGGCCGTTCCCGCCACCATGCGCATGGCGGCCTCCAGATCGTTCGCGTTCAGGTCCGGCATCTTCAGCTCGGCAATCTCCCGGACCTGCGCGGCCGTCACACTCCCCACCTTCGTCCTGTTCGGCTCCGCCGACCCCTTCTCGAGCTTCGCCGCCCGGGCCAGCAGGATAGAGGCGGGAGGAGTCTTGGTAATGAACGTGAAGGACTTGTCCGAGAAGACGGTGATCACCACGGGGATGATCATCCCCGCCTGGGCCTGCGTACGGGCATTGAACTGTTTGCAGAACTCCATGATGTTCACCCCCTTCTGGCCGAGGGCGGGCCCCACCGGAGGGGCCGGATTGGCACTCCCCGCGGGGATCTGGAGCTTGATGAATCCTGTGACCTTCTTCATGGCAACGCTCTTTCCTCCGGCTGCTGGGTGCGGCTATTTCTCTGCTTCCACCTGGCTGAAGTCCAGCTCGACCGGAGTCTTCCGGCCGAAGATGGAAACCATGACTTTCAGCTTCATCTTCTCCTCGTTCACCTCCTGCACAAAACCGCTGAAGTTATTGAAGGGGCCGTCGATGACCTTCACGGCATCCCCCGGCTGGAACGGAATCTCGATGATCTCCGTGTCTCTCCGCTCCTCGATCTTGCCGATCAGGCGGCGGACTTCAGAGGGCTGGAGGGGCGCCGGCGCGTTCTTCGGCCCCACGAAACTGATCACCGACGGCGTGTTCAGGATCAGGTGCGTCGTGGCCGTATCGAGGGCCGCTTCCACCAGGATGTACCCCGGGAAAAAGGTCCGGGTCTTGCTCCGCTTCTTGCCGTCCTTCACCTCGAACACCTTCTCCGAGGGGACGATCACGGAGCTGATGCGGTCACCCAGCCCGGCCTGCGCAATCTCGTTCTCGATGTACGCCTTGACCTTGTTTTCGTGCCCCGAATAGGTCCGGAGCACATACCATTTCTTCTCCACCGGGTCCCCCGCCTCAGGAAAGTATGCGCTTCAAGGCTTCGCTCAGCGCCGTGTCCACCACGAAGACGAATCCCGCGATGATCAGACACACCACGAGGACGACGACCGTGGAATCGCGCAGATCGTCCTTCTTGGGCCATGTGACCTTGCCCATCTCCTTCACCACATCGGTGAAGAAGCCGATGATCTTTTCCTTCATGCCTTTGTTCCCTGCAAGTGGACGACAGCCGGGACGCAGTGCGGTTCGGGCAGCACGTCAGGAGGGACTCGAACCCCCAACCTGCGGTTTTGGAGACCGCTGCTCTAGCCGATTGAGCTACTGACGTATGGAGTCCGCCCGGGACTGCTCCGGGGGCGGATCCGGGAGAACGCTACCGCGTTTCCTTGTGCGGGGTGTGTTTTCCGCAGAACCTGCAGAACTTCCGGTACTCGACGCGCCCCGTCTGCTTCTTCTTGTTCTTGGTGGTGGAGTAGTTGCGGTGCTTGCACTCCGTGCATTCGAGGGTGATGATGTCTCTCACGACCGGACTCCCGTGTGCTCCCAGATGGACTGCTCGATCGAGCTTGCGACCGGGATTGAACCGGTGACCTCTTCCTTACCAAGGAAGTGCTCTACCAACTGAGCTACGCAAGCACCGCTCTCCCGCGCCCGGCGGGGGAACGCATCCTCTCCGGCCCGGAACCGGAGGAGTGAGCGGGAGACGGGACTCGAACCCGCGACCAACAGCTTGGAAGGCTGTGACTCTACCAACTGAGTTACTCCCGCAGCGTGTGGGCAGGGAAGGATTCGAACCTCCGAAGGCCTGAGCCGACAGATTTACAGTCTGTTGCGTTTGACCGCTTCGCTACCTGCCCTCGTTCGTCCGCTCCGGTTCCTCTCACCCGGCGGAGCTGGCGACGAGACTTGAACTCGTGACCTGCTGATTACAAGTCAGCTGCTCTACCAACTGAGCTACGCCAGCACATGGGGCGCCCCCGGGCGCAATGCGCCGCCGGGGACAGCACTCCTTCCCCCCCGTTGAACCGGTTCAAGGGAGGAACTCATGACGCCTGAAGTGCGGAGAGCTGAGCAGGAAAATATAACAAACCAGAGCTCAGAGTCAACTGGCCGGCCAGGAAAAACTACCCCCCCAGATCCGACAACAGGCGCCGGGCCGCAACATGAGAGGAATCGTAGGCAAGGGCCCCCCGGAGCGACCTCAGGGCCTCCTCCTTCGCTCCCCTCCTGGTATAATAGTAAGCGCCACGGGCAAAAAGGGCTTGCGCGTAGAGTCGGGGAACCATGGCTTCCTGAGGCCCCCGCCGGAGGGCGGGGGGGGGCGGAAGCCGGGGATAGGGGGTCGGATGGAAGGAGGTGTCGGGTGCCAGACGGAAGGCGAGGCCCTCGGGAACCCGCTGGAGCCCGGATGTGAATACGGGCTCGATTTCGTAGGTCACGTAGACCGGACGGGTCTCCAGGTTCCGGGTGAGCAGAGAGCGTATGAGCCCCACGTAGCGGGCCTCGATGCGGGCCGGCTCGTAGGGAAGCCCCCCCTCGAACCTGGCCAGGTCCTCCAGGAACGCCTCCCTCTCCGGGCGCGAACCCTCCAGAACCCAGGGGGTGTTCCGGTCCAGCTGCTCGAAATACCACGACCTGCGCAGCAGCTCCTTGTCCACCACCGCCACGTCCCTGCGGATTCCCTTCACGTGCTGGTAGTAGTAGGATGCGGAGACCCAGTAGTCCCACTGATACGAGAGAATCAGGGAATTCGGCGGAAGGGACCCCAGCATGGCCAGCGCATACTCCTCCACCATGCGGTTTCCGCTCTGGTCCGCCCGCTCCAGGTTGACCGCCAGTCCCGCGCACCCCACCGCCACCACCAGGCCCGCCCGGACGGCTGTGCCCGCGCGGTTCCCGAAGCCCGCAAGGGCCGCGAACCCGCACGCCGCCCAGAGAGCAAGGCAGCAGGTGGCCAGAAGGAAATACGGCTCGATGTCCTGGATGTCGTAGTGGACGGCATTGATGATGCACGTCTCGAACATGAGCAGCGTCCCCAGCAGGAGAGGCCGATCCTTCAGAAGGAACACCGACAGAGCAAGGAAGGCCAGCGCCAGCAGGCCACACCCCACCCACACAAGCGCTCCCGGCTTCCCCGCGCCCGCCAGCGAGGCGAGCACTCCGTAGAAGAGCAGAGCGGCCGCTGCCTGTGCCGCGAGCCGGCCGAGGCCCCGGAGCCCGCCCGCGAGGAGGAACAGACCAAGCCCGGCGGCCGGAATCCCCACGTATGCCAGCTCCGCCGGGAGCCCTTCCAGGAAACGGCCGAACTGCCTGGAAGCCGCCTCCGCGGAGCTGAAGAACCACACGGAATACTGCCTCCCCGCAAGATGACGCAGCAGCCGGCCGGGACCGGCCGGATCGCCCCAGTTCAAAGGCGGATGCGCGGCCGCCCGCAGGGGAAGATAAAGATACACGGAAAGACCCAGCAGAAAGGGGATCGCCATCTCCGCCAGCCGCCTCCATGCCCTCCTGCCCACCCCCTCCCGGAGGAAGAAGAGAGAGAGCAGGGCGGGGGCAAGCTGTATCGTCATGAGGTGGTTGGCAAAGGCGAGCCCCGCGACAAAAGCAAAGAGCATGCGCCGCCCTCCCTTTCCCTCATCCTGGGCGGAGAAGAACAGGAAGAGCATGGCAGCCAGAAGAAAAATGTGGAGAGCATACACCTCCACGGCCACGGCGATGGACCAGTAGGTTCCCGAGAAGGCCAGAAGCAGCGTCCCCGCGGCGGCGCCGGCCCCGGCTGCCCGGCCGGCCGGATGACCCCGCCTGACCCATGCAGCGTCTATGAGAGAGCCTGCAGCCGCCCGGCGGAAGAGGGGGAAGAAGAGGAGGAGGGCGCCGGCGCACAAGAGAGCCGACATCGCATTCAGCCGCCAGATCTCCTCCCCGAGGGGGACCTTCGAGGCAACCCAGCCCAGAAGCGTGAACAGAGGGTACCCTGTGGGGTGGGCGATCCCCAGCGTGCACGCCACAGCAGCCAGCTCCCCGCTGTCTATGAAAGAGACCGAGGGAGCCAGGGTGAGGAGATACACACCGAAGGCGCACCCCGCCGTGGCGAGGGCCGCCCCGTGGAATCTCTGCATCCACCTCATGAAGCCGGCCTTTCCCTGTATTCCGAGGGGGAATGGTACAAAAAGCAACCGAGAAACGGAAACCCTGCGGTTGCTTTTCCCCCCCGAGGGGGGTATATTCGCCTCCATGAACCCCCCTGCCGCGCCATGACAAAACTCTTCGCTCTCTATCCCCCGCTCTCCGATGAGGAGGACTTCGAGGCCCGCTTCCGGGATCACCACCTTCCCCTCCTCAAGAGGTGCCCCGGCCTGCGGGGCCTGGCGATCACACGGATCACAGGTTCCCCTCCCGGGGGTCCCCGGTTCCATATGCTTGCGGAACTCGCCTGGGACAGTCCGCATGCGATGAACGAGTCTCTGGCCTCGCCCGAGGGGCGCGCGATGGCCCGCGACATGGCCGGGCTCGGGAGGGGCGGCGTAACGGTCTATTACGGCGAAACGGCCGCCGAAGGAGGACCCACAAGGTGAGACCCCGCATCCCGGGTGCCTTCCGCCACCGGGGGGGGCACATCGGATTTCCGGGACTTCTCCTCGCCGCCCTCCTGGCGGGGGGATGTTCCAGGGCTCCGGTTGCGCTCCGGTGGGAGTCCCTGGGTGGGCCCTCCGCCCAGAATGTGACAACCCTCCTCCCCCTCGGCGCGGGATCCGGACGGCTGCTTGCGGGGCTCGCAGAAGGGGGGATCCTCCTCTCCACGGACGGCGGGCTGAGATGGAAGGAGCTCTCCGCCCCGGGCACGGGTGGATCCGTCCGGCGGCTTCTCCCCCATCCCGATGACCCGTCGGCAGTGCTGGCTGCAACGGCATCCGGACTGCTGCGGAGCGACGACGGCGGGCAGACGTGGACCACGCTTCTCGGAAGGTCCTGCGGGGCGGCGGCGGTGGACCCGTACCGGACCTCCACCATCCTGGCCGGCACGGACAGCGAAGGAATCATGGTTTCCGGCTCGGGCGGAGAACTCTGGAGCCCCGCCCGATTCCCGCCGGGAGACCAGTCGGCGGCACGCTCCGCGGTGCGGGACATCCGGGGAAGCGCCGCCGATCCGAACCTCTTTTTCGCCGCCCTGGACAGGGCGGGCATCGCCCGCTCCACCGACGGAGGAGCAAGCTGGCATCTGACGGCCCGTGATCTGGCCGCCTCCGGGACCGTCTTCACCTGCGTCCTGCCGCACCCGCTGGATCCGGCCGTCGTGTGCTTCGGTACGGCCAGGGGGGAGATCTACCGTTCCGCCTCGGGAGGGGAATCCTGGAGCCCCACGCGGCGCGGCACAGGGGTGGTGGGAATTTCGGGCTTCGCAGCGGGCCCCGGAAACCCCGACCATCTTCTGGCGGGCACGGAAGCCGGCATCATTCTCTCCGAGGACTTCGGACGCACATGGCGAACCCCGGGGACCGGTCTTGCCCGCGTCCCCTCTGCGGTCTTCGCACAGGAGGGGAATCCGGGGGTGCTCTATGTGTCCGGACAGGGCCTGGGAGTGAAGCGCTCGACCGACGGGGGTTGGACGTGGCATCGGGCGGATGCGGGACTGGGGGGATCCTCACCCCGCCGGCTTCTTGCCGACCCGAGCGGCGATCGGTTGTACTGCTCGGTGGGATCGGCCGTGTACCGGCGCGCGACCGACTCCGGCGACTGGGAGGCCGCATCCGACGGTCTGGCGGGAGGAGAGATCGCTTCCCTCGTTCTCCACGGTGATTCCCTCACCCTCCTGGCGGGGACCCCGGGAGGGCTGTACAGGTCCACAGACGGAGGCGATTCCTGGACCTGGATCGGCGATCCCCCGGGCGAGGGGGACATTGCAGTCGTGGAGGCCCATCCCTTCATCAGCACGCGCCTCTACACGGGACGAACCCGCGGCTTCCAGGTCTCCACCGACAGGGGAGAGAGCTGGAGGCCGGCCCAGCCCTATGGGCTCCTGCGGGATGTTCACGCGCTCAGGTATGCGCCCCGGAACGCGGGCATCCTCCACGGACTCTCCCGCTCGGGGGCGGTGTTCGGTTCCTCCGACGGGGGTCTGACCTGGGAAAGCCGCCGCTACGGCATCCGGGACAGCGCGGTGATGGACCTCGCCTACGGGACACCGGACGCCCGTCTCCTCTATGCCTGGAGCCCCGCGGGAGCGGGCTACCGGTCCTCCGACGGGGGGGTCGTGTGGGAGCCCTACACCCCCCCCTGGACGGGGCCGGGCCGCGTGCTTCTCGCCGTCTGCCGGATGCACCCCCAGGCCGTGGCGGCGATTGCGGGGGACAGGCGGGTCTTCATCTCGGACAACGGAGGCGGAACCTGGCTTTCGTTCCTGACGGAGCCACCGGGGGAGGAGATTCTCTCCCTGGAGTACTCCCCTGCCCGGAAGGCACTCTATGCGGGAACCCGCGGGCGGGGCGTCTATCGCCTCAACCTGGAGGATGTGCTTCCGCCCGATCCCGACGACCCGGCCCGGGTATCCGAGCCCTGAAGCCGCCCCCCCACCCCGCATGCGCTGCGCCCTGGTCCAGACAAACCCCCGGTTCGGAGAGCCGTGTGCCAACACCGACGGCGCACTCCGCCTCATGGAGGAGGTCCGGGCGGACCTGTATGTCCTTCCCGAGCTCTTCAACACCGGCTACGATTTCCGGGAGAGCGCGGAGCTGGAGGCGCTTGCCGAGCCGGCCGGGGGACCCACATTTCAGGCCCTCCACGGCTTTGCGCGCGCACGGGACTGCTTCCTCTGCTACGGTTTTGCGGAGAAGGCGGAGGGGATCTTCAACTCCGCCCTCCTGGTGGGACCGCGGGGGGCGGAGGGCCTCTACCGGAAGGTCCATCTCTTCGCCCGCGAGAAGCTGCTCTTCCGGCCGGGCAACCTGGGCTTCCCCGTCTTTGATCTCCCCTTCGGAAAGACGGGCATCATGATCTGCTACGACTGGATATACCCCGAGGCGGCCCGCTGTCTCGCCCTGCAGGGCGCCCGGTTGATTCTGCACCCGTCCAATCTCGTGACGCCGTATTGCCCCGACGCCATGGTGACGCGTTGTCTGGAGAACGGCCTCTTCGCGGCAACCGCCAACCGCGTAGGGAGGGAAGACCGGACGGGGAGGGACCTCTGTTTCATCGGCCGGAGCCAGGTCGTGGATCCGCGCGGCCGGATCCTGACCCGGATGGGCACGGGAGAAGAGGGGATCACCCGGGTGGAGCTGAACCCGGCGGAGGCGGACGGGAAGCGCTTTACCGAGCTCAACCACCTCCTGGAGGATCGGCGCCCGGATCAGTACCGCCCCCCCCCCTTTTCTACACCCCCGCCCTGATTGTCTCCAGCCCGTGTCCGCCGGGGCCCCGCTCCGCCTTCCAGAGAAGGTACGAGAAGACAAGCCCCAGGGCTCCCAGGATGGTGAAGAGCCACATCCCGGGGACATAGCCGGCGGGGTTCCCCGGTGCCGCTCCCGCCGCGTCGTTCAGCTTTCCGATTCCCCAGGGAACAGCGGCCATCCCCACCTGCTGGCACAGCGTCATGAGGGAGTAGGCCGACCCCAGGCGGCGCTGCTCTACGATGTAGGCCACCGAGGGCCACATGATGGCCGGTATCAGCGAGAAGGCCACGCCGAGCAGGCTCATCACAACCAGCAGAGTGACGGGAAGAACGAAGTCCCCGAAGAACGGCAGCCACAGCCCCACCCCGCCTCCTGCCGGCGCATACGACACGATGAGGAACAGGGGGAGAATCACCACAGAGCCGAGAGCCATAAAGAGGGAACGGCGTCCCACCCTGTCCACCAGAAGCCCGAACAGGGGCGTGGCGACCATTGCCGCAAGGGGAAGGAAGCTGTTCAGCAGTCCTCCCACTTCCCTCGAGGTGCCGTGCGCCTCGATGAAGTACTTGATGGCGAAGGCGCGGAAGGGGAAGATCGTGGAATAGAACACCACGCAGAGCCCCACGATGTACCAGTAGGAGGGACTGAAGCGGTAGAGCCCCCGCAGTTCCAGCTTGTCGGTTGCCTCCTGACCCGCCAGGCGGTACCGGCCCGCGGAGCGATTTTCCAGGATCCAGTTCAGCACCCCCCCTGCCACGCAGAGGCTCGTGATCATGGCGGCAATCCAGAGCGGGTCCTGCCAGTTCGCGAACGATCGTGCAGCCCACGCAGGAGACCAGTCCGCCGCCGCAGAGCCCAGGCGCGCGATCATCAGGTTGATGCCGAAGGCGAAGCCGAGCTCCTTCCCCCGGAACCAGCGTGCAAGAGCCGTCGTCACCGCGACGATCAGCGGCTCCGCCCCCAGTCCCAGAAGGAACCTGCCTGTAAGCATCACGCCCAGGGCGGGGGACGAAGCGGTCACAACCGCGGCCACCAGACAGACGGCGCCGAACAGGAGAATGGAGCGCTTGGTGCCGTACCGGTCCACCACATAGCCGCCGGCCAGGAGCACCAGGATGGCGGCGATGCTGTAGACCGAATACAGAAGGCCCAGGTGTTCGTCCGTGAACTGCGCCTGGCTCTTCAGCAGGTCGAAGATGGGCCCCGTGGAATCATAGGCATAGTAGTTCCCGAACATCGGGAGGCTGATCAGGAAAAGCACCAGCCACCGGTGCCGTCGGGGCGGCTCGGGAAGAGCCCCCTTCCCGGCCGGTTCCTGCGGGTGCGCCATGGTGTTTCCTTTCCGGACGGTTGGCCCCCCTTCTCTTCCCGGGTAAACCCGGGCGGAGATGGGGGATGCGCCAAGATACGAAAAGGGGGGCCATGTGCAACGCGCGCCGCAAGGGGCGAAGGCTTGGGAATGTGCCCCGATACCCCTATATTGGCCCGGAGCAGTATCAACAGGCAGGGAGGTGTGCGATGATATTCCGGTATGGATCTCTCGCGGGGCTTGCGGCGGCGGGCATGCTGGCATGCGCCCAGCCGGCTCTTGAGATCGAGGGGGGAAACAAGATCGAGTTTGGGACGGTACACCGGGGTTCGGTGGTAGAGCGGAAGGTGATCCTCCGGAACACGGGGGATGAAACCCTGGTCATCGGACGGATCGACGCGTCCTGCGGATGCACGGGCACCGTGCTCTCCAGCAAGGAGATCCGCCCCGGGGAGACGGGCTCCGTTCTCATCTCCTTCAACTCGCGGAGCTTCTCGGGCGCGGTGCGCAAATCGGTGACCGTGAACTCCAACGCCGCCGCCGCTCCCGCCTCGGTGATCGAGTTCACCGCCACGGTCGTAGAGGAGCTCTCCCTCGATCCCACCCACATCTGGTTCCGGGATGCGAAGGTCGGCATCCTGAGCACAGCGAGTGTCACCGTCCGGAACAACTCCTCGCAGGGAATCACGCTCACGGGAAGCGAGACCCGGCTGGAGGGTTTCTCCCTGAAGCTTCCCGCAGGCGAGATCCCCGCCGGGAAGACCGCCCGGATCACGGCAGAGTTCACGCCCCGCACCGCCCGGCCGGTCCTGAGCGACGGCGTCTTCCTCTACACAAGCAGCAAGTCCCAGCCCCAGATCTACATCCAGATCTTCGGAAACGTCAAGGAGTTCAAGTTCGAGTAGAGCGCCCCGCCGGCGCAGCCACACCGGGCCGGACGGGAAGAACGGCCCGGAGGTGACGGGGCGCACATCTTTCCATCCTCCCGAGGGGTACCCTTCATGCAGACGGGGAGACCTCCCCGTCGAGTCCTCCCCTGAGCTGACCCGCACATCATTCTCTCATTCACCACTGCGAGGTGTCTCCATGAAACACTGCGGCATGGCTGTGCGTCTTTTCCTTGTTCCGGCATTCCTGGCCGTTCAGGCGGCCCCCGCCCTGGCGGACGGCACCGAGGCCCTGGGCGCTCCGCTCATCCCGGTGGCGGCCGGTTCCGGAATCGTGATGGAGGGAGTGGGGCTGGCAACGGCGCAGCCGGGCGTCATCAACCTGCAGGTCCCGGCGGGAGCCGTCGTGAAGCAGGTCCTGCTCTACTGGGAGGGACAGAGCTCCTCACCCGCTCCCGACAGCACCATCACCGTCAACGGCACGGAGGTGACGGGAACGCGCATCGGCGGCCCCACCCTCTTCTACTACGCGGGCGGGATTCCGCACTACACCTCCACCCTGCGCGCCGACATCACGGCCCTGAACGCAGTGTCCCCCGGGGTCAATGCCGTCAGCGTGGGGGGTCTGACCTTCAACCGGGTGTCGAACGGAGCGGGAATCCTCGTCATCTATGACAACGGCCCCGAGGCACAGATCCGCCTTGTGGACGGAAACGACTGTGCGTACCGGTTCTTCGCCCCCCCCCTCAACACGACGGCCGAGCGCACCTTCGCCTTCGATCCGGCCCCGGTGGACCGGACAGCCCCCCTGGCCATGTTCTTTTCCAGCGTTCAGGGCACGGCCTCGACGGGCGGCCCTCAGCGGCCGAACAGAATCAGCATCACGGTGGGAGGAGTCACCACGAACTATGACGATGTGCTGAACAGCAACGACGGGGAGGAATGGGATACCTGGACGGTGGACCTGACGATCCCCGCAGGAGCCGCTGCGTTGACCGTGCAGGCCATTTCCGGACCGGGCGGAGACCAGGATCCGAACACCCCCGACCCCCGTCCCGCCTCCTTCACCTGGATGAGCACCTCCCTCGCGGTCCCGATCCCCTGCACCGGGCTCATCGGGGACTTCGTCTGGAAGGATGCCGACTGCGACGGGTTGCAGGAACCGGGTGAGCCGGGTATCGCAGGCGTCACCGTCAAACTGCTGGACGGCACGGGCGCGGTGATCGCCACCACCGTCACCACGGGAGACGGCGCATACCTCTTCACCGGGCTCTGTGCCGGAACGTACGGGGTGATGGTGGACGCTTCCACGCTCCCTCCGGGGTACATCCCCACCGCGTGCAGCAACGCGCCGGGGATCCCGGGCAATTCCAACTGCAGTCCCTCGCCGGTGGTGCTGGCCGACTACCAGGCCGACAGGACCATCGACTTCGGGTACTGCGAGCCGCAGGGTGGCGAGGGGTGCACGCCGGGCTACTGGAAGCAGTCCCAGCATTTCTCCTCCTGGCCGGCCCCCTTCACGCCGGGAACGCCGTTCAGCGCCGTGTTTGAGAATGCGTTCCCCGGCCGCACCCTCCTGCAGGTCCTCAAGCTCGGAGGCGGCGGCCTGAATGCGCTCGGGCGCCACACGGTGGCGGCTCTCCTGAACAGCGCCTCCGCCGGGGTCAGCTACACCCTGACTCCATCCGCGGTGATTGCCATGTTCAACGGGGTCTACCCGGGCGGCGGGACGGCCTATGAGACCCTGAAGGACGTCTTCGAGGACTACAACGAACAGGGTTGTCCCCTCAGCAAGGGAGCCATTCCCGACGAGGAGATCCCCGAAGGCTCCCGGCTCTACCAGAACTACCCCAATCCCTTCAACCCGGCCACGGAGATCTACTTCCGTCTCCAGGAGCCGGGCCGGGTGACGATCAGGGTGTTCGACGCCCTGGGGCAGGAGGTCAGGACCCTGCTGGACGGGCCGATGGAGGCCGGTTTCCACGGGGTGACCTGGAATGCCACCGACAAGGAGGGCCGCGCGGTCACAAGCGGCATCTACTTCTGCCAGCTCACGACGGGCGGCTCCACCGAGGTGCGGAAGATGAGCCTCCTCCGGTAGCCGGCCCGCGGCCTCGCCGCATCCCTTCCCGGGGCCGTCCCATGCGTTCATGGGACGGCCCCTTTGTTTCCTTCCGCATCCTGCCGGGCGGAGGAGACGTACAATCTCCGGGGGGCCCACGCGTCAACCGATGCGGCCCCGTGCAGGTCTAACCTGTGAAACCGGAACAGAGGATCCCCGGAATGCAGCCTGCCGACGAGCAGCAGCTCCTTCGCCGCGCACGGGAAGGAAGCGAGGACGCCTTCCGCCTGCTCGTTCGGCGCACGATGCGGCAGGCATACAACATCGCCTACGGGTGGACGCAGGACCACGACCAGGCCGAAGACATCGCCCAGGAGGCCTATGTCCGCGCATACGGGGGGCTCCGCTCCTTCCGGGGAGAGGCCGGTTTTGCCACCTGGTTGTACAGGATCGTGACGAACCTCTGCCTGACGCGCCTCGGACAGGAGAGGAAGAGAGCCGAGCGGGAAGTTCGGTCCGTTGTGGAGACCTGCTCCGCGGAGACGTCCTGGCAGGGAGACTGGGAAACGAGGCGGCTCGTGGAGATGGCCGTGCGTGAACTCCCGGCGCTTCAGAGGGCGGCGGTCATGCTGAGGCATATGGAAGGGATGTCCACACGGCAGGTCAGCACGATTCTGGCCTGTTCCGAGGGCACCGTGAAGACCCATCTTTTTCGCGGCATGAAGAAACTCAGAAAGAAACTGCGATACCTGGAGTGCGAGGCGGCCGGATGAGACACCGGACTGTGCGCCGGCTGCTGGATGAGCACCTTGGCGGCACCCTGTCTCCGGAGAAGGCCCGCGAGGTGGACCTGCATCTGAGTCGCTGCCCCTTCTGCGCCGCCGAACGGGCCGCCCTCCGCAGGACACAGGAAGCCCTCCGTCCGTCTCACCCCTCCCCCGCCGAGTGCAGGCCTCCCGAGTTCTGGGAGCGGTTCCCGGAGGAGGTGGAGCGGAGGATTCTCGCCCGGCAACACCGGCGGGGATCCGTCCGGGAGCTGGCGGATGCCGCCGCGGCCGCCGTGACGGCCTATCCCCGGACCTTCCTGGCTCTCGGGGCGGCCGCCCTGGCTGCGGGGATACTGCTCGGCCCCGGGAAGGACTCCCCAACGGGTTCCCCAGCATCTCCCACACCCGGGATGGTCCGTTATCTTGCCCGCTCCAGGGCACTGCTGGTAGGGCTTTCGAACACACCCCCCGGGGGGGAACCCCGCCCGGACCTCTCACTGGAAAGGGCCGTCTCACGGGACCTTCTCTCCGAGGGGGCGCATCTCCGGAGGCTTGTGAGCGAAGAGCGGTCCGCCCGGCTCCTGGAAGACATCGAGCATCTGCTGAGGGAGATAGACGAGTCCCCCTCCCGGCCTCCGGGGGAAGTGCTCCGGACGCTCCACGGGAGCATGCAGAGGGGAAACCTGCTTTTCAGAATCCGGGCGGAGGAAGCCGCCAGGGACACGCAGACGTCTCCTCAGCCCTTCCTGGAGGAATCCCTGTGAGAGCCGGGGCGGCGCTTCTGACCCTGTGCGCGCTGAGCGCGGGCGGATCGATGGTCCCGTCCCTTGCCCTCCCTCCCGAAGGCGGCGGCGTGTACGCCGAATACCGGAGGGGCTACGACCTGATCCTTCAGGAAGAGTGGAACGGGGCGCGCCGGATCCTGGACGCGATGGCCGCCCGCCATCCGGAGAGCCCCTATGCGGCCGAGGCCTCGTACTGGTCCGCCTTCGCACTGGCGCAGTCAGATCGTGCGCGCGCCCGGGAGGCGTACCGGAAGTTCATCCGGACACACCCCCACAGCAGGTATTTCGACGATGCCGTGGCCGACTATGCCGCCCTGAGCCGGACCATGCCCCGGCCGGGAACCGGAGAGGCCTCCCTCGACCGCACACCGGATCCCTCCACGCGGAGGCGGCTCGAGACCCTCTCGGGTCTCGAGAGATCCGGCCCAAGGAGGCGCGTGGTGCGGATACTCCGGGAGGCGGCCACCAACGCGCAGGAGAACGCGCAGACGAGGGTTGCGGCCATGGAGGCCCTGAAGCGCCTGGAGGGGCAGAAAGCCCTCCGGGTGTTCGTGGATGTGGCCAGGGGGGATGCCTCCGATGAGGTGCGCGCGCGCGCCCTCCGGCTGATCGTCGCCTCGGGGAGGGGGAAGGGGGAACATGCCGTGCTGGCGGAGCTGCTGCACCCCCCTGCGGAGGGCGGGGAACGGACCAGGGACCATCTGTTCTTCTCGATTGCGGACCTGGGAAGCGACGAAGCGGTGGAGCTGCTGGAGCAGGCGGCCCTTCACCCCGTAGATGCGGGGGACCGGCTGCGGGCAGTCTCCTGTCTGGGAAGCATCGGCGGAGAGAGGGCGCGGAGCGCCCTCCTCCAGATCCTGAGGGGCGGAGTCCGGATGCCCGACACAACCACACACACACGGAGGATACGGTGATGAAAACGGGACTTCTCTTTGCGGCGGCCGCCCTGCTCCTGGCCCCCGGGGCGCTGGATGACGCCGGCGCCCTCGCCCAGCCGGAAACGATCACCATCGTGAAGGGGAAGGTCCGAAACCGAGGCTGGCTCGGGGTCTCCATCCGCGACATGAGTGAGCGGCGCGCCCGCGACCTTGAATGCGGCTCGGAGAAAGGAGCCCTCGTCCTGGAGGTGGCCGAGGAGAGCCCCGCCGAGGAGGCGGGACTCCGGAAGAACGATGTCATCGTGGAGTTCGGCGGGAAGAAGGTGGCCGACGCCGGCGATCTCTCCGCCGCCGTCCGGAAAACCAAACCCGGCACGGAAACAACGGTCGTTTTCTACCGGGGGAAGGACCGGAAGACCGCCAAGGCTTCTGTGGCTTCTCCTCCCTCCCTCGAGAGCGTCTTCGGACCCGGATCATACCTCTCCGCCCTGGACATGTATCCCGGCTCCCCGGTAGCGGGGCTCCACCTCCGCCGGCTGAACAGACAGCTCGGGGAGTTCTTTGGCGCTCCCGGGGGAAAGGGAGTGCTCGTTGAGAAGGTGGAGGAGGACACCGAGGGAGAGGAGAGTGGATTCCGGGCGGGAGACGTCATCCTGAAGGCAGACGGAAGCCCGGTGCGGGATGCGGAGGACGTCCGCGCGGCGCTCGCCGAGGCGGACACCGCCCTTACCCTGGAGGTTCTCAGGAAAGGCGCCAGTCTCCGGCTCGGCCTGCGCCCGGGCGAGGAACCGCTCTATCGCGGCCTCCTCCCTCCTCCCCCCCATGGGCGCGGGCTTCTCCACCGGGAGTTCCTCCTCCAGGAGCAGGACGAAGACTGTCCGGAGGAGGAGACCATCCGCCTCCGCATGGAGTCCCGCAGAGGGCGCCTGGAGGAGCTCCGCCGGGAACTGGGAGAGGCCGGAGCTCGCATCCGGTGCGAGGTGCGGGCCCTGAAGGACCGCCTGAAGCGTGAAGTCAGGCGGGCCGCAGGAGGGCTCCGACACAGTCTCGGGGTGTAGAAGACCCCCGGAAACAAACACCCGCATTCCCCGTATCCCCCGCAGAGGCACCCCGGCACCCGGGGGCCCCGGGAGACCGCCCCCGCAGCCGGCACGGGCTGCGTCCGGGGAGTGGTCTTTGTCTGTCCAGCGAGGGAGACAACCCATG
Organism: Bacteroidota bacterium; assembly: GCA_049587715.1. Classification (GTDB taxonomy): domain Bacteria; phylum Bacteroidota; class Ignavibacteria; order UBA10030; family UBA6906; genus JBAVEL01. Next base: position 22,689 of record JBAVEL010000185.1, read on the forward strand.
AAGAGGCACCCTGCCGTTTGGCGACTCCTCGTGATCCTGCCGCTTCTGCCCGCCGCCGCTCCGGGAGCGGATTCCGGAACCAGGGTGGTGGTGGCCGTCCGCACCCCGGGCCCGGTGACCATCGACGGCAATCTTCAGGAGGCCGCATGGCAGCGGGCGGGTGCCTCGGGATTCCTCCAGAAGGAACCCGACGAGGGTCTCCCCTCCACACAGAAGTCGGAGGTCTGGGTTGCCTACGATGACGAAGCCCTGTATGTGGCAGCCCGCCTCTCCGATACCAGCCCAGATTCCATCGTCACGCGTATCGGGCGCAGGGATGCGGACCTGAACGCCGACTGGTTCTACCTGGGAATCGACTCCTACCTTGACCGGCGGACGGGCTTCTACTTCGGGGTCTACTGCGGGGGAACCATGGTGGACGGAACCCTCTACAATGATTCCTGGGACGACGATTCCTGGGACGGGGTGTGGGACTGCGCCACGGCGGTGGATGAAGGCGGCTGGACGGCGGAGATCCGGATTCCCTATTCCCAGCTCCGGTTCCCGGCCCTGGAGGAGCATGTCTGGGGTGTCAACTTCGGAAGGAACATCGAGCGGAGAAAGGAGGAGTCGCACTTCGCCCTTGTGCGCAAGGGGGAGAGCGGCTGGGTCTCCCGCTTCGCCCGCCTGGAGGGAATCCGGCAGATCCACCCCCCCCGGCGGCTGGAGGTACTGCCCTATGTCTCCTCCAACGCCGAGTTCATCCAGACCGAGGAGGGAAATCCCTTCCGCGACGGCGCCCGGTTTGCAGGCAATGCCGGGGCGGATGTGCAGGTGGGACTGGGAAGCAACCTGACCCTCCGCGGGACGGTCAATCCGGACTTCGGGCAGGTGGAGGTGGACCCGGCCGTTGTGAACCTGACCCAGTTCGAGACCTACTTCGATGAGAAGCGGCCGTTCTTCGTGGAAGGATCTTCTTTCTTCGATTTCTCCCATGGGGGCGCCAACAACAACTGGGGGTTCAACTGGGGGAACCCGCAGTTCTTCTACACGCGGAGACTCGGACGGGGGCCGCAGGAAAGCCCTTCCCATGAAGGGTATGCCGACATTCCGGCAAGCACCACGATTCTGGGAGCGGCGAAGCTGAGCGGAAAGGTCGCCGACGGATGGTCTCTCGGCTCCCTCCATGCCCTAACGGCCGAGGAGGCAGCCACGGTGGACAGCGCCGGAGTCCGATTCCAGGACGTGGTGGAACCCCTCACCTACTACGGGGTGACCCGCACCCTGAGGGAATTCGACGGGGGTCGGCATGCGGTGGGCCTGATCGGAACAGCCGCCGTCCGGCACCTGAGGGAGGATCGCCTGCGGGACCGCTTCAACAGCCGGGCCTTCGCCCTGGGAGCCGACGGCTGGACCACCCTGGATGCGGAGAACCAGTGGGTCCTGACCGCCTGGGGCGCCGGCTCCCTCATCCAGGCAAATGCCGGAAGGATGGCGGAACTCCAGAGGTCTCCTCTTCATTACTACCAGAGGCCGGATGCCCCCCACCTGGGAGTGGACTCCAACCGCACCCGCCTGGCGGGATATGCGGGCAGGGTTGCCCTCAACAGACAGGAGGGCAACCTGTACCTGAACGCCGCCCTCGGAGCCATCTCTCCCGGCTTCGAGACCAATGACATGGGTTTCATGTTCCGGGCGGATGTGGTGAACGGACATCTGGTGGTGGGGTACCGCTGGTACAAACCCGACGGGGTATTCCGGGACAAGAACGTGTACCTGGCAACGGCCCGCAGCTACAGTTTCGGCGGAGAAAAGACGGGCGACGGGATCTTCCTCTTCTGGAACGCAACCCTCCTGAGCTACTGGGGATTCTCCGGCCAGCTTACGCACAGCCCCGCGGTCCTGGACACACGGAACACACGGGGAGGACCGGCCATGAAGACCACGAACGGATACTGGGCCTCGCTGAGCGGCTGGAGCGACTCCCGGGACCCCGTGGTGCTGGACTGGGGCGTCAATGGAGGGCGCAGCGAGTCGGGGGGATACATCTTCAATGTCTGGCCCGGGATTCAATGGAAGCCCGCCCCGGGTGTGAACCTCTACTTCTCACCCGGGTTCATGCGGGACGTCACCATCGCCCATTGGGTGGATCGCGTGGAGGATGTCTCCGCCACGCACACCTACGGCGTGCGCTATGTTTTCGGGCGGCTGGACCAGAAGGAGGTGGCGGCCACCATCCGCACAGACATCACCTTCACGCCCCGGCTCAGTCTCCAGGTGTACATGCAACCCCTCTTCTCGGTGGGAAGGTACACCGAATTCAAGGAACTCAAAGCCCCTGGCACATACACCTTCAGCCGGTACGGGGAGGGATCCTCCACCATTACCCCCCACCCGGACGGGTACGAGGCGGATCCCGACGGCGCAGGTCCCCTCCCCTCCTTCACATTCCGGAACCCCGATTTCAACTTCAAGTCCCTCCGCCTCAATACGGTCCTCCGCTGGGAATACCTTCCCGGCTCCACCTTCTACCTGGTCTGGACCCAGAACAGGCAGGACGAAGACCATCCCGGGGAATTCCGCTTCGGGAGGGATATGGGCACACTCCTCGGCTCGGGCCCGGACAACGTCTTCCAGGTCAAGGTCTCCTACTGGCTCAACCCGTAGGAGCGGCGCAGCACGCGTCCCGCTTGCCCTTTCCCCGGATTTTCCGCTCCTTCCTCCCCGGGAGGAAAACGGGATGGGTCTCACGGTGGTGCAGCTCGCGGATGCGGGGGATGATCGGGGCAGCAGTTTCTCCCTCCCCCGTGTGTGGAACGCGTTCCTCCCCCCGGCGCAGGACGCCCACATCACGACAATCCTGCCCGGGCAGACGCGCGGCAACCACTTCCATCCGGCACGGCGCGAGGTGATTGTGCTCCTCTACCGGGACGCCTGGACCCTGGCGTGGGATGCAGGCGAGGGGACCGAGGTGCACAGAAGGGATTTCGCCGGAGGGGGCGCCGCGCTGCTCCTGGTGGAAGCGGGCGCGGCCCATGCCATTACCAACACGGGGGCCCGGGATCTGGTCGCCGTCGCTCTGAGGGACAAGCCATACGATCCGGCGCATCCCGACACGGTCCCGAGGGATCTTCACCCTGCCGCTCCGGGGCCCCGGGGGACGAAGGCGTAGGGCAGGGCTCCCCCTCAGGCACCTCTTCCCCCCCGGCGGAAGCCGATGCGTTGTCCACCCGGCTGCGGCCGCCGCGCCGCGGTTGTGCCATTCCCGGTTTTTGGCTATCTTCTGGGAGTTTCCTCCCCGTCGCACAGACCTGATGGCGCCATGGAAGTCCATCTCCTCCTGAAGTACGTTCATCTGGTCGGCTACGGCCTCCTTGCGGGAGCCGCATTGGCGGGGTGGGCCATCCAGGCCCGCAGGACCCGGCCGGGGCGGAGGGAGGAAGCGGGGGCGGAACCCCTCCCCGCCCGGGGACCGGGACTTGCCTCTGCGGGCGGCACGCTCCTTCTTCTGGGGACGGGAGCGGGCAGCATGCATCTCACCGGCCTGGGTCTTTTCACCGCATCCTGGCTGACACTCAAGCTGGCGCTCTTCCTTGTTCTGGTGGTCTTCGGGATTCTCCACGCCGCAGCCTCCCGGCGGCGCACCCGGTTGCGTGCCGCCGCCGGGGAGGATGAGCCCGCCGGGGGAGAGCTGCAGGAGCTGGAGCGGCGGATGCGGATCGGAGCGGCCGCGCAGGTCATCCTCATCCTGTTGATTCTTCTCCTTGCCGTCACCAAACCGGGGACGGGCTGAGGTGCCCGCGCCGTCCCGCCTGTTCCCGTACATACGATCCAGCACCCCATTACCACCATCAGCGAACGAGGTACCGTCATGTTCCGCACAACCCGATCCCTTTCTTTCTCCCTCTGTGCGTTGCTGCTTCTCGGCCTGGCGATCGCCGGCTGCGGCGGGGAGAAGGAGCTCACGCCGGTTCCCGTGGGAGAGCTGACCGAATACAGGGATCCCGCCATCGGGTTCGCGCTCAAGCACCCGGCCGGATGGATCATGGACGCCCAGATCGGGCGGGTCCGGATGTTCAATGCCCCCGACGTGGACAAGAAGTTCCTGGATCCCGCCGGGGCCTATCCCCTGGGCGTGACCGTCACGGTGGACATCACCCGCGCCGCGGACGTGGGGCAGGCGCTGGAGAACTTCCGCTCCGAGCTGAAGGCCACCGACATGCAGCTCGGGAAGGAGGAAACGGTGAAGGCCGCGGGGGTGGACGCCGTGAAGATCCCCTACACGGCCAATTTCGGCGGGGGGAACATCCTCCGCGGCTACCATGTACTGATCCCGGGGGACTCGGCGCTGTACGATCTGGGCTTTGCGGGTTTCGGCGCCCAGTACGCCGCCCACGCCGCCGTCTTCGAGGCAATTCTGGGTTCCTTCACGCTTCCCACACCGAAGGAGAAGGCGGCCGACGAGACGCTCCCCTCGGATGTCTTCGCCGCCTACGATGCGGGTCCGTTTACCATGGAGTACCCCGACAACTTCAACTTCACCAACCCTCCCAAGGGGAAGAACGAACTCGTCATCGGGCTCCGCGGCGTCCGCCTGGACTGCGGCATTCAGGTGGATGTGTTCGGAGCGCAGGGCCTGAGTGTGGAGAAGGTGTTCGATCAGAACAAGGGGAAATTCCCCGGCGCCTCGGTGGGAGAGGCCCGCGTGGGGGGTGAGGCCGCCCGTGTTCTGACCTACGCCGCCACCCGGGACGTGGAGCGGAGAATCTACTTCGTGGTGCGGAACGACAAGGTGTTCCGGATAACCCTCGACTGGTACCGCCCGCAGCGGGAGGTCTATCTCCGGACCTACGAGAGGGTGATCGGCTCGTTCCGTTTCCGGTAGGCCCGGGCGCGGGGCACCACACCCCCGGCCCCATCTTTCACCTTTTCTGGAACGTCCATGGACATTGCAGGCAAGACCGTTCTTGTGCTCGGCGGCTGGGGGCTCGTGGGCTCCGCCATCTGCCGGAAGCTGATGGAGGAGAAGCCCCGCCGGATGGTTGTCGCCTCCCTGACCGCCCGGGAATCGCGCGAGGCGGTGGAGGCGATGCGGAAGGAATTCCCCTCCGCCCCCAGGAACTTCTTCATCCCCTGGTGGGGGAACATCTTCGTGCGTTCCACGCTCCGTAACCTGACCCGCGAGGCCATCCTCACCGATCCCCGGCGGCGGGCCATGCTCATTGACGACGTGGTGGAGGATTTGAACGACCTCGTCCTGCGGCGCTCCAGCCTCTACCAGCTCATGATGCAGTACAGACCGGACATCGTGGTGGACAGCATCAACTCCGCCACCGCCATCGCCTATCAGAACATCTTTCAGGTCTCCCGGGACCTGGTCCGCAGCATCCGGAAAGCGCGCGGGTCCCGGCAGGACCTGCACAACCTCCGCGAAGCCGCGGAGCACCTCCTCTGCACCCTCTACATCCCCCAGGTGGTCCGTCACGTGCAGCTTATGTACCGCTCCATGCAGAAGGCGGGGACAACCATGTACGTGAAGATCGGAACGAGCGGCACCGGGGGCATGGGCCTCAACATTCCGTACACCCACAGCGAGGAGAAGCCCTCCCGCATGCTCCTGGCCAAGTCCGCCGTTGCCGGCGCCCACACCCTGCTCTTGTTCCTGATGGGTCGCACACCGGACGCCCCGATCACCAAGGAGATCAAGCCCGCCGCCGCGATCGCATGGAAGAAGATCGCCTACGGCGATATCCTCAAACGCGGCCGGCCCATCCGCCTGGTGGACTGCCCCCCGGGGCGGGCAACCATGCTGGGGTCTTTTCTGAACCTGAAGTCCCCCCGGGCGGGCCTTCCCGCACGGGGGATCCTCCGCTCCGTCTTCATCGACACGGGCGAGAACGGCATCTTCTCCCGGGGGGAATTCCAGGCCATCTCCACCCCCGGCCAGATGGAATTCGTGACGCCGGAAGAGATCGCCGAATCCGCGGTGTTCGAGATCAGAGCGGGGAACACGGGCCACGATATCATCAACGCCCTGGACAACGCCGCCCTCGCCCCCACCTACCGGGCGGGCTTTCTCTTCAACAGCGCCCTGGAGGCGATGCTGAAGCTGGAACGGGAGCACGGAGTGGAGAGCGTGGCCTTCGAGATGCTCGGCCCCCCGCGCCTGTCCAAGCTGCTCTACGAGGCGTATCTGCTGAAGCGCTGCTGCGGAACGATGCGCGGAGTCCTCCGCATGAACGAGAAGGATCTGAGCCGGAAGCTCCTGGAGCTTGTCCGCTCCGATGCCGGCCTCCGCTCCCGCATCATCTCCATCGGGATTCCGATTCTGCTCCCCGACGGGGTCTCGCTCCTGAGGGGAAGGGAGATGAAGATCCCCCCCTTCCGGGGGGAACGGCGGCTGGCCGTCTCTCCCCGCGCCGTCAACCTCTGGGCGCACGACGGCTGGGTGGACCTCCGCCCGGCCAACATGCGGCTCTGGCGGAAGCGGATGCGCGAGATCATGAGAATGGTGACACGCCTCCCCGCCGACGAAACCGGGTCGCGCACTCTGAACACACGCCAGTACTGGGACGGCTTCCGGTCCATCGACCCGGGAAAGGTCTGCGGCTGGATCTTCACCTACGAAGAGAAGGGAGAGCGGATGAAGGCCTGACACCCACCCCCGGGGGGCTCCCCGCCCCCCGGGGTGTCAAATCGTCCTCCCCCCGGAAAAAAGGCCCACCCCGCATCCCCCTCCCCTGCGGCAACCCCTCCCCCCGGGGAGGAGTCCGCCCCCTTCACTGGCATGCGTCTTGAGGGTTTCTACCCCGGTCGGGCGCGCCCCTTCGGGGGCGGGCCCGCAGAGAGGGGTATCACATCCCGAGCAATGCGCATGCCCGGCACACCTCAGATTTCTGCTCCGCGTCCCCCCGGGCGCGGGAACACCACCAGCGGCGGTTCCCGCGTCCCGGAACAGCCCCGGGAACTCTTCCGGCTGGTGGCCGAAAACGTGGGGGACCTTGTTGCGGTCCTGGACCTCGACGGCCGGCGCCTGTACAACAGCCCCTCCTACGCGGCCGTTCTGGGGAGTGGAGGGGCGGCCCCGGGGTCCGACAGCTTCCGCGAAATCCATCCCGACGACCGGGACCGCATCCGGGAGCTCTTCCGGGAGACCGTCCGGACGGGAGAGGGCCGCCGGGCGGAGTACCGTTTCCTGCTCCCGGACGGAAGCCTCCGACTGATTGAATCGCAGGGGAACCTGATACGGGATGCCCGGGGCAGGCCGCTCCACATCGTGGTGGTGTCCCGGGACGTCACGGACAGACGGAGGACGGAAGAGACCCTCCGGATGAGCGAAGGCCGGTTCCGCGCCCTGATCGAGAACAGCTCGGACGCCCTTGCCCTTCTGGATGCGCAGGGCGCAATCACCCACGCGGGGCCATCCACCGGAGCTCTCCTGGGGTATCAGGAAGCGGAGCTGGAGAGCAGGAACATCGCCGATTTCCTGGATCCCGCAGATCGGGAACTTCCCGAAGTGCTGTGCCGCCTCCCCGACCCGGGAGGACGCTCCCGTGCCGTGCGGTTCCGCTTCCGGCACCGGGACGGTTCCTGGAGGTGGATGGAGGGGATGTGCACAAACCTGCTGGACAACCCCGCCGTGGGCGCCGTGGTGCTGAACTACCGGGACATCACCGAGGAGCGGCATGCCATCGAGGCGCTTCAGCGGAGCGAGGAGCGGTACCGCGCCTTTGTGGACCAGAGCGCGGAGGGAATCTGGCAGCTCCGTCTGGACCCCCCCATGCCCGTCACCCTGGGCGAGGAGGAGCAAATAGACTTCATCTACCGCCACGGTGTCCTCGCCCAGTGCAACCACCGGATGGCCGCCATGTACGGCCTCCGGGAGGCCGCCGACCTGGAGGGTGCGCGCCTCCACCGCCTCCTCATCAGGTCCGAATCCCGGAACGTGGAGTACCTCCGGACGTTCATACAGTCCGGTTACCGCCTGATGAACGCGGAATCACGCGAGCCCGACATCGACGGGGTCATGCGCTTCTTCCTGAGCAACCTCATCGGGACGGTCCGGGACGGGAAGCTGACCCACGCCTGGGGAACGCAGCGGGACATCACCGAATGGAAGCGCGCCGAAGGGGACGTGGCCGTGCTGGCCCAGGCCCTGCGGAGCGTCACCGAAGGGGTGTACATCACGGACCTGGACGACACGATTCTGTTCGTGAACGACGCCTTCCAGCGGATGTTTGGCTACGCGGAGGAGGACCTGGTGGGAAAGCCCGCGGCCCTGGTCCGGTCCCGGAGAAACAGCGAGGAGATCCTGGAGGAGGTGGCGGACCGGACCCTGCACGGCGGATGGCGGGGAGAGATCTGGTGCCGGACCAAGGAGGGACCGGAGCTCCTGGTGGCCCTCTCCACATCCGTGGTGCGGGGGGAACACCGGGATCCCATCGCGCTCATGGGGGTGGCCCGCGACATCACCGCGGCACGCCGCCAGGAGCGGCTCCAGAACGCCGTCTACCGCATCGCCCAGGAGACCGACTGCGCCACCCAGCTCGAGGACATCTACGCGGCGGTGCACCGGATCATCGCGGAGGTCATGCCCGCCTCCAACTTCTACATTGCCCTCTACGACGAGCGGGACGGGCTTCTGCACTTCCCGCATTTCGTGGACGAGGTGGACACCGTCTCCCCCCCCATGAAGCCCGGCACCGGACTGACCGGGTATGTGCTCCGCACGGGCAAACCGCTCCTGTGCACGCAGGCGGTCTTCGACGACCTGGAGCGGCAGGGGGAGGTCCAGCTCGTGGGGGTCCCCTCCCCCATCTGGCTGGGGGTTCCGCTGGTGGTCTCGGGGAGGACCATCGGCGTCATGGTCGTCCAGCACTATACCGATCCGCTCGCATACCGCGAGGAGGAGCTCCACGTGATGGAGTTTGTCTCTTCACAGGTGGCGCGGGCCATCGAGAGAAAGAGGGCCGAGATCGCCCTCCGCGAGAGCGAAATCCGCTACCGGCAGATGTTCCAGGACGACCTGACCGGGGATTTCGTCTCCACCCCCGAGGGCAAGATCCTGGACTGCAACCCCGCGTTTGCCAGGATCTTCGGATTCTCCTCGGTGGAGGAGGCCCTGCAGTCAAACTGCAAGGTCCTGCATTCCTCCGTGGACGACCGCGAAGAGATCTTCGAGAAGCTCCGCCGGCTGCGACGGCTGGAGTATTACGAGCTGGAGCTGCGCCGCAGGGACGGCAAGCCCATCTATGTCTTCGCCAATCTCATCGGGTCGTTTGATCAAGACGGCACGCTGACGAGCGTCAAGGGATACCTGTTTGACAACACCGAGCGGAAGCTGCTGGAGGAGCAGCTCATGCAGTCGCAGAAGATGGAGGCGGTGGGGCAGCTTGCGAGCGGCATTGCCCACGACTTCAACAACGTCATGAGCGTGACGCTGACCGCCGCGCAGATGATCCGGCGGGGCACGCAGGAAGAGACGCTCCGGCGCTATGCCGGCATGATTGAGGACGCCACCATGCGGGGGGCCTCCATTGCCAAACAGCTTCTGCAGTTCTCCCGCGCCGAGGCCTCCAGGCTGGTTCCTCTCTCCCTGGCCCACGTCGTGTCGGAGGTGAAGAAGATTCTGGAGCACTCCTTCCCCAAGACCATCGATACCCGCCTCGCAATCGACCTCAGGGAGGGCATGATCCTGGGAGACGAGGGGCAGATCCACCAGGTTCTTCTGAACCTCTGCATCAACGCCCGCGACGCGATCCTTGCCGTTCCGGATGCGGGCGGGGTGGGAACGCTCACCATCTCGCTCTCGTCCTTCCAGGGCGGTCGGGGAGGGGGCCCTCCCGGCCTGGAGAGCGGGCGTGACTACGCGCGGCTTCAGGTGAGGGATACGGGAACCGGCATCACTCCCGATGTCCGGCACCGGATCTTCGATCCCTTCTTCACCACCAAGGGAATCGGCCAGGGAACCGGCCTGGGGCTCTCCATCGTGCACGGCATCGTCAAGACACACGGAGGGGTGATCGACGTGGAGAGCGAGGTGGGAAAAGGCACCACCTTTTCCGTGTACCTCCCGATCGTGGCCCAGCGGGAGGAGGCCCTCCCGGCGGAATCCTCCACCCTCCAGAAGGGAAGCGGCGAGACGGTGCTGGTCATCGAGGACGAGGAGATCCTGGCAACCCTCCTCTCAGACATGCTCCGGGGAGCCGGGTACGAGGTGGTGCATGCCAGGGACGGAGAGGATGGGGTCGCCTGCTACCGGGCGCAGGCGGGCCTCATCGGCGTAGTGCTCTCCGACATGGGCCTCCCCAAGCTCCCGGGGGAGGGGGTGTTCCGCGAGCTGAAGGCCATCAACCCCGGGGTCCGGGTCATCTTCAGCTCGGGTTTCGTCCAGGAGGAGAAGAAGCGGGAGCTGCTGGAGGCCGGGGCGGTCGGCTTCGTCCACAAGCCGTACAAGATAGCCGAGCTGCTGGGAGCCCTGCAGAAGGCGCTCCGGAGCGGTGCCGGCGGGGGGGATCAGGGCTACTCGTAGCGCAGGGACTCGATGGGATCGAGCGTGGCGGCCTTCCAGGCGGGATAGACGCCGAAGGCAAGACCCACCAGGGTGCAGACTGCCAGCCCCAGAGCCGCCCAGTCCCACGGCACCACGGCCGGGATCTCCAGGAGGATGCTCACGACGTTCCCCCCCACGATCCCAAGCAGCACCCCGGCCACGCCTCCGAGCTGCGAGAGGATGATGGCCTCCGTCATGAACTGGGCAAGCACGTCGCGCCGCATGGCCCCCACGGCTTTGCGGATGCCGATCTCCCGCGTCCGCTCGGTGACGGAAACCAGCATGATGTTCATGATGCCCACCCCGGCGGCAAGCAGCGCAATGGAGCTCACCAGCAGCACGCCGAGGCGGAAGCCCGATGTGATCTCGTTGAACTGCTCGATGATCCGGTCGTTGGAAAAGTAGGCAAAATCGTCCTCCGCTCCCGGGGGCACGTTCCGGGCGGCGCGCAGGATCGACCGCGTCTGGTCCAGGCAGTCTTCAAAGACCTCGCGGTTGAGCGCCTTGACCATGATATTGATGCTCCGGGCGTGCTTGCCGTAGATCCCGAAATACGTGGTAATGGGAATAACCGCGAAGTTGTCCTGCCCCTCCCCCAGGGCATTCCCCTTCTTCTCGAACACCCCCACCACTTCGTATATCTGCCCGTCAATCCGGACCGACTCCCCCACCGGATCCGCATACTCCGGGAACACCTTTTCCGCCACCGAGATGCCCAGGATGGCCACCCGGCGGGCCTGATCCAGATCCTCCGTCGTGAGACCCCGGCCCCGGCCCACCACCCAGTCGTTCGTGATCAGGCCGTCCAGGTTCTCGCCGCACACGGAGACGTTGGGATTGGACTTCCGGCCCCCCCACACGACGGTCTTCCCGAACTGCCAGGCCTCGATGCCCACCGCCTCGGCAAGGGTGGCCTTGCGCTGCACCTCCAGGGCCTGCTCGTAGGTGATGTTCTTCCGGTTCCGCAGCCGGCGGCGCGTTTCATGGTCGGAGCCGAATTCGACCGGGAACTTCTGGATCTGGAAGGTGTTGGCCCCCAGCTGTGCCATCCCCTCCTCAATGCTGTTCCGGAGGACCCCCATGGCGGTCATCACGGCGATGATCGAGAACACCCCCACCACGATGCCCAGAAGGGTCAGGGCCGACCGGAGCTTGTTGGCGCGGATGGCCGAGAGCGCCATGAGCGTGCTCTCCCGGAGGGTGGCAAGGTCCAGGATCCGCCTACTCATAGCGGAGGGCCTCCACCGGATCCATCTTGGCAGCCCGGTAGGCGGGGAAGAACCCCGACAGCACCCCCACCACCAGGGAAAGGACAAGCGCCACAACCACCACCGGAACCGGCATGGAGGCCTCGAACTCCAGCGCCTGGTTCACGATCAGGACGATCACAGAAGCCAGGCAGAGTCCGATCACCCCCCCGATGAGGCACAGCACCGCCGACTCGGAAAGAAACTGGAAGAGAATGGACCTCCGCCGGGCCCCGATGGCCTTGCGGATGCCGATCTCCCGCGTCCGCTCGGTCACCGAGACGAACATGATGTTCATGATGCCGATACCCCCCACCATCAGGCTGAGCCCGGTAATGAAGAGCCCGATGGCGGCCACCGTGCTGCTGAACACCGCGAACGTGGCGGTCAGGATATCCGCCTGGTTGATGCTGAAATCGTTGGGCTTCCCGGGCATGATGTCCCGCACCCTCCGGATGATTCCCTCCACCTCCAGCTTCGCGTCCTCCGCCTGCCGCACATCCGCCACCCGTACGTTGATGCTGACCCAGTGCCGGGTGCCGAAGTTGTTCTGGAAGGAGCGGATGGGTATGAAGACCCGGGTGTCGGTGGTAAACCGCCCGAAAAGACCCCCCTGCTTTTCGTAGACCCCGAGGACCGTGTAGGGAAGGCCCCGGAGTCTTACGGTCCGCCCGATGGGATCGCTCGTGGGGAAAAGGGTTTCGGCCACGGTGGCCCCGATGACGCACACCGGACGGCCTCCGGCGCCCTCCTCGGGGGAGAAGAACCTCCCGTCCAGCTCGCTCGCCCCCGAGGCCTCATTGTACGAGGCGGTGGTCCCGGTGATGAAGGCATTGTCCATGCTCAGGTTGCCGTTCGTCACCTTCCCCCCCCGGACCACCACGGGCGCCACCGCCCGCAGCAGCGTGCCCTGGCGCTCCAGGCGGTCCGCATACCACACCTGCATGTCCCGGCGGTTCCGGAAGGTGTGCCAATCCTCGTTGGTGACCCAGGGCCACTTCTCCACGTACATCACGTCCGTGCCGAAGGCCTTGGCGCTCTTGTCGAAGGCCTGGTTCAGGCCGTCGATGGCCGTGGCCATGCCGGTGACGCTCACGATGCCGATGATGATGCCGAGGGTGGTGAGAACCGAGCGGAGCTTGTTGGCCCGGATGGCCCGGAGAGAAATGGCGAGGCCTTCGCGAATTTCAACAAAGAAGCGCATCAGGCCACCGCGGCGGCATCGGGCCGGGACACTGTCTCGTCGCTCTCCACGAGGCCGTCCCGGAGACGGATGGTGCGGAACGCGTGGGCTGCAATGTCCGCCTCATGCGTGACCAGGATGATGGTGTTCCCCCGGCGGTGCAGCTCCCCCAGGAGTCGCATGATCTCCTCTCCCGTCTTGCTGTCCAGGTTTCCCGTGGGCTCATCGGCCAGAATGATGGAGGGATGAGTGACCAGGGCCCGGGCGATGGCCACCCTCTGCCGCTGTCCGCCCGACAGCTCGTTCGGCTTGTGGTGCGCCCGGTCGGCAAGCTGGACCTGCTCCAGCGTTTCCAGGGCGCGCTGCTTCCGCTCCTGGGAGGGCAGGCCCGCATAGATGAGCGGGAGCTCCACGTTGTGCATCGCGTCGGAGCGGGGCAGGAGGTTGAACGTCTGGAACACGAATCCAATGTCCCGGTTCCGCACCCTGGCCAGCTCGTTGTCGTCCATCTCGCTGACGTTGACCTCATTGAAGATGTACTGTCCCGCGGTGGGGGTATCCAGACACCCGATGATGTTCATGAGCGTGGACTTCCCCGATCCCGAAGGACCCATGATGGCCACATACTCCCCCTTCCGGATGGAGAGGGTCACACCCCGGAGGGCATGCACCTCCTCGGCCCCGCCCATGTCGTAGCACTTGGTGATGCCCGTCAGCTCGATCACGCTCATGGAGAATCCCCTTCTCAGACGCTCGCCTCGGGGGCCCGCCGTCCCTGCCCCCTCCCTTTCTCGACACGGACCTTCGTCCCGTCCTCCAGCTCCCGGTTGATGGCCTTGTAGCTGCCCGACACAACCTCCGCCTTTTCCTTCAGTCCCTCCCGGATCTCCACGTAGGTCGCGTCGCTGATGCCGCGCTTGACGGGAACCGCCTTCACGGCGCCGTTCTCCAGCACAAACACGATCTCGGGGGGCTTTGCCCCGTTCCGCCCCCGGGAGGGCTCCGCGGCGTTCATGACGACCTCTCCCTGGGCCCCTGCCTCGGGGGACCCGCCGGGACCCGTTTTCGGCATGCGGGTGGTCACGCTCTGAATGGGAACCGCCAGCACGTGGGTCCGGGTCTCGGTCTCAATGTCCGCCGTCATGGACATTCCCGGCCGGAGGGTGACGCCCCGCCCGATGATCCGCATCTTCACCTCGAAGTTCGTCACCTCCTCCTGGGTCCCGAGGCCCTTGGTCTTCCCGGTGTTGGCAATTTCGTACACCAGGGCGTTGATCTTCACCTCGGGCATGGCGTCCACCGCGATGCGCGCCGTGTCCCCCACGGAGATCAGGATCACATCGGTCTCGCTCACATCCACCCTCGCCTCCATTCGGGAGAGGTCGGCAATGGTCATCACGTTCGTGCCCTGGAACTGCTGGGTCCCCAGCACCCGCTCCCCCTGCTCCGAGTTGAGCTCGCTCACCGTCCCCTCCATCGGGGAGAGGATGGTGGTCTTCCGCAGCGCTTCGTCCGCCTGGTCCAGCGAGGCCGTCGCCTGGGCGTGGGCCGCCTTGCTGGTCTCGAAGGCCGCCCGGGCCTGATCGTATTCGGACTCCGAGACAAGCCCCTTCCGGTAGAGGTTCTCCATCCTCCGGAACTCGGGTTCCGTCCGGCTCAGGCCGGCCCGGGCCGACAGCAACACCGCCGCGGCCTGATCCCGCTGGGCCCTGTAGAAATCCGGCTTGATCTTCATCAGCAGATCCCCCTTCCGGACCCGCTGCCCCTCCTTGACCGGGAGAGCCACGATTTCGCCGCTCACCTCGGGAGAGATGTTGACCTGGACTTCGGGCTGGATCTTCCCTGTGGCCGTCACCACCTGGGTGATCCGTCTGTAGGCGGCCTTCTCCGTCTGAATGGGGATGACGGGCTCCTTCCTGCTCCCCAGAAAGAGAACCACTCCGAGAACGGCCAGCACAAGAACCCCGGCCGAGATGATGATAATCCGCTTCTTTCTGCTCTTGCCGTTCTTCGGCATGGTGGTGTTCCTTTCCTCAGACGTTCACGCGGCGGATGCGGCCCCTCAGTACGACCGCTCGCCCAACACGTATTCCAGGTTCCTGCGCGCGATGAGGAGGTCATGGGCGGCGTTGACCCCGTTCGCCTGGGCCGCCACCAGCCCCGCATTGCCCTGGAGCAGATCCAGCAGGGTCCCCGCCCCCAGGTTGTAGCGCTCCTCCGCGATGGTGCGGTCCTGCACGGCGGATACCAGCCCCTTCTGGCTCACATCCACGGCCTTCCGCGCCGCCTCCAGATCCAGAAGTGCCTTCCGCAGCTCCACGGCAATGTCCCGCTCGGCCTGCTCGAGCAAGATCTCCGCCGTCCGGCGGGACGCGCCGGCGCTCTGGATCGCCTGATTCGTCTGGAACCCGTCGAAGAGGCTCCACCGGAGATTCAGGCCCCAGGAGGTGGTCCGGTTCCCGGAGAGCCGCCCCAGCTCCGCATTGGAGAGGTAGTGCCCGGCAAAGGCCGAAACCGAGGGGAAGTACCCCGCACGCGCCGAGGTGACCGAGGAGGAGGCGGCTTGCAGGTCCTCGGCCCCCCCCAGGTAGTCCGGGCGTGCGGCCAGGGCCCGGCGGAGCAGCTCCCCGAATTCCCCCGCCCCGGGCGCGCCGGGATTGGGCTCCGGGACGGCGCCCAGGGTGGAATCCGCAATCACATACTCCTTTCCCACATCCAGCCCGATGAGGGCGATGAGGTCCGCCTTCGCCTTGTCGCTCTCGTTCCGGGCCTTGATCAGGGAGAGCTCATCCTGCGCCACCTGGGACTGCTGCCGGTACACGTCCGCCAGGGAGAGGGCCCCCACGCGGTTGGATTCCGTGATCCGCTCCAGCTGGCGGAGGTCCCTCCTCAGGTTCTCCTCGGTCACACGCACAAGCTG
>JBAVEL010000186.1:0-80880 GCA_049587715.1 Bacteroidota bacterium
GTCCAGCGGCAGGTCCGGTACGCGGGTCCGTACATCCGCCGTGGCAAAACGAAGCGTCGCCCCGTTGCGGCAGTGGCAATAGGTCAGCTCCACCTCGGGGTTCCAGGCGACGAGAGTGGTGATGGTCTCTTCCATGTTCCCGAGCGGTTTGCAGTCGATATGGCTCGGGCGGAAAAGGGCGGTGACCGTGGTGCCCCGTCCGGGAGTGGACCGGACCGAAAAAGTGCCGCCCGACTCCTGTGCCGCCTGGGCCATGAGGGAAAGGCCCAGCCCCACGCGGCGGGTCGTTCGAGTCGTCACAAACGGATCCGCAGCCCGATCCGCCTCTTCGGCCTCCATCCCGCAACCGTCGTCGGCTATCTCGACACTCAGCGTGTCCTGTTCCGTTTCTTCCGTGACCGTGATGCAGATGCTGCGTGCTCCCGCACGCAGCGAGTTTTCCGCAAGGTCCAGGATATGGAGGGAGAGATCCTGCATGGCCCTCAACGCTCCCCCCCGGGGGTTTCTCCGCCCCGGCGTGTCCTGCGCCTCTCCGGGTCCCGGAGGGCGGTGCGCAGCTCCCGCAGGGAGGGATCAGCCATCAGGAACTCGGAGCAGTTCCCGCCCATCTCTCCCGGGGCGTGTGCGTCGGAGCTGCGGATGATCGCAGTCCGTCCGTCCCCTCCCCAACGTTGGGCCGCCGTCGGGTCGTCGGTCCTCGCGCTCACCTCCAGAGCGTCAAAGGGCACACCGGGCGGGATGAAACCGAGCTGGCTCGGGACGCTGTAGCTTTCCCGGTCCACATGGGCGGCCACGGCAAGCCCCTCCAGCCGGTGCACCGCCTCCACGAGGGCCTCCAGGGGTATGTCCGTCGCCCCGATCAGAAGCCGTTCCTCGAATCTCTCCACTTCATCTCTTTCGTTTGCCAGCACCTGCACCCCGAATTTTTCCGGCTCGTTTCTGCCCGCCAGGTGCAGGTGCACAAAACCCTGCATGTCCAGCGCCGAAGCCAGATCCCCGAACAGGGCCAGGATGTGCGCCTCCTCCGCGCTGCAGATCTCCAGTCCGGGCAGCACCCGCAGGGGGGTTCCCTCGGCCGCCCTCATGGCGGCGCCCGTATTCCCCGCCGAGTTGTGGTCCGTGACGGCGATGAGTCCGAGCCTCTTCCTGCAGGCCTCTTCCACGACCCGCCGGGGGGACATCAGAATGTCCCCGCAGGGGGAGAGGCAGGTATGGATGTGCAGGTCGGCCGGAATCCACCGGAGCATGAGACCTCATCAGGAAACCCCGCCGACGCCCAGGGCGGAGAGCCGGCCCGCAAGGGCGAAGGCAGATGCGCGGCTCGAGAGAATTGTCACGCGCTCCGCCCGGGCGCGGGCCAGAGTGTCGTCCGGAGGACGGCGTCCGTTCGCCAGGACAATCGCCGCGACCTCCTTCAGGACGGCCACGGCCACGATGTTCACATGCACCTGAATGGTGATCCACACCCCCCCCGCCGGTGCGTGGGCCATCACGTCGCTCAGCAGGTCCCCCGTGTAGCCGCCGGCGACCTCCCGGCTCATGTTCCCGCCGTCGCAGCACATTTCCAGTTCCAGTTCCCGGGCGATGCGTTCCAGCGTCATGGGTGTTCCTCCGTGCGGGGAAAGGAAAGACGCCGGCTGTGGGGCCGGATCTTCTCCAGCAGGCCTGTGGATAGGTGCTCGAATTCCAGCATTGCCACGAAGGGGCATTCGTCTTCGCGGGCTTCGCCCCGCACCACATCTTCGGCGAAGACGGCGCAGGTGGGAGATCCGCACGCCCCGCAGTCTATCTGGGGCAGGCCTTCCAGCACTTCCTTCTTCCTGTGGAGCTTCTGCAGGGCCCGGGAAACGTCTTCGTCCAACGGTCGCAGCGGGACGGGGGCGATTGTCCCGGGTAAGGAGAAGAAGTTCCGCCGGTACAGGTCCTTGATCTTCTCCGGATCCTGACAGGGCTTCCCTCCGAATGTGCGCACCGTCCGGAGCGTGTGCCCCCGGGCGATGTACGGGTTCTCCACCGTCAGGGATCCGCCCACGCACCCCGTCGGGCATGAGTGGACCTCGATGTACTCAATGTCCCGGAGCTTCCCGTTCTCGATCTCCTCGAAGATCCGCATTGCACCCTCCAGCCCCCCGATGGCCAGGCACTCCTCCGCCTTCAGGCAGGCCACCTGTCCGCCCACGATGGGCCAGCCGAGTCCGAGGCCCCTGATCTCCTCCGCCTCTCCGTTCTGCGCCTGGGAGGGGAGGGCCCGGAGGAGGCTCGTGTAGATGTCGGAGATCGCGATGGTGCCGTTCAGAAACGAGTGGCGTTTCCTGAGGGGATTGGTGATGGCCAGCGACTTGGAAGGGCAGGGCGTGATGTAGACGGCGCCGATTTCGCTCTCCTTGAGCCCGTGCTCCTTCATGGCCCGCCGTTTCGCCTCCCGGGCGGCGATCTCCATGGGGGATTCGATGGGAATCAGGTGCTCCAGCAGATTCGGATAGCGGATCTGTATCAGGCGCACGATGGCGGGGCAGAAGGGTGAAATGAGCGGCCGGGGAGCAGGCACCGTCTTGAGGTACTCTTCGATGGCGATGCTGACCGACTCCGAGGCGCAGGCGACATCCCAGGCATCGTTGAAGCCGATGC
The DNA here is from genome assembly GCA_049587715.1 of Bacteroidota bacterium. Classification (GTDB taxonomy): domain Bacteria; phylum Bacteroidota; class Ignavibacteria; order UBA10030; family UBA6906; genus JBAVEL01. The sequence continues at coordinate 2,629 of JBAVEL010000186.1, forward strand.
CCCGGAGCGCGACAAGGATCGCGGAAGGGGGGACCCCCTTTCCGAACTGGGAGTAGATGACCGGAGAGGGAATGGCGATGGTATGGCGGAACCGGGAGAGATCCGCAAAACTGCCGGTCTGGGGCCTGATGGCTCCGCTGGGACAGACCCGCACGCATTCGCCGCAGTCCATGCAGAGGTCGCGGAGAAGCCGGGCTTTTCGATCCCGGACACGGATCGCCTGGGTGGGACAGATGTGCAGGCACGCCATCCGTCCCCGGCAGCGGTTCTCGTCGAAGCGTATGGAGGGGAGCGCCTGCTTCATGTCAGTTCAGGTAGTTCACGATCCGTACCGAGGTCCCTCTCCCCGGGACGGATTCCACGGCAAGCTCGTCGGAGTTCTTCCTGATGTTCGGAAGCCCCATCCCGGCCCCGAAGCCCATCTCCCGCATTTCCGGTGTGGCCGTGGAATAGCCCTCCTGCATCGCCCGGTCCACGTCGGGGATGCCGGGCCCCTCATCCTCCACCAGAATCCGTATCCGCTCCGGGGTGACGTCGAATGTGAGCGTGGCCCTACGCGCGTACATCACCACGTTCATCTCCGCCTCGTAGGAGGCAATGGCCACACGGCGGATGATGACGGGGTCCACCCGGAGCTGCTTCAGGATGGCCTTGATCTCGGTGGAGGCCCTTCCCGCGTTCTGGAAGTTTCTTCCCTCGATGACGAACGAGTGGGAGAAGGAGGCCTCCACCGGCTACCGCCTCCCGGCGGCGCCGGCCGCCGCCCGCTCCATCGTGGAGGAAAGGCCGTTGCGGTAGAGAATGCCGCAGGCCTCGTACATGGAATAGGGGGATGCCAATAGCGGTATGCGCTTCTCCTGTGCGCTCCGGATCATCTCCCCATCCGGCTGTTTGCCCCGTACAAACACGATGGCGGTGATCTCCGCAATGAAGGCAGTCTGGACCGTCTGGAGGTTCACAAGCCCGGTCAGGAGCACCGCCCCGGAGCGGGAGAAGGCAAGCACATCGCTCATGAGGTCGGAGGCGCATCCGAACCGGATCGTGGAGGATTCCACGATGTCCGCGCAGGAGTATGTTTCGGCGGCCAGGAGATCCCGGACCGCTGCCAGGCGCATCATGGCCGGGACTCCGCGGGGGCTGTTGTGACGGAGTTCATGAGATTGTCGCCGAAGTACACCGCGCGTCCCTCCGGAATCCGGGTGGCCGGGCAGTTGCTCCAGCACTGGCCGCACCCGGTGCACTTCTCCGTGTCCACGTAGCGGGCCTTCCTGCGCACCTTCACCTTGAAGTTGCCGATGTAGCCCGAAACCCCCTCCACCTCCGCATACGTGAGGAGGGTGATGTCCTTCCGGTGTCCCACCGACACCATCTTCGGGGTCAGGATGCATGCGGCGCAGTCGAGCGTGGGAAAGGTCTTGTCAAAGGTGCCCATGCGCCCCCCGATGGTGGGCTCCTTTTCCACCAGGTAGACATGGTATCCCGCGTTGGCAATCTCGAGGGCCGCCTGGATGCCGGCGATGCCGCCCCCCACGATGAGGGTGGCTTTGTTGAGCGGCTGCCTGGTAATGACGAGCGGCTGGTGGAGGGCCACGCGGCGGACGGCTGCGTTCACCAGGGCGCATGCTTTCTTTGTGGCCGCATCCCGGTCACTGTGCACCCAGGAACAGTGCTCCCGGATGTTCGACATCTGAACGAGATAGCGGTTGAGCCCCGCTGATTCCGCGGCGAGACGGAACGTAAGTTCGTGCATGAGGGGGGAGCAGGCAGCCACCACCACTCTGTTCACCCCCAGGTTGCGGATGTCCCCCTTGATGAGGTCCTGGCCGGGGTCGGAGCACATGAACTTGTAGTCCCTGGCGACGACCACCGAGGGACCCCGTGCGGCGAAGTCCCGAACCTCGGCCACGTTCACGGTGGCCGCGATGTTGACGCCGCAGTGGCAGATGTAAACCCCGATGCGGACCTGTCCGTCGCCGTTCGCCGGCTTGGTCTCGTCAGGCATAAGCGGCCTCCGTAAGCGTGGTGATTCGCTGTCCCAGGGGGATGAAGGAAGAATCCAGCCCGAGCTTCTTCCCCTCGATTCCCAGCACGATACCCAGGAGCTGTGTGAAGTAGAGAATCGGTATGGAGAAATGCGTGCCGAACGCGGCATTGATCTTGTCCTGGTAGGCCTCCAGGTTGAAATGGCAGAGGGGGCAGGTGGTAACCAGGACGTCGGCCCCGTTCTCTTCCGCGCAGGCGAGCAGGTCCCTGTTCAGCTTCAGGGCGGTCTCCTCGAAAGTCGTCATCAGCATGCCGCCGCAGCAGCGGACCTTCATGGGGTAGTACACCATCGAGCCCCCGCAGGCCGTGAAGAGCCGGTCCATGAGCACGGGGTTCTCTCTGTCATCGAAGGTCTTGTCGGGCCGGACGATCTGGCAGCCGTAGTACGGCCCGATGCGCAGGCCCCCCAGGGATCGACGCTTCTTCTTCAGGATGGCCTCCAGCCCCACGTCGTTCATGAGGACATCCAGGGGATGACGGACGCCGGTCCGGCCCGCATACGACAGCCCCCCTTCGGCCAGCGCCTCGTTGACATCCTTGTGCATCTCGGGGATGGCGTTCAGGATCTTGTTGGTCTTGGAGAGCACCGTGAAGCAGGAGCTGCACGGCGCAAGGATGTCCAGGCCCATCTTCTCGGCGATGGCCAGGTTCCGGGCAGACACGGCGAGCGAAACCGTCTCCTTCACAGACATGTAGACCGTGGCGCCGCAGCAGTTCCAGTCGTCGAGCTCCAGCAGCTCCTGATCCAGCGCGGCGAACACCGCCCGCACCGATTCGTCGTATCCCCGCTGGGTCTTCTCCAGGCTGCATCCGGGATAGTACGCGTATTTCACGGCTACTCTCCTTTCCTCTGTTCCAGCTGCAGTGCGCCCAGCCCGCGGTACCCCACATACTCGGGGGAGTACCCCAGGTTCTCGGTTTCGTGACGCATTTCGATTTCCTCGGCTTTGGCGATGATCCGGGAGAGGGCTGCGTGGTCCCGGATCTTGTGAGGCCGAAGAGCGATCCTCTTCGTCTTCCACATCTTCCTCCCGAGGGGAAGAAGTCCCGCGAGCTTGTGCACGCCGGTGCGTTGATAGTACTTCCGGATAAGGGTTCCCTCGTGCAGCCGGCCGTAGCGCCGGAGGTTTTCGGTGAACAGCCGCGCAAGAGTCTGCACCTGGGGGGCCGTGGAGTCGAGTCCCTTCTCCATGGCGGTGCGCTTGAGGGCGTAGATTGTGTCGGTGACGCGAATCCCGGAAGGACACCGGGTGGTGCAGGCATAGCAGGAGGCGCAGATCCAGATGGTCCGGCTCTTCATGATGTGCTCCATTTCCCCGGCCCGGAACAGGGCGATCAGTTCCCTGGGGGAGATGTCCATGGCATAGCTGACCGGACAGGATCCGGTACAGGTGCCGCACTGAATGCACCGCTTGATCTTCTCCCCTCCCGGGATGTCCTCCACCTGCTCCAGGAAGATCCGGCGCAGATCCGCTTCCTTCCGGCTCATGACGCCGGGGAGAACGTGCGTGGACTTGCTCATGGGGTGCTCCCTCTGATGGTGTTCCGCGTGACGGATCTCGGGCCGCGGGCAACCTCCGCAGGCCATCCCGGGGGGGGCCACGGATCCCCGCCATCGCGCTCGCGGTGGATGATGTCGCAATCCGGCAGGGATTCCAGCAGGTCCGAGAGGATTCGTGATGTCACAACAGGGATGGCCGCCTCCACTCTCTCCGTACAGGGCTTCCCGAAGCTCTCGATGTCGGCGGCCTCCACGGCGTACATGGTGACCGACTCGGGGAGGGTGGTTCCGGCTATGGAGCCCAGGGCGAGGACCGCATCCAGGCCCAGCGTATGCAGAGACCGGAAGCCGACCGGCCGGTAGGGGCTCTGCATGGTGACCCGGAAGACCTCGCCCGGGGGGTGGGTTCCCGTCACGGCCGCGTCCACGATGCAGGCCCTGTCCCACCCCTCCAGATGATCCAGCAGCTCCAGCCCGCCCCGCTGGCTCTCCACGAGCCCGACCCGCTGGTCTCTGAGCGATGCCCGCAGGCGTGCGACGACCCGGATGCCCACGCCGTCATCGGCCACGAGGGGGTTGCCAATGCCCAGAACCACGATTCTCATGCCGGTGCGCCGAAGGCCCTCCTCTCAGTTCTTTTCGGGGGCTTTCCCCCGGGGATTGGGGGGCTCGTCCAGAAGGCGTATCACCTCTTCGGGAAGCTCCCGGAGCACCCGGCGGGCCGAGAGTGCCGAGGATTGCAGGATGCTCCGGGCCGTGGAGAGACCCCGCTCCGTCAGGGCCAGGAGCTCCTTCCGCTTGTCGTCGTATCCCAGGGAGCGGACCAGGTATCCCCGTTCCTCCAGGTCGTGCAGGAGTTTGGAAGTCCGTGTGGGATTGACCCCCAGGATCTCCCGCAGGGACCTGACACAGCAGGGTGCATGGACGTACAACTGGACCAGGCAATGGAACTCGTCCACGGTGAGATCGGCAGCGGAGGCCAGCTCCTTCTCAAGCTGATGGCACTTAAGGAGGAGCTCCGTGACACCCGCCCCCGGCTCGTATTGAAGGGCTTGCATCGGACGGCTGTGCAGGATGGAAACAGTTGCCAAATATCAAGATTTGTGCCTACAGATTCTCGTTGGCCAACATAAGGTTGGATCATTACTCCAAGAAGCAAGTGTTGGTTTTTCAAACATCGTGTTGATTTCTTTAGCAGTATCTGGGCATTCAACACTTCCCTCCCCTGGGGGGCGGTTCTTCTCCCGGCGTGGAGAGTCCTTCGCAGAAATGACAAGAAAACAGGCATCCGTCCTGCGGATGTGTTGAACTATGCCTCGAAACGTTGGTTTTTGCCACATTATCAACCTCATGGATGGCACGAAATATGACTTCCACCCTCCCTGAACCGTTTCGCCCCCACACACGCCCCCGGGAAGAAGGGATTCCCGATGAGACTTTCCAGAACGATCGCCTTCCGGCTCTTTCTCCTGCTCGCGTCGGTTCAGCTCGCCGTCCTGGTTGCGCTGACCTACGCGTCCGTGAACGTCCATCAGGCCCACCTGATGAACAACGTGGTTGCCGGAGCGGCGGGTGTGGGCGACGTGATCCTCCGGTCCATGCGGCACAGCATGATGCTGAACAGGAAAGAGGACGTGCACAACATTGTGGCGTCCCTCCGGGGGGAGCCGGGAATTCGCGGACTCCGGATCTACAACAAACAGGGGACGGTTGTCTTTTCCACCGATTCCTCGGACATATCCCTGACGGCGGACATGGCTGCGGAGGCCTGTGTGAGCTGCCACGGTTCGGGCAGCCTGGAGTCTCCGGCCAGGGACGGGGGCAAGCTCTGGAGGATCTTCCATCAGCCGGGGGGGGAACGCGTGCTGGGGCTGATTACCCCCATCAGGAACGAGCCGCAGTGCGCTGCGGCGGACTGTCATGCCCACGATCCCCAGAAGACCATCCTGGGCGTGATGGACGTGAAGATGTCGCTGGAAGGGCTGGACAGGGACCTGGAGGATAGCCGGACCAAGATGCTCTGGCTGTCGGGCGGGGCCGTCCTTCTGGTTGCCGTGGTCTCAGGGGTGTTCATCTGGGTGGTGGTCCGGCGCCCCGTGCGGGGACTGATGGAGGGGATGGCGATGGTCTCATCGGGGAACCTGAGCCACCGGCTTGCCGTCCGTTCGCACGACGAGCTGGGGGAACTGGCCCGCGCCTTCAACGGCATGACGGGGGAGGTCTCCCGGGCAAGGGAGGAGCTCACGGCGTGGTCCGGCACATTGGAGGACAAGGTGCGGTCCAAGACCGCGGAACTGGAGAAGGCCCACCGGCACATGATCCGCGTCGAGAAAATGGCCTCGCTGGGGAGCCTGGCAGCCACCGTTGCGCATGAGCTGAACAACCCCCTGGAGGGCATCCTCACCTTTGCCCGACTGCTGCGGCGGCGGATACAGAAGTCGTCCCTTCCTCCCGAAGAAGCCGCCCCCTACGTGGAGGAGCTCGGACTGGTGGCCGACGAAGCGCAGAGGTGCGGGAACATCGTCAAGAACCTCCTGGCGTTCTCCCGCCAGAGGGGGGGGGCATTCCAGCCCGTCGCGCTGCGGTCGGTGGTGGATCGCTGCATCCTCCTGATGAACCACCATGCCCGGATGCACAACGTGCGGCTGGAGGTCCGGGTGGAGGAGGACCTGACGGTGGAGTGCGACTTCAGCCAGCTCCAGCAGGCGATCGTGGCGTTGATGGTCAACGGCATCGAAGCCATGGCCCCGAACGGCGGGGAGGCGGGGGAAGGACTGCTCACGCTGGCCGTAGGGGGGGAGGGGGAACGTGTGCGGATCTCCGTGACCGACACGGGCGTGGGCATACGGGACGAGATCAAACCCCACATCTTCGAGCCCTTCTTTACGACCAAGTCGGAGGGGAAGGGAGTGGGTTTGGGGCTGGCTGTTGTCTACGGCATCATCCAGCGGCATCACGGCGCCATCGAGGTGGAGTCGGAGGCGGGGAAGGGGACCACGTTTATTCTGACCCTCCCCCTGGTGCAGCCGGCGGCGGGGAAGGACGAGGGTGCCCTTTACGGCGAAGGAGCGGAGCAATGAACAGCAGGAACAATGTGGGCATACTGGTGGTGGATGACGAGTTGATTGTCCGGGAATCCCTGACCAAGTGGTTCCGGGAAGGGGGCTACCGTGTGGAGGCGGCGGAGAACGGGGCGGCCGCTCTCAACAAACTGCAGTCCGGCGTCTGGAATATCATGCTGGTGGACATCAAGATGCCGGGCATCGACGGCATCGAGCTTCTGGGGCGGGTGCGCGAGATCAACAAGGACATCGTCATCATTATCATCACGGCGTATGCTTCGGTGGACACGGCCGTGAAGGCCCTCAAGGACGGGGCCTACGACTACATCACCAAGCCCATCGACCCCGACTACCTGGACCACCTTGTAGAGAAAGCGGTCGCCCAGCACCTCCTGACACTCGAGAACCGGAAGCTCCGGAACGCGGTGAGCGAGCTGGCGGCGGGGGGAGAGCTCATCGGGGACTCCCCGGAGATGGAGCGGGTCCGGGAGCTCATCGGCACCGTGGCGCCCACCGACACGACCGTGATGATCCGGGGGGAGAGTGGAACCGGCAAGGAACTCGTTGCCCGGGCCATCCACACGGGAAGCCAGAGGAGCTACTTTCCCATTGTCACGGTCAACTGCGGGGGGATGACGGAGACGCTGCTCGAGAGCGAGCTCTTCGGCCATGAACGGGGGGCGTTCACAGGAGCCCAGTACAGAAGGAAGGGGAAGGTGGAGCTTGCGGACGGCGGAACGCTCTTTCTGGACGAGATCGGCAATATCTCCATGAAGACGCAGATGGACCTGCTGCGCGTCATCGAGACCAAGCAGTTCATGCGTGTGGGGGGGAGCGAGGTGATCCGGTCGGACTTCCGCGTGATCTGTGCCACCAACATCGATCTGGAGAAGGCCGTGAAGGAGGGTTCCTTCCGCGAGGATCTCTACTACCGGCTGAATGTCTTTTCCATCCAGCTTCCGCCCCTGCGTGTGCGGGGTACGGACATCGCCAGGCTGGCGCACTACTTCCTGGAGAAGTACGCGCAGGCCATGAACAAACAGGTGCGCAGCTTCTCACCGTCGGCCATGCACGCCCTGCGGGGCTATGACTGGCCGGGGAACGTGCGGGAGCTGGAGAACGCCGTGGAGCGGGCCGTCGTGGTCTGTAAGGGGCAGGTCATCGAGAAGGAACACCTGCCGGTGCAGACGACCGCCCCGCAGCGTCCCGAAGGCAAACGGCTGGACGACATCGAGCGGGGACACATTCAGGACATCCTGCGGGAGACGGGCTGGAACATCAGCAGGAGTGCGGCGATCCTTGATATCGACAGGGTCACCCTCTACCACAAGATCGAGAAGTACGGGTTGAAGCGGGAACAGTGAAGCGCGTCCGTCTTCTTCCTCTGGGCGGGGCGGATCCGCGCCTTCTGGAGGGACTGGTGCCTGCCCTTCGCAGCGTGTTCAACATGGAGGCGGTGGTCGGGCCGTGTGGACTGGATCTGGAGGAGTTCTATGACGAGGGGCGCGCCCAGTACCACTCCACGCGGATTCTCCTCCGTCTCAAGAGCGGCTGTCCGCCGTCGGAGGAGGGGTCTGCAGCGGATGCCATCCGGCTTGCGGTCGTGCCGCACGACCTGTACATACCGATCCTGACGTTTGTGTTCGGCGAGGCGGAGCTGGGGGGCACGGTGGCGGTGGTTTCGTATCACCGCCTCCAGAACGAGCGGTACGGGCTGGCCGCGGATCCGCAACTGCTCAGGGTGCGCCTTGCCAAGGAGGCGCTGCATGAGCTGGGGCATACGCTGGGTCTGGTCCACTGTCGCACGGGCGCGTGCGTCATGCGGCCTTCGAGCAGCGTGGAGGAAATCGACCTCAAGGGCGAAGTGCTCTGCCGCCTCTGCGCGGACGCCGTCGGGGAAGGGGCGCCCCGGGGGGTGGTCAGGCCCGTGCGGGGGTGAGGTGCCCGCCCGCCGGCCTGGATCCCGGCTGCTGGACCACCTCCGACCTCAGGACGATCTTCTGTGTCTGGTATGCCTTCAGGTCGGAGATCGTGGCGTGAATTCTCTGCATGGATGCGTCAATGCGGTCAAGCCAGGTCAGAATCTCCTCATCGGCCTCGAATTTCTTCCGGATGGTGTGGGTGGTGATGGAGATGATGGCCAGAGGGTTGTTGACGTTGTCCTGAAGGAGCTCGGTGATCTCATCCAGAACCTGCAGGTGGACCCGCTGTTTCTCAAACTCCATCTCGATTCTCCTTCTCCGCTCCTCCTCCCCCCGCTGTTCCCTGCGGTACCGCTGGAGGTGGATCGCCACGGCGGCGATGATCCACATCAGAATCACCGAATCGAACTGGAGAACATAGTCCAGGAATGTGCGCTTCTGCTCCGGCTGCTGGAGGAGGTCTATGGACGTGAGCAGATAGTAGCCATAGATTGCCAGAGCCGCCGCTACTATTGAGTACCGGTCCAGGAGCCGGACTGCGGCTTTCCACAGGTTGTTCTGCATAAGCAACTCAATAATTGGTAATGGTCCGTACGGCCCGTTTTCAACCCCTGCATGAAGCTGGAGACTCTAACGGCTGAATATAAAGAGTCCGCTTCTCAGACACAAGAGATGCACAGATCATACCGTTTTTGCGGCCCTGGCGGGCGGCCCCATTTCGCCCGTTCCGGGCACTTGCCGGCCGACCGATCTATTTTGCCCGCAACCGAACCCACCCGGGGATGTCAGAATGACCCGCGAAGACGGAGGGGTTGCCTGCCGCCCCCTGACGGGGTGCGGTTCCGGAACACGACACCATAGAGGAGAAAGAACCATGCCTACGAGAACCGGCTTTGTGCTTGCGTGCCTGCTGGCCCTCGCCGCTCTCCCCGCGGCCGGCCAGGAGGATACCTCCGGGGGCAGAACCAGCGTGGACCTCACAATCTATAACCAGGATCTCTGTCTCGTACGCGAGGAGCGCAGGATCCGCCTCGCGCGCGGGTTGAGCCGGCTGGTGGTTCCCGACATACCCGCCACCATCGACGGGACCTCCATGCACTTCCGGAGTCTGACGGAGCCGACGGGGGTGCGGGTACTGGAGCAGAGTTACCAGTACGATCTGGTGCACCAGGCCAAGCTCCTGGAGAAGTACCTGGGCCGGCGGGTGGAGTTCGTGCGGATGAACGAGGAGACCAAGAGGGAGTACTCGGTGTTCGGCCGGCTCCTTGCAACCGGCTATGCGCACAGCGGAGACGGCTGGTCCGCCGGTTCCTATTCCCCCACGGGGGGACTTGTGGCCGAGATAGACGGGAAGGTGGAGCTGAATCCCGCCGGGCGTCTCGTCCTCCCCGCCCTTCCCGGCGGGTTGATACTGAAACCGCAACTGGACTGGCTGGTCTCATCCTCCCGCGAGGGGGAGCACCGGGCGGAGATCAGCTATCTGGCGGGGGGTCTGAGCTGGAACTGCACATACGTGGCGCTCCTGGACAAGAGCGACACCCAGCTCGATCTGACGGGCTGGGTGACCGTGACCAACGGATGCGGAACCACCTTCGCAGATGCGGGTCTGAAGCTGGTGGCGGGGGATGTGCACGTTGTCAGGGAGCGCATGGCCAAGGGTCGGATGGGGGTGGCCATGGAAATGCAGGATGCGGGGGTCCCCCAGTTCCAGCAGACGGACCTCTTCGAGTTCAAGCTCTACTCCCTGCAGCGCCGGATCACCCTGGCGGACAGGGAAACCCGGCAGGTGGAGCTCGCCTCCGCACGGAACGTCCGGGCCCGGAAGGTGCTCATCTATGACGGTCTGGCGGACCAGTGGAGATACTGGACGCACAACGCCTCCTACCGTTCACAGGGGAGCTTCGGGCAGCAGTCGAATCCCAAGGTGGGGGTCTTCGTCACCTTTGTGAACGCGGAAAAGGGGGGACTCGGCCTCCCGCTCCCGGCGGGGAAGGTGCGGGTCTACAAGCGGGATGAGGAGGGGAAGGAACAGTTTATCGGGGAGGACGCCATCGACCACACGCCGAAAGACGAGGAGGTGCGGCTCTATCTCGGGAATGCCTTCGATGTCGTCGGAGAGAGGGTCCAGAAGGACTTCCGATCCCTGGCTGCCGGGCGGATGGTGGAGGAGACGATCCAGATCAAGGTGCGGAACCACAAGGCCGAGGGGGTGGAGGTGATGGTGTACGAGCACCCGTGGAGGTGGAGTACGTGGGAGATCCTGAGCGCGAGCGGCACGTGGGAGAAGGTGGATCAGACCACTCTGCGTTTTCCGCTCTCCATCCCCCGGGAAGGGGAGGGTGTCGTCACCTATACGATCCGCTACTCGTGGTAGGCCGCTCCGTCCGGAGGACTCTGATCCGGAGGAGGTCCGGCCCGTCCGGCAGCTTCACCCGCACGCATTGGGTTGCGGGATCGTGGACCCAGCCCCGTCCGACGGCGTCCAGGCCCTCCGGCGATGGAGGGAGGGGCAGGCTGTTCAGCTCCACTCTCCGGGGGGGCAGGGGGAAGCCCGCGAACTCCGCCACCAGCGCCCGTGCGGGAGCCCGGTAGGACCCTTCCGCCGGGCTGAAGGTGAGCGTGGAAGCGAAAGAGGATGTCCAGAGGTTCACGGTCCTCTGGAGAAACGCGCCCTGCTCGTGATCCGTGCTCAGGCCGTCGTCTTCATAGTAGGTCCGTGTGGACTGGAGGACGCCCGGGTAAGCGGTGAAGGTGAGCGGGCCTGCGGGGTCCTCGCCTGTATGCTGCACCGGCCGTCGGGTGGGGATGATGGCGCCGGCCCGCACGAACACGGGGATGCGCTCCTGCGGGGCGTCCACCGTCACCGACCTTCCCCCTTCATACAGAGCGCCGCTCCAGAAGTCGTACCAGAGCCCTGCGGGGAGCCGGAGGGTCCGCTGTGTCAGGCCAGGAGAGAGCACCGGAGCCACCAGCAGATCGGGACCGAACAGGAACTCGTCATCGCTCCACAGGAACTCGGGATCCTCCGGGTAGTCGAACAGGAGGGGGCGCATCGGGGGGATGCCGCTCACGGAGGCCTCCCGCATGGCGTTGTAGATATAGGGAAGGAGGCGGTAGCGAAGCCGGATGGTTTCCCGGTTGATGGCGGTCCAGCTCTCTCCATACTCCCACGGTTCCTTGTCCCGTTCGTTGATAACCGAGTGGGCCCGCATGAGAGGACAGAAGACCCCGAACTGGAGCCACCGGGCGAAAAGCTCCCCCCCGGGATACCCGATGAAACCGCCGATGTCGCTGCCCACGAAGGGCTGGCCGGAAATGCTCAGGTTGAGACACATGGCCACCGCCATTTCCAGGTGCTCCCATGTGGCCAGGTTGTCGCCGGTCCATGCCGCGGAGTACCGTTGCCCCCCTGCGAACGAGGCCCTGGTGAGAAGGAACGGCCTCTCCCGGGGAAGGAGCGCCCGCACCCCTTCGTAGGTGGCCCTCGTCATCTCGAGTCCGTAGAGGTTGTGGTTGCGCTCGTGCGATGTGAGGCGACCCCCGTCCTCGTGGACGACCGTCAGGTCCACCGTCTTGGACGGAACGTCGAACACAGACGGCTCATTCATGTCGTTCCACCACCCGCGGATTCCCGCCCGCACGAGTTCCCCGAGCTGCTCTCCCCACCAGGCGCGCGCGCGGGCGCTTGAGAAATCGGGGAACGCGCACTCGCCCGGCCAGACCCTCCCCGTGTAGATCCTCCCGTCCGGGTACCGGAGGAAGTGCCCTCCCGCCAACCCCGTCCGGTAGGTCCGGTAGGAGGTGTCCACCTTGATGCCCGGATCCAGGATCACCGCGGTGCGGAATCCATCCTTCCGCAGGTCCGCCGTCATCCGCGCGGGATCGGGGAAGGAGGTCTTGTTCCAGGTGAAGACCCGGTACCCGTCCATATAGTCGATGTCAAGGTAGAGCACGTCGCAGGGTATCCGGTGCGTCCGGAAGCCCCGGGCCACGGCGCGAACCCGCTCTTCGGTGGGGTAGCTCCATCGGCACTGCTGATAGCCGAGGGCCCAGAGGGGGGGCATGTTCATGCGTCCCGTCAGGTCCGCGTAGCGGGACAGCACGTCCGCGGGGCGGGGTCCCAGGATGAAGTAGTAGGCCGCGGGTCCTCCTTCGGCCCCGAACGAGTAGCTGTCCCGCGTCCCCTTTCCCATGTCAAAGGAGGAGCGGAAGGAATTGTCCAGGTAGATGCCGTATGCCGTCCCGCGGCGCACCCCGTAGAAGAACGGAATCGACTGGTAGAGCGGATCGGTGTCGGCCCGGTAGCCCGGAATGTCGGAGTTCCACATGGCCATGTGGGTGAACTTCTTCTGGGCTCTTCCCGCCTTCAGGCCGAACCCCAGGTAGTGCTCCTCTTCGGGCATTGCCTTCCAGATCCGGAACTCCGATCCGCACCAGGACATCCCCCGGAGGGAATCGTCCCTGTTCAGGACATTCCCCCGCGCGTCCAGAAAGGAGAGCCGCAAGGGGTTCTTCCGGACCGCCGCCGTCAGCACGGCGGAGGAGAAGAGGATCTCTCCCCCCCTCATCTGCAGACGGGCCGGGGCGGCGGGTCTCACCACCGGAAGGACGGCCTCTGTGGAGCGCTCCATGGCGAGGCCTCCGCCGGTGGCGCTCACAAGAAGGACCCCGGGGGTGATGAACCGGAGAGTCACACACACGGCTCCGGCCCGCAGGCGGAGTTCTCCCTCCCCCCGCCGGGAGAAGGAGTCCACCGCCCCCACCGTTTGCCACCCCGCGTGGAGAGAGCCCCCCAGAAGGAGAGCCGACAGAAGGGCGCACGCTCTGGTCACGTCCGCCTCCGGCTGATTGGGTGCGGGTGCGCGGCGTTCACCGGAACGTCCACCAGAGAAGCAGAACGGTTCCGATGAGAACTGCCGAGCCGGCCAGGTTGAGCCGGTGCCAGGGCGTCTTCTCCCTGTGCAGTCCCTTCGACTCCGAGAACGTGAGGAAGGCCAGGGATTCCCTTGACGGGGCCTTCCCGGCAAGACTCACACCCACGAGCACCAGGGAGCAGACGGCAAACAGGAACACGGCGTAGTGCAGGAAGTTGACGGATGCCACGAAGGCCAGAAAGGGGTTCTCCACCGGCTCCAGCTTGTTCCGGATTTCCACGACAAACCGGAAGGCCCCGAGGCCGAGCCCCGTCAGGAGGGAGGCGACGGCTCCCCTGCCGTTCACCCTGCGCCAGAACACACCGAACAGAAAACATGCCGCGATCGGGGGTGCAATGTAGGCCTGGACGCTCTGAAGGTAGACATACATCCGTTCGTCGCTCAGCAGTCCGATGAAGGGTATCCACAGGAGTCCCAGAAGCACCATCACCGCGGTCATCAACCTGCCGAAGCGGACCGTGCTCCGCTCATCCGCCCCGGGGCGAAGGCGCCGGAAAAGGTCCATCGTGAGGAGCGTGGACGTGGAGTTGAAGGTGGCGCTGAGCGACGACATCAATGCGGCCAGAAGCCCCGCCACCACCAGCCCCCGGAGGCCGGGCGGGAGCAGCGTGGTCACCATCCAGGCGTAGGCGCCGTCTCCGCTCACCTTCCCCCCGGAGAGATGGAGCGCGATGATTCCCGGCAGGATTAGAAGGAACACGGGGAGGATCTTGAGGAAACCCGCCAGGATGGTGCCCGCACGGGCATGATCCAGGTTCCGGGCGCTCAGGACCCTCTGGACGATGTATTGATCGGTGCACCAGTACCAGATGCCCAGGATCGGCGCCCCGAACACGATGCCGGTCCAGGGGAAGTCCGGATCCGTCACCGGCTTGAACATGCTCCAGAACTCCCGGGGGGTGCCGGCGACAAGGGCGTCCCACCCGCCCGCCCGATCCAGGCCGATGAGGGTGAGCACCACCGATCCGCCGAGGAGAACGAATGTCTGGAGAAGGTCCGCGTAGATGACGGCGGCAAGCCCCCCCATGACCGTATAGAGACCGGTGACGAGGACGATCAGCACGGCCGAGGTTGTCATATCCCAGCCCACCACGGCCTGGAGCAGGATTCCCCCCGCATACAGTGAGATGGACGTCTTCGTGAAGACGTAGGCAACCACGGACACGCTGCTGAGATACCACCGGGAGGTGCTGTTGTAGCGCCGCTCCAGGAACTCGGGCATGGTGAAGACACCCGAGCGCAGGTAGAACGGCGTGAACACCCAGCCCAGGAGGAGGACGATCAGGCAGGCGAGCCACTCGAAATGGCCCACGGCGAGACCCGACCGGGAGCCCGTCCCCGCCAGACCCAGGAAATGCTCGCTGGAGATGTTGGTGGCGAACAGGGATGCGCCGATGGCGACCCACCCCACATGGCGGCCTGCCAGGAAGTAGTCGGTGCTTGTCTTGCCGCGGCGGGAGAAATACGCCCCGATGGCAAGGACCGCCCCGAAATACAGGACGAGGATCACGAGATCCACCGTCCCGAGCGAACCGGTCATACGCGCCTTCCCCGGAGGTGTGCCTCAGAGCGAGGCATCGGTGGCGGAGTCGAAGAAGTGCAACCGGGAGGCATCGAAGAGGAGTTCGAAGGGTTTGCCCACTTCCGGCGGCGCGTCCGTCGCCAGCCGGGCCACGAATCTGGCTTCCGGGCCGGCGGCAAAATAGACGAAGACCTCGTTGCCCACCGGTTCCACGACCTCGATGGAGGTCCCGAAGGGGATGACATCCCCGGTCCCGTGGGGTCTCCGGGCATAGATGTGCTCGGGCCGGATGCCCAGCGTGACCTTCTTCCCGGCGTGCGGCCGGAGGGCTGCCTCCCGGGAGGAGGGCAAGGGGACGGCGAATTCCGCACCCTCCTGGCGGAATGTCAGCCGTTCACGGACCTCGAGAGTCCCCGGCATGAAGTTCATCGTCGGGCTGCCGATGAAACCAGCCACGAACCGGTTTCGCGGGCTGTGATAGATGTTGAGCGGCGTGTCCACCTGCTGGACCACTCCGTCCTTCATGACCACGATCCGGTCCCCCATGGACATCGCCTCGATCTGGTCGTGGGTCACGTAGATCATGGTGGTCTGGAGCTGGAGGTGGAGCCGGGAGATCTCCGTCCGCATCTGGACCCGGAGATTGGCATCCAGGTTGCTGAGCGGCTCATCAAAGAGGAATACCTTGGGCTGGCGGACGATGGCCCGACCGAGCGCCACCCTCTGCCGCTGTCCGCCCGAGAGGGCCTTGGGCTTCCTGTCCAGGAGCCCGTCGATGCCCAGGATCCGACCGGCGTGCCCCACGCGGCGCGCGATCTCCTCCTTGCCCATCTTCCGGAGCTTCAGTCCGAATGCCAGGTTCTCGGCGACGGACATATGAGGATAGAGGGCGTAGTTCTGGAACACCATGGCAATGTCCCTGTCCTTGGGCGGGATCTGGTTGACCACCGCACCTCCGATGCTGATGGTGCCCCGGCTGATCTCCTCGAGCCCGGCGATCATCCGGAGGGCGGTGGACTTGCCGCAGCCGGAGGGCCCGACAAGAACCACAAACTCCCTGTCGTCCACCGTCACGCTCATATCCCGGACGGCTGTCACCTTGCCGTCGAAGATTTTCCAGACGTTTTCCAGTCGGACTTCTGCCATGATTCCGGGGTTCCTCGGGGGGAGGGATGAGGGAACGTTGCGGGTCAATATACCCAGTAGGAGCCGAAAACACAAACGGCGGGGGCTCTCCCGCCGTTTCCGGGGGTCGACCCGAACGCCCGAGGGGAGGGGGATGGGGAGAAAAGGGCTTGACAAACCATCCGGATATGATATATTTGTGGAAGCGCTTCCACGGAAATCGGCTTTCGGGCTTCTGCACTCCGCATGGCTGTCACCATCTACGATCTGGCGCGGGAAGCCGGTGTCGGCATCGGCACGGTTTCCCGCTGCATGAACAACCATCCCAGCGTCGCCCCCGGAACCAGACAGCGCGTTCTCAGCATCGCGAAGCGGCTCTCCTATGTTCCGCACGCGCACGCACAGCGCCTCGCCTCCAAGAAGACAAACACGATCGCCATGATCATCCCCTACTTCACGAACTACTTCTTCGTGAAGATCCTGGAGGGGGTGCAGGATCGTGCGTCCGAGTCGGGATTTGATCTCATCCTGTACGGTGTCAACAACCCGCTCCAGGCGGATGAGTACCTGCGGAAGTCTCTCCGGCGGGGTCACGTGGACGGGGTGCTCTTCTTCTCCATGCGCTTCCCGGAGGCCTATGTCTCAAAGTTCATCGAGATCCGGCTCCCTCTCGTGCTGGTGGACGCCTTCCATCCCCGGTTCGACTCGATCAGCGTGGAGAACCGGCAGGGGGCGGTGCTGGCCGTCCGGCACCTCATCCGTCTGGGCCACAGGTCCATCGCGATGATCAATGCCAGTCCCGACGCAGCCCCCGCCCGGGAGCGGATGGAGGGATACCGCCTGGCGCTGGAAGAGGCCGGGATTCCGTTTTACCCCTCCAGGGTGGTGGTGCCGGAGCGGGGCCGGCAGGACGGATTCCACAGGGACACGGGGCGCGCCGGCATGCTGCGGATCCTGGACTCCATGCGGAGGCGGGATCGCGTGACGGCGGTTCTTGTGGCGAGCGATGTGCAGGCCCTCGGAGCGATGGAGGCCGCCCGGGAGGGGGGAGTGCGGATCCCGGAGGATCTTGCCATGGTCGGGTTCGACGACATCGACCTGGCGGCACAGGCCCGTCTCACCACGATGCGCCAGCCGATGTACGAAATGGGGATGCTGGCTCTGGAGCGGCTGATGGGCCGTCTCCGGGAGCCCGACGCGCCGCCCAGAGCTGATTCCTTCGTCCCCGAGCTGGTGGTGCGGCACACTTGCGGCGCGCAGGACGGGGCCGAGGCCCCGTCCCGGCCCGCCCGGAACCTCTCACTCGGGAAGTCTGCATGATCATTGTGCTACGAATTTGTCCGTCGAAGCTCTACCTCCGGCCGGCGCTTCTTGCAGCGGCCGCCGGCTTCGCCCTTCTCCCCATCCACCCGGCTCGCGCGGAAGGGGAGGGCCGGGACCCCTCCTCGGTCCCTTCCTGGGCGGCGGAGGCGGTCTGGTATCAGATCTTCCCCGAGAGATTCCGGAACGGCGACCCGGGGAACGATCCTTCCCCCGCCGACATGGAGGGGTCCTGGCCGCACGAAACGCCTGGACTGTGGCGTGTCTCCGACTGGAAGGGGGACTGGTACGCCCTCCAGGAATGGGAGAGGGACCCGGGGAAGGGGTTCTTCCACACTGTGCAGCAACGCCGGTACGGGGGAGACCTGCAGGGGGTCCTGGACAAGCTGGACTACCTGGCCGAGCTGGGCATCACCGCGATCTACTTCAATCCCCTCTTCGAATCCCCGTCGCTGCACAAGTACGACGCGGCGATGTACCATCACATCGACAACAACTTCGGGCCGGATCCGGCCGGAGACCGCCTGATCTGGGCCGCCGAGAACCCGGCGGACCCGGCCACGTGGCGCTGGACCTCGGCGGACAGCCTCTTCCTGCGGCTCATTGCGGAGGCGCACCGGCGGGGGATCAGGATCATCATCGACGGCGTGTTCAACCACGCGGGGATCACCTTCTGGGCGTTCCGGGATGTCCGCCGGCGCGGCGCGGCGTCGCCGTATGCCGACTGGTTCCGCATCAGGCAGTGGGACGATCCGGCAACCCCCGGGGACGAGTTCGACTACGAGGGCTGGTACGGCGTACGGGAGCTTCCCGAGTTCCGGGAGGATGACGGAGGCATCGTCCCCGGACCCAGGGAACACATCCGCCATGTGGTGCGCAGGTGGATGGATCCGAACGGAGACGGAGATCCCTCCGACGGGGTGGACGGGTGGCGCCTGGATGTGGCGGAGATGGTGGCCGTCCCCTTCTGGAGAGAGTTCCGGACCTGGGTGCGGTCACTGAATCCCGAGGCCTACCTCGTGGGCGAAGTCTGGTGGGAGGACTGGAACGCGGAAAAGATGTTCAACGCCGAGCCGTGGCTCCGGGGCGACGTATTCGACGCCGTCATGAACTACCGCTGGGCGAGGGAGGCCGGGAGGTTCTTCAAGGCCGACCGGCATCGCATCGGCGCCCCGGAATTCGACGCCCGTCTTGCGCGGCTCCGCGCGGACTACCGCCCCGAAGTGAACGGGGTCCTCCTGAACCTGCTGGACAGCCACGATACCGACCGGCTTGCTTCCCAGATTGTGAATCGGGACGCCCTGTACGACAAGGGGACGGGTGTGAGCGACAACCGCGCGTATGCGGTGCGGAAACCCGACGCCCGGGAGCGGAGCATCCAGAAGCTGATGGTGCTGCACCAGATGACCTACGTGGGCGCGCCGTGCGTGTACTATGGAGACGAGGCGGGCATGTGGGGGGCCGACGACCCCGACTGCCGGAAGCCGATGCTCTGGGCGGATGCGGCCTACACCCCCGAGGTCTCCCATCCGTTCGGCCTGGAGCGGCCTGCCGACGACAACACCTTTGATGCGGATCTGTTCGCATACTACGCGGAAGCGATCCGGCTCCGGAAGTCCTTCCCCGCCCTCCGCCTGGGAAGCGTGGAAACGGTGCTGGCCGACGGCCGGAGCAACCTGCTGGTGTACCTGCGCGTCCTTCCCTCCCAGCGGGTGCTGACGGCGCTCAACCCCGGGGACGGGGCGGCGGCCTGCATCCTGACGGAGAAGGCCCTGGGGGGCGGGCGCCTGATCCGGGTCTTCGGAGAGGGGAGCGCGGAGCCCGCTCCGGGCGGCGTGTCGGTGACCATCCCCGGGAGATCCGGGTCGGTGTTCAGGGTGGCCCCGTGACCAGGGCAGGGCTCGTCTGCGCCGGAGGGATGCTCCTCCTGTGCGCGGCCTGTGGAAGGGAGGAGGAGGGGGTGCTGGCCCGCGCGGGTGATGTCATCGTCCGGGTGGACGAATTCCGCGAGCGCTATGCGGCCTACCTGGCAATGGGTTCCGTGCGGGACAATATCGCGGCGCGGCGGGACGTTCTCAACAACATGCTGAACGAAGGGCTCATCCATGCCGACATGCGGCGCCAGGGGCTGGACCGCGACGCCGAGGCGCGTGACCGCATCGACGCGATCCGCGCTCAGGCTCTCCTGGACGGCTACGCGCGCCGCATCTCCACCGATACCCTCACGGTCCCGGAAGAGGAGCTGAAGGAGGAATTCCGGCGGACAAACACGCGGGTCCGGGCCCGCTACGTGTACGGGCCCACCCGGGAGGATGCCCTGCGTCTCAGGAGGCGTCTGGAGTCGGGGGAGAGCTTCGAGGCGCTGGCCCGCGAGGTCTTCGAAGACCCGGGACTCGCCTCCAACGGAGGATCCCTCGGGTCTTTCACGGCGGGGGAGATGGAGCCCGCCCTGGAAGAGGCGGCGTTTGCCCTCCCCCCGGGAGCCCTCTCCGGGCCCGTGAAGCTCTCCATGGGATTTGCCATCATACGGGTGGACGACCGGAGGCAGGTTCCCCTCGCTTCGGAATACGACTACGCCCGGAAGAAGGAACAGCTTGCCCGGACCGTTGTCGAGAGGAAGACCCTGGAGTATCTCGGCAGGGAGCTGGAGGGGATTCGCGGGCGCCTTGCCCCCCGCTTCCGGAAGGAAACCGCGGCGGAGCTGCTCGGGTCCTGGAACGCCCTGTTTCCGGAGGAGGGGGCGGCCGTGGAGCAGTCCGGATCCGCCGCCTCCCCCGACTTCCGTGCCCGCGAGCTTGTCCGGTGGCAGGAGGGTGCATGGAGCGTGGAGGAATTCATCCGGAGGGCCCGTGCATCGACGGACCGCCAGCGGCGCCGGGTGAAGACCGAAGCGGACCTGGAGGAATTCGTCACCGGGCTGGCGGCCCGGGAGGTGCTTGCCGTGCGCGCGCGGGCCTCATCCCTGGAGGAGGACCCCGCCGTGCGGGCCCAGGTGGAGAAGCACACCGGAATCTACATGCTCAAGCGCTGGCGGAGCCGGGTGGAAGAGGCCGCCGTGCGGGGAGGGTGGCCCGAGGATTCCCTGCGGGATGAGTTCCGCCGCAACGGAAGCCGGTACATGGTACCCCCCGAGGTGAACGTGGCGGAGATCCTGGTACGGACCCGGAAGGAGGCGGAGGATCTGGCTCGGCGGGTCCGCCGGGGCGAGGATTTCGGAGCCCTCGCCCGCAGGTACTCCATACGGCCCTCTTCGGCGCGGGCATCAGGGGAACTGGGCTTCGGAACCCGGACGACCTTCGGGATTCTGGGGGACCGGTTTTTTTCCGCCCGCAGGGGGGCGATCATCGGGCCGGAGTTCGTGGACCCGTACTACGGGGTCTTCACAATTCTGGAACGGAGGGAAGGAAGGCCCATGACCTTCGAGGAGGCCCGTGGGGCCCTCCTCCGGGACCGGACGGCCTCGGCCAGAAGCGTCGCGTTCCGCGCGGCGGTGGATGGGCTCCGGTCGCGGGCCGAGGTGGTGATGGATATGGACATGCTTGCCAATCTCGTCGTCGAGTAATCTACCAAAGGAACAACTCATGAACGAACCACGCCGTCATGCCGTCCTCCTCGGATTGCTGTTGTGCCTGGGAGGAGTCGCCGTTGCCGGAACCACGGGGAAGATCACCGGGACGGTCCGAGACGCCCAGACGGGCGAGCCGATCGTGGGGGCCAGCATCGTCATCGAGGGAACCCGGACCGGGGCCGCCACGGATGTCGATGGGTACTATGTCATCCTGAACGTTCCGCCCGGCCGCCATACCCTGGCGGGTTCGGCGGTGGGCTACACCCGCAAGACCATGAGGGACGTGTCCGTTTCGGTGGATCTCACAACGCGGGCGGACTTCTCCCTCTCGCAGGAGGCGGTGCAGGCGGAGGAGATCGTGGTGACGGCGGAGCGCCGGGTCATCAAGAAGGACCTCACCTCCTCGGAGTCGAGGGTGACGGCCCAGCAAATCGAGAGCCTCCCCGTCTCGGAAGTGGCGGAGGTGCTGTCGCTCCAGGCCGGGATTACGACGGACAAGGGGGGCGGGATCCACATCCGGGGGGGGCGTACCAGCGAGGTGGCATACTGGGTGGACGGGGTGTCGGTCTCCGACGTATATGACGGCACGCAGGCCGTGCAGGTGGACAACAACTCCGTGCAGGAGCTGCAGGTCATCAGCGGCACCTTCAACGCCGAGTACGGCCAGGCCATGTCGGGCATCGTCAACATCGTGACGAAGGACGGGGACCAGGAGTTCCGGGGGAGTCTCTCCTCCTATGCGGGGGACTATCTCACCGCCGATGACGGCATCTTCTTCAACAGCGACGACATCCGTCCCTTCGCCAGCCGGAACGTGGAAGGGAGCATCAGCGGTCCGGTGCCGGGGATCCAGGGCCTGACATTCTACGTTTCGGGCCGCTATTTCGAGACCGACGGCTGGCTGTACGGCAACAGGGTGTACAACGCCGACGGCACGCTCGCATCGGCGGCGGATACAAACCGCGACGATTCCGGGAATCAGCTCTCCCTGGTTCCGGGATCGCATCCCGTCCCCATGAACAACCGCACCCGCCTGTCCGGGCAGGCCAAGCTGACCTACCAGTTCTCGGGGGACATGAAGCTCGCCCTGAGCGGGCTTGCGAGCGATGTGGAGTTCCGGGACTACAATCACGACTACAAGTACATGCCGGATGCGGATGTGCGGAAGTTCGACCGGGGATACAGCGTGTCGGCCCTCTGGACACATTCCCTTTCCCCCACATCGCTCTACACCGTCAACACGTCCTACTTCATGAAGCAGTTTGACGAGTATCTGTACGAGAACCCCCTGGACCCCCGGTACATTGTCACTCCCGACCCGGTCCTCCGGCAGAGGAACCTGAGGGAATTCCTGAAGTTCGGGACGAACAACCACCAGTTCGTCCGGCGGACGGAGTCGCGCGTCGCCAAGCTGGACTATACCGACCAGGTCAGCCGGCTGCACCAGATCAAGGCGGGGGTGGAGGGGAAGCTGCACCGGCTGTATCTGGAGGATTACAACGTCCGCAACGCCCCCAACACCACGACCGTCGTGGTGATTCCGGAGTGGTACGGCCCCCAATACCAGGAGTACACGGAGCGGCCGGTTGAGTTCTCGGCGTACCTCCAGGACAAGCTGGAGTACGAGAGCATGATCGTGAATGTGGGGCTCCGGTTCGACTACTTTGACTCGCGCGGGAGGGTCCCCCTGGATCCCCAGGATCCCAACGCCTTCAATCCCGCCAAGGACGAGAACCGTGTGGATCTGAACGGGGACGGCATCAAGTCGGATCTGGAGCAGGTGGAACCCGGAGTGCTCTCGGCCCGGCTGGCACGGTGGTACCGCAGCGCCACGGCCAAGTACAGTGTGAGCCCCCGCCTCGGCATCTCCTACCCCATTACCGACAGGGGGGTCCTGCACTTTTCCTACGGGCACTTCCTGCAGATTCCCTCTTTCATACACCTCTACCAGAACCCCGGCTTCAAGGTGCAGCCCACGCTGGCAGGCGTGCAGGGGGTCTACGGGAACGCCGACCTGGAAGCGCAGAAGACGGTCCAGTATGAGCTGGGACTCCAGCAGCAGCTGACCGAGGACTTGAGCTTCGACCTGACCGGGTTCTACCGCGACACGCGGGAGTGGGTGACCACCAGCACCGCCATCCCCGTCCGGGACCCGGCCACGGCCATCTCCAGCTACACGACCTACGAAAACAAGGACTACGCCAACGCCCGGGGCATCACGCTCTCGTTGAACAAACGTCCCAGCAATCTCTGGTCCCTCTCCCTCTCGTATACATACCAGACCGCCGAGGGCATCAACTCCAATCCGGACGACGCCCAGGCGGCCCTGGTGAACAACTCACAGCCGGCGCAGCAGCTCATCCCCCTGGACTGGGACCAGACACACACCGCCAACCTGACCGTGGGAGTGGGGGAACAGGACTGGGGGGTCTTCCTGCTTGCCCGTTACGGCTCGGGTCTTCCCTATTCCCCCGTGCTGAACCAGGCGGAGGGAAGTGGCCAGGATGCGAACCGCGCCGCCCTGCGGAACAGCCGCAGACGGCCCCCCTCCTACACTGTGGACATGCGTCTGTTCAAGAACTTCAGGGTGGAACCCCTGGATGTGAGCGTCTTCCTGAAGGTCTTCAACCTCTTTGACCGCAGGAACGAGAACGACATCTACGGCGAGACCGGACGGGCCACCGCCACGCCCGCCGCCCTGGGACTCCCCGCTTCGCCCGGCACCGACAGGGTGAACACGGTGGTGGAGTTCCTGAACCAGCCGCAGTTCTATTCCGAGCCGCGGGAAGTGCAGATCGGACTGGAAATCAACTTCTGACTCAAGGAGAACGTTCATGAAGCGCCTTTCTCGATGGCTTGCAGCGGGTCTCCTGTGCCTGGCCGCCATGCCGTGGGTCTCCCCCGCACAGCACGTTCCCAGCAAGGAGCGGGTGGACGCGAGCCTCCGCCGCCGGACGGAGATTGACGGCAACAACGTCCGGACGAGCGTGTTCAATTTCGTCTTCTCGGGTCGTACGAGCGGGGATCCCAGCGCCGGGGTCCCCTACGAATGGCCCAAGAACACAAAGCGGTACTACGTGGCCCTGGTGGCCCTGTTCGTGGGAGCGGAGGTTTCGGACGACACGGGGAGAACGGTACGGATTGTGGACCTCCCGGAGTACCGGCAGAGCCCTTCGGGGGGGAACTGGAACATGAACCCGGTCAAGGGCTACTTCAACGTGGCCCGGGGCAGGATCGCCAAGAGCGACGAGCCCGATACGTGGCCGGTGTTCTGGCCCGACAAGATGTCGGACCCCGTGGATCCCGGCTGGAGATTCGAGGGGCCCAACAACACCGACCCTGATCCGACGCGTCCCGCCTGGAACGGCTTCTTCGGGAAGGGGCAGTTCAGCGCCGACCAGGAGCTCTATGCCCGCGTGGGGGACAACAACTACGACCGCTTTAACTACTCCCCCGACACGACCGACCCGACCCGCCGGGGTCTCGGGCTGATCATTGACCAGAGGGTGCTCGCCTGGTCGCAGGCCTCGGTGGCGGACGCGGTGTTCTTCATCCACGAGGTGAAGAACGACGGGTCCAAGGACATCAAGAAGACGGCCGTCACGCTCTGGCTTGCCGACTTTGTGGGAGGAGACGGGGACTCGCAGGACGACACCCCCGATTTCGACCTGATTCTGGATGTGGCATTCTCCCTGGATGCGGACGGCCTGAGCAGCAATCCCGCCTTCCAGGGGGCCTACGTGGGAGCGGCTGCCACTCTGTACCTGGAGACCCCCGGCAACGCAGTGGACCGGATCGACAACGACGGCGACTGCCCCGAGTTCGCCATGGGGCCGCGGGTCCTGTTCCAGACCACCCAGGGGGCCGGTCCGTTCGGGCCGGAGGTACCCGGGAACCAGCTGGATGACAACGGGAACGGGCTCATCGACGAGGACTCCACCTACATCCCCTTCGGGCAGCAGAGGGGTGTGGGCTTTGCGGACGGAATCGACAACGACGGAAACGGGGAAGCGGGCAGTCCCCTGGTCACGACGGCCATGGTCAACCAGGCCTCCTCCGATCCCTGGCAGCGCTGGCCCGCCAATCCCGAGAGCGATCCCTTCATGCAGGGCCTCATCCACCTGATTCAGGTGGGGTCGGAGGACGAGGGGGCGGCTTTCCGCGACCGCATCGACAACAACGGGGACTGCCCGGACTCGCTCCCCACGGTCACGCAGGCCATGATTGATGAGGCCGCCGGCGATCCCTTCCGACGCTACAGGGTCCCCGGCACCGGGATCATCCTCTATGACGTGGGATCGGAGGATCTGGGACGGAAATATCTCCACAGGGACAACCTGAGTGTGGCGTTCCTGGATGAAGGCATCGATGAGATGATCGACGAATCCCGGAACGACGGCATCGACAACGACGGCGACTGGGACCCCCTGCGCGACGACGTGGGGCTGGACGGGGCGCCGGGAACGGGGGATGTGGGGGAGGGGGACGGGAAACCCACTTCGGGCGTGGGAACACCCTTCCCGGGTGAGCCCAACATCGACAAGACGGATGTCTCGGAGGCCGACCAGATCGGGCTCACGAACGTCCAGTATCTTCCGGCGGGCGCCATCAACTTTTCCACCACTCCCGACATCTTCTTCTGGGCCAGTTTCATGCTCCCGGGCAGTTTCGTGGATCCCAGTCTCATCGGCACGGGGGAGTATGACCTCTTCGTCTCCTCGGGTGTGTTCCCCATGCGGGCGGGTCAGATCGAGCGGATCTCGTATGCCGTGGTGTTCGGCGCGGCCGTGCGTCCCGGGAACGCAATGGTCTCGGGAGCCAAGGCCGACGCGCTGCGGAAGAGGGATTTCGCGGTGCTGGCCTACAGCGAGGATTACCAGTTTGCCCAGGCGCCCGTGGAGCCGACGCTTACGGCCGTGGCGGGGGACGGGAGGGTCACCCTGTACTGGGATGACCGGGCGGAATCCTCCGTGGACAGGTTCCTGGCCGGCATCCCGGGAGCCCAGGCCATGGACTTCGAGGGATACCGCATCTACAGGGCCACGGACGCGGCGTTCGAGGACGCCCGACTGATTACCGACGGATACGGCAGCCCCGCGCCCTTCCTGAAGCCGATTGCGCAGTTCGACATCAAGAACGGCATCAAGGGATTCCACCCCACCCCGTACAACGGTGTGCAGTTCGACCTGGGGTCGGACAACGGTCTGATCCATGCCTGGACGGATTCCACCGTCCAGAACGGCCAGAGATACTACTATGCCATCCGCGCGTACGATCAGGGGTACGTGCCCCTCAGCATCAGCCCGGCGGAGAGCAACCTGAAGATCAGCATCGACAACGTGACGGGGGAGGTCACCTCGGTGGGAACCTCCATCGCCATCGTGACGCCCGAGGCGCCCGTGGCGGGCTACCTTCCCCCCGAGGTGAGTCCGATCCAGCTCGTCCGGGGGACCACCACGGGGGTTGTGGGATACACGGTGGTGGATCCCAACCTGGTGAAGGACGGACACCGCTACCGCATCACATTTGCGGACTCGGTGCTTCCGGGCTCCACCCCGACCGCTCCCGATACCTTCCGGACCACGAGCTACACGCTGGCGGATATCACGGAGGCTGCGTTTCCCGAT
The DNA here is from genome assembly GCA_049587715.1 of Bacteroidota bacterium. Lineage (GTDB taxonomy): Bacteria > Bacteroidota > Ignavibacteria > UBA10030 > UBA6906 > JBAVEL01. The sequence continues at coordinate 29,253 of JBAVEL010000186.1, forward strand.
ACCCTGGTGAACCAGAAGCGGGAGCTGGCCGACACCTCGGAGCAGCCCATCGTGGACGGCTTCCAGCTCACCTTCCGGAACGAGCGCTTCTTCGGCGTGAACCCCGAGCGGTCCGGGTGGTCCAACGACAGCATCTGGGCCCTGGATTTCCGGCAATGGAAAGCCATCCCGTTCTTCCAGGGACTCCAGAAACCGGCCGACTATCTGCTGACCTTCGGCCCCGTGGGATCCGACACCTCCACCCAGTTCACCGTGGCGAGCGGCCCGAGCGGCACCCCGCCCGCCCGACCGGTGAACTTCCGTGTGTTCAACACGAGCGAGAACAAACAGATTGACTTCGCCTTCCTGGAGCTGGATAACGGCGGCGGGGCGGGCCTGTTCAGCGCCCGCTACGACGCCTTCGGACGGACCATCAGCGACATCATCGTGTTTCTGGAGCGCGACGCAAGCGACAGTGTGGTGATCACCTGGAGTTTCCGGGCCGTCTTCGATTCCAGCAGCAGGCGGAGGGGCCCGCGCGACGGTGACACCGCCGTGGTGGTTCTGGCCAAGCTCTTCCGGTCCTCGGATGTATTCGAGTTTGCGACTTCGGCCCAGAGGGTGGATCCCGACAGGGCCCGGCGCGAACTGGACCGCATCAAGGTGGTGCCGAATCCCTACGTGGCGGCCGCCGCCTGGGAGGGGAGAAACCCGTTCTCCTCGGGACGCGGCCCCCGGTCGCTCCACTTCATCCACCTTCCGCAGCGGTGTACCATCAGGATCTTCACGGTGAGCGGGGAGCTTGTGTCCACGATCGAGCACGAGAGCGGGATCCTGGACGGCACGGCGGAGTGGAACCTTCTCACCCGCGACAACCTGGACGTGGCCTACGGAGTGTACATCTATCACGTGGATGCGCCGGGACTGGGGGAGAAGGTGGGCAAGTTCGCCATCATCAAGTAGAGCCGTCCTCCCATGCGTACAACGAAAAGAATGACGGAGAGGAGAAACCCGTGAAACGGTCAGCCGGTTTGTTCGCCATCATCTTCCTCCTTGGTGCCGCGGCCGCCCCGGCGGCGCAGGCGCAGGAGGTCACCAAAGTCGGCACCACCTCGGCGAAGTTCCTGAGCATCCCCGTGGGTGCACGCGCGGTGGGAATGGGAGGGGCGTTTGTGGCCGTAGCCAACGATGCCTCCGCCATGTTCTGGAATCCGGCCGGGATCACGAAGATCTTCCAGGCGGAAGCCCTCTTCACCCATGCCCAGTGGCTTGCCGACATCGACTTCAACTACGGGGGGGTGGTGTTTCCCGTGGAGGGGGTGGGTGTCCTGGGCGTCAACTTCACCTCGCTGACAATGGACGAGATGGAGCGGACGACGGAACGGCAGCCCGAGGGTACGGGGGAGTTCTTCTCCGTGGGGAGCATCGCCGTGGGTGTGGCGTACGCGCGGGAGCTCACGGACTGGTTCTCCATCGGGGGAAACGCCAAGTACGTCCGGGAAAGCATCTGGAACTCCAGCGCCACCGGCTTCGCCGTGGACGTGGGAACGCTGTTCCAGACCCCCTTCTCGGGTCTCCGCTTCGGCGCCGCCATCACGAATTTCGGGACGAAGCTCCAGATGACCGGAGAAGACCTTCTGGTCCAGAAGGACATCAGCCCGAACAACGGGAACAACCCCAACGTGAACGCGGAGCTGAAAACCGACCGCTTCGACATGCCCCTGACCCTGCGGATCGGGCTGGCCTATGAGCCGATTGCGGACGAAGACCAGCAGCTCACGATTGTGGCCGATGCGGTGCACCCCAACGACAACTCCGAGAGCATCAGCATCGGGGGAGAGTACAGCGGGTTCCGGCGGATACTCTCCATCCGCGGGGGATACCGCTCCCTGGGCCAGCTCGACGCGGAAGAGGAGTTCACCGTGGGAGGCGGAGTGCGGTACCCCGTGTCACCCGCGCTGACACTGAAGTTCGACTATGCCTTCGAGCGGTTCGGCCGGCTGGACAACGTGCACAAGTTCTCGTTCGGGATCATGTTCTGAGGGGAATCCACACAAACAACGTCCGTTCACCCACAACAACAAGCAGGAGGAAGCCATGAGACACCGTTGGCTCATGCATGCCGTAGCCCTGGGCGTGCTCGTCTGTCTGGCCGCGGGCCTGTCGGTCGCCCAGAACGACGCAACGTTCCAGGTCAACATGAAGATCAAGATGAAGGAGGGAACCTTCCTGCCCGGGAGCGGGGATATTGTCCGCGTCGCGGGAGGATTCAACAACTGGGGGAGCTCCACCGACACCCTGCGGGATGGGGATGGAGACAGCATCTACACCAAGACCATCTCCCTTGCCACCGGGGCCATCCTCTACAAGTTCCTCAAGACCCCGCGGGGAGGCCTCGACTGGGAGGCGGACCCGAACCGGGAATACACGGTGGTGGCGGGATCCCAGACGATTCCCGTCGTCTATTTCGACCGCGACTCCATCTACAACCCCCCCACGGCGGACGTTCCGGTGACCTTCGGGGTGGACATGGGAGTGCTCATGTGCGAGGGGTTGTTCCTTCCGGGAAGCGGGGACATCGTGCGCGTGGCGGGGGGGTTCAACAACTGGGGTGGATCCACGGACACCCTCAAGGATGCGGACAATGACAGCATCTACACCAAGACGATCACCCTGATGGAGAGCCAGGCCATCCGGTACAAGTTCCTGAAGACCCCCCGGGGGGGGATTGACTGGGAGGGGAACGTGAATCCCTCCGATCCCGACGGAAACCGCACCTACACCGTTCCCACCGGCGGAGGTCCCATTCCGGTCGCCTACTTCAACAACGATTCGGTCTGCAGCATCGTGGTGACCGCCAACGTCCTCTGGCAGGCGGAGATGACCCCGTACCAGCAGCTGGGGTGGTTCAACCCCGTCATCGATTCCCTACAGGTGCGGGGAGGGTTCAACTCATGGGGCGGGTCCCTCATGGACTTCGACCCGCTCACCACGGGGACCTACTTTGTGACCGTGCCCGTGACGGGCTCCGTCGGAGAGCCGGTGTTCCACAAGTACTTCATCGACCTGGACGAGGCCACGGCCGAGACCCGCTTCCCCGGATACTCGGGGGATGCGGACGGAGTCCGCTATGAGCATCCATACACCCGGGGAGACGGGAACCGGGGCTTTGCCATTCCCGGCGGCGGCAACCAGGCCACGGAGCTCTTCTGGTTCAGCGACATTCATCCGGGGGGCCTCCTGAAGAACCTCACGGACACCGTGTCGGTCACGATGCGGGTGGACATGGGGCCGGCCACGCGGGACGCCATCGCCTTCGACCCGGCGGCGGACAGCGTGCGGATCATCTTCTTCGACCGGATGTGGGTGGGGGCGCAGGCGGCCCGGCAGGGCGGGACGTCGTCGTCGTTCCCCAATATCGATCTCCTCCCCACGCCCGATCCGGCCGACACGATCTACCAGGGGACCTTCAAGGTCGTGGGGAAGGCCCACTACGGCATCCTGTACGGGTATGAGTTCCGCCAGCCCGGCGGGGCCACCTCCAGCGAGGGTGCGGGACTCGGCGCCCAGGGAGGGCGGAGGGTCCGTTTCATCCAGCCCCTGGCTCCCAACTCGTTCCCCCGGTTCTATACCGCTCCGCTGGACAGCTGGAAGAAGAACGCGCCGCTGTTCGGGGAGACTCCTCCCTACAACCCTTCAGCGGGTGTGATCGAAGATCCCACGCCGGGGGTGCCCGAGGGCTTCACCCTGGGGCAGAACTACCCCAACCCCTTCAACCCGAGCACGAAGTTCCGGTACAGCGTGCCCGAGAAGGCGCGGGTGATGCTCCGGGTGTATGATATCCTCGGGCGTGAAGTGGCTACCCTGGTGAATCAGGAGCAGGCGGCGGGAAGCTACATTGCTCTGTTCGAGTCCAACAACCTGCCCACGGGCGTCTACTTCTACCGCCTGGAGGCGGGCAGGTTCAGCGAGACCCGGAAGATGGTGCTGCTGAGGTAGGCCGGAGGCCCGTTCCGGGATGCCACATTCGGGGCCCCGGCTTCCCTTCACCGGGAGGCCGGGGCCCCCTGTTTCAGGGGGGTGGGAGCCGGCCGAGGAGACCCCGTGCAAGTTCGTTCGCGGGATCCAGAGTGAGGGACTCCTCCAGGTCCCGCCGGGCTTCCGCCTGCCTCCCCTGCCGGAGCCGGGAAAGGGCCAGGAGGTACCAGGCCGAGGAATGGGCTCCGGCTCCGAATTTCCGGGGGCCCGTGCGCTCCACCTCCAGAGCCCGCAGGATCTCCCTCTCGGCTTCAGGGCCGTTGCCCTCGTCCACCAGGATGATGGCAAGCTTCATGCGGGCGTAGGGGTTCTCCTCCACCCGGAAGCACTCCCGGTAGGCCCGCTTGGCTTCGGTGTTCAGGCCTTCGTCCCTGTAGTAGTCCGCCACTCTCAACAGGGGCTGGTAGGAGAAGGGGATGACCTTTGCCACGGCCAGGCATTCCCGGCGGGCGGGGCCGTACATCCCCCGGGCCGCGTAGCGGTCGGCCAGAAGGTAGCGCGCGTCGGACCACGCAAGGCGTCCCCGGATGTACTCGAAGGCCAGGCTGTCCAGGAATCCCGCAGGTATGAATCGGACATCGGGCGGTCCCGACGCAAACGGCCATCGGCGCATCAACAGCTCCACGCGGATGCGTCCCACGGTCCTGTCGAAATCGGAAACCGTGGAGGATTCCATGAGCGCATCATCCCCCTTCTCTGCGGAGTCCGCCCATGCATCGGCGGGAACAAGCAGCCGGTTTCCGCGGATCGTGCGGGCCAGCACCTTTGCCATCAGGAAATAGCCGTCCACATTCGGGTGCAGGTGCTCCAGGAGGAGCTCCGATCCCGGGATGCCGCCGGGGCTCCGTCTCCGGAATGCGGAATCCACGGGCGCGAGCGGGGTGCCGGTGGCGCGGCATATGCGCCCGAGATCATCCATGAATTCGGCGCTGGCCCGGAACCGGAGGGCGTCCAGATCCCGGGCCCGCGCGAACATCGCTTCTGCTTCCCGGTAGTCTCCCTTTCCAAAGAGCACACTGCCGGCGGCGAAGAATGCCCCCGCGTGGAGGGTATCCAGCGCGGCTGCCTGCCGGTAGCAGGCAAGGGCCGCCTCTGCATCCGTGCGCATTTCCAGGTATGTCCCCCGCGCCATGAGGGAGTCCCACCGTCGCCGGGTTTCGTCCGGGAGCCCGGGCCCGTGCACGGCTGAAAAGGGAGCCTGGGTCCGTGTGTTGCTGACCAGGGAGCACAGGATGAGGGGGACCCCCTGGGAGCGGGCCTCCCGGATGATCATCCCCAGGTTCTCCGTGTAGATTTCCCTCGCCCTGCGGTAGAGGTCCGATCCGTACGGGATGGTCTGCTCCCGGACCACCTGTGCCATGAGGCTTCCCCGACGGGGATCGGGGGGAGGGGCCAGGCGGTCGCGCAACTCAAGGTATGCGTCCCGCGCCAGGAGGAAGGTCCGGAATCTGAGCAGAGACAGCGCCAGGCGCGCGGCCAGCCCCCCGCCGGGGATCCCCACCCGGGAGCCCACCCCGTAGGCCCCGTAGAACTCGTTGTGCCCCACATAGACGATGTAGAGGTCCGGCTGGTAGTTTCCCAGTTCCTCCAGGAAGTCCCCCACGATGAAGCTCCCGGCCGCGGAAAGCCCCGCATTCACCATCTCAACCTCGTAGCCGGGGAGGAGCGCCCTCAGCCGGTCGCGCAGGAAACCGGGGGCCGTCGCGTGGAATTCATAGGGGAAACCCGCCATCGTGGATTCGCCCAGGCAGAAGATGCGGATGGTGTTCTTCGGCTTCCGCACCCGGAAGGCGTCGTCGGCCGGTTCCGGGATGGAAGTGCCCGAACCCGCGAAGTAGCGCCGTCCCACATCCCGGTTGATCCTGAACATCTCCTCCTTGGCGATGCGGGTGCGGACCACCAAGTCCAGGTTGCCTCCGTAGTCGATGCGGCGGAGGAACAGCTCCAGACCGGCGAGGAGCAGCCAGGGGATGACGGCCACGACGATCGTAAACAGCCGGCGACGCGCACGCGGGAGGGGGAGGGCCGGCGGGCGGACCCGGGGCTTGCGGATGCGCTTCACGGCCGCGCCTTTCCTTTGTGCTCCAGCAGACGTCGGGCAGGGGCAAAAGAGGGATCCGCCCGGAGGACCTCCTCCAGCACGGTCCGGGCCTCCGCCTCCTGCCCGCTCCGGCGGAGGGCGACTGCAAGGAGATACCCTGTTTCCGATCTCTCCTGCTTCCGTGCAGCCAGGGGGAGGGCCGATCGCAGGTACCGGGCGGCCGAGGGCAGGTCCTGCTGTTCCAGGGCAATCCCCCCCAGCATCCGCAGGGCCGTGAACGTCTTTTCCAGGCCGAGGGACCTCTCGTAGGCCTCGCGTGCGTGCTCCAGTCTTCGCTCCTGGACGTAGACCTCGCCCAGGAGGAGATAGGGAGAGACATTGAAGGGGAATTGGTCCATGAGAACCAGGTACTCCCGGGCCGCCTTTTCCCACTCCCCCGATCGACGGTAGTGTTCCGCCATGCGCACATGGGCCCTCTCCCAGGTGAGAGCCCCCCGCACCGCTGATTCACCGATCTGAGCCAGCGCGTCCTGTGCCGGGGGAGGAGGGGCAGGGCGACCCGGCGGAACAAAGGGCCAACCCGAGGTGAGGAGCCGGATGCGGCGCCGGGCGCACCACTCGTCCAGCTCGGTCACGGCCCTGCGTTCCCAGAGCCCGTTCTCGGGTATGGTGTCCCGTTTCGCCCAGACCGCCTCGTTCTCCACGAGACCCAGCGACCTCACCGCACGGGCGAATTCGCTCCCCATCAGGAAGTAACCCCGGAGCGTGGGGTGGAGGTGTTCCAGAATCAGCTCGCGTCCCACGATGGAATCGGGCGAGGCGGCGGCAAAGGCCTGCTCCATGTCAACCACATGCACACCGGGTGCGCGCCGGCGGAGAAGGGCCTGGTTGAAGCCGGAACTCTGGCGGAAGCGGAGGAGGTCCAGATCCCGCGCCCTCACGTATTCGGTGCGCGCCTCGGGTATCCGGCCAAGGGAATCGAGGGCACAGGCCGCCAGAAACCGCGCTCCGGCGTGCGTGCTGTCGATGTTCCGTGCCGCGCGGAAACAATCGAGGGCGCTCTCGGGAGACGACTCCAGAAGGCGCATGAGCCCTTCGTTCAGCAGGTCGTCGAACCGGTCCTGCATGGTGCCGGAGAGGCCGGCCCGCCGTCCCGAAACAAAGGGGGGTTGGTGCCGGATATTGGATACCTGCGTGGAGAGGATGACGGGAATGCCGCTCTCCCGGCAGAGTGCAATGATGCGGTCGGTGTTCTCCAGGTAGATGGAGAGGGCCTCCTCGTAGAGGGGACCGCCGAGGGGCACCTCCTGCCCCCGGGCAAGCCGTTCCATCATGGTTCCCCCGCCCTCCCCAGTGCCTCCGCCTTCTCCCAGGCGCCCGAGCCCTCCGTAGAGATCCCGGGCGAGTTGAAACACCTTCCAGTGCACCAGCCGCAGATAGAGACGGGTCAACAAAGCCGAGCGTCCCCCCGACTCCCGCGATGCGGCTCCCAGGGCGCCGTAGAACTCGTTGTGTCCGTCGTAGACGATCACCAGATCCGGTTCCCAGGGGAAGATCTCGTCGGCGATGTCGGCAGCGGTGACGCTGTTGGTGGCTGTCATGCCCAGGTTGATGGTCTCGATTGTCTTCTCGGGGAAGAGCGCCCTCAACCGCGTCCGCAGAAAGGTGGCGAAGGAGCCCCCGTAGCCGTAGGGGTACCCCACCGTTGTGGATCCCCCGAGGAAGAAGATGCGGAATGTCCCGGGGGCCTTGGCGGAGGGGAAAAAGTCGTGGGACGTGGTGGGGGTGAAGTCCACGCGCGAGAAGTAGCGGGCCTTCACATCGGGATTCATCACGCGGAAGTCCCTGCCGCCGGTCTGCTCCGCACGGAACAGCTCCAGGTCCGGTCCGTAGCCGGCAATGCGAAGGACGGTTTCCGCCAGCACGAGCAGCAGCAGGGGGAAGACGAGCGTGAAGACGAGGTACGCCCGTGCGCGGGTGCGCGGGATGGGGTGGGAGGAGCTCCTGGTGCGGCTCTCTCTCTTCATGCGTGCTCCGTCTTCCGGGGTGCGGAGGGCTCCTGAAGGGCCCCTTCCGTGGAGGGTCAATATAGAACCTTTGGGCTGGGATTCAACGGAAGGGCCGCCGTTCGTTGATTTTCGAGCCCTTCTTTCGTATGTTGGGCGTGCACCGCGGCGCGAGAATCCGTCCCCCCGGCACCGTGCGCGCATGCGGTCGCCCCCCAGCCGAAGTTCTCCGAGAGGCATGCCTCCGCCGGCGTTGCCGGGATGGGCAGAAGGGGAAGAATTGCGAAACCGAGGAAGGAGCAAGACAATGAAACGATGGATCCGCGCAGCATGGCTTCTTGCGGCGGGGTTCTGGACCCTGCACGCCCAGGACAGCGTGGATGTTACGTTCCGGTATGCCGTGACTCCCTTCCCGACCGGGCTGGAGGTGCGCGGGGAGGCGGACAACTGGGGAAGCCCTCCCGCCTGGCTCATGCAGTACCAGGGCGGCAACCTCTGGTCGTATACCGCCCGCCTGCGCATCGGGGGACATCAGGGGGGCGGAGTCCCCGGCGGATACCAGTACAAGTTCTGGCACAACGGCATCACGGGGAACTGGCCGAATGATCCCCTCAACCACCATGTGAATACCTCGGACAACGACAACACGGTGGTGTATGTGCGGAATCCCACCATCTATCATTTCCTTCCGAACCAGCGGAGCGGTACCGTGGGCTCGGAGTTCCCGGTGATCAGCGCGTACCTCTATCCCGCGGTGGGAAGCACCCTGGATACCGGTTCCATCACGCTCACCATCGACGGAACCCCGTACACGGGTCTCGGGAGCGGATACAACCCGGCCGCGAAGCTCTTCAGCGTCACCTCGCCGGTCTCGCTGGCCGACGGGGGCCACTCCATGATCCTCCGGGCGGGCTCGAGCGCCGATACGGTCACCTTCATCGTGCAGGTGGGGGGGCCTCCGGTGGCTCCGCTCCCCCCCTATGCCCGGCACGGTGTGACCCTCCCGCAGCAGGCCTCGAACGATTCCACCACCTTCCGTCTGCGTGTCGGGGGAACCACCTACGTGGTGCTGCGGGTGGCCCCCCTGGGCCAGCCGGTCTCCTCCGCCCCGCCGGTGTTCATGCGGAAGAACCCCTCTTCGGATGACTGGTGGCTGAACGTGAAGCTTCCCCCCGGGACCTACGAGTACCAGTACCAGACGAGCAGCGGGGCGCTCTTCAACGACCCCTGGGGGAGACACACCGGGACGTTCGGCACCCGCTTCACGGTGGGACCCGAAGGCCTGAGTGCGGATGACTACGTCTGGAGGAGCACCTCCTACACCCGCCCCCCCCTGGAGAAGCTGGTGATCTATGAGCTGCATGTGGGGGAGTTCGCGGGGGGATTCTACGGCCTCCCCGCGGGTCAGGCGGGTTTCCCCCAGCTGACGACCCTCCTCCCGTATCTGGATTCCCTGGGTGTGAACGCGGTGGAGCTGATGCCCATCAACGACTTCGGTCTGGTGGGTCCATCGGGCCACAGCTGGGGGTACGACCACAACTCCCACTTCGCCCTGGAGCCCTCCTACGGCTCGCCCAGGGATTTCAAGGTCTTCGTGGACTCCGCCCACGCCAGGGGGATCGCCGTCATTGTGGATATGGTGCTGAACCACCTGAACGACACGGGTCCCCTCTGGAAGATGCAGCCGGATGTCGGTGCCAACCCGTACTTCAAGGCCTTCAACGACCTCCGCTACAACGAGGACTACTTCGAGTTGTTCAGGGACATGGACCACTGGACCGATGAAACCCAGGAATACGTCACCGAAGCCCTGAAGATGTGGATCGACCAGTACCGGGTGGACGGCTACCGGTATGACCTGACCCAGGGAATCGGCTGGAACGTGAATGAGCCCACCCGCGGCGTCCTGGGGTGGGCCAACCGGATTGCGCAGGATTACAGCGGCGCGGTGTACCAGATTGCGGAGCACCTCCCGGAAAGCCCCGCACTCATCTACTACAGCGGCCTCACCGGAGGATGGCACGACAGCTTCCGGGATGAGATCTTCGACGAAGCGCGGTTCCGGAACACGTCTCTTCTCGATTTCGAAAACCTGATTCTGGACCTGGGGGCCTATCCGGGGAACGACACCCCTTCCCTCCCGAACCGCTATGCGAACAGGACCGAGCCGGTCAACGCGAACGTCAACCACGACGAGCAGTCCCTCATCTATGAGATGACCACCTTCCAGGGCGTGCCCCTGCCGGAGGCGCTCGTGCGCGACCGTCTCTATGCGGTCTTCATGTTCACCTCCCTCGGCATCCCGATGCTCTGGGAGGGGATGGAGCTGAGCGCCCCCCGGGGATGGCAGAACGACGGGCAGAAGCTGAGCTACAGGCCCGTGGAGTGGAATCTGCGCCCCACCGCGCGCGGACAGGAGCACCTGGGGTACTACCGGAGTCTGATCCGCCAGCGCACGCTGAATCCCGCCCTCACGCGTGGGACCCTCCGGAAGCTTTTCCGCTACAATGCCGAGAAGGTTCTGGTGTGGGGCCTGGAAGACACCGTCTCGGGGGCGCGGGTCATGGCCGTGGCCAATCTCAGCGGCTTCCAGCGCACCGTTGCCGGAGTTCCCTGGCTCGCTCCCGGGGCGTGGTACGACATCTGGACCCAGGCCCTTTTCCAGGTTTCCTCCGTCCCTCTGGATACCATGACGCTGGCCCCCTATACGGCCCGTGTGTACTCCACCCTGAGCGACAGCATCCTGTTGCCGGTGGCGCAGGACCGGGCCGCCCTGCCCCGAGAGCCGGCCCTCCGGCAGAACTACCCCAATCCCTTCAACCCGTCCACCACCATCCTCTTCGACATCGCGGCCGCGGGCGGAGTGAAGCTGGAGGTGTTTACCGTCGCAGGGCGCCGTGTGCGGACGCTCCGGGATGGTGCTTTCCCGGCCGGGCGGTTTGCGGCTGTCTGGGACGGCACGAACGACGCCGGTGAGCCCGTCTCCAGCGGGGTCTACATCTATCGCCTGACGGCGGAAGGCGGCGGGGGGTCGCCAGCGGTCCTGACGAACCGCATGGTGCTCTTGAGATGAAACCCTCCCCGGTCGTGATGTGCCCTGGCGCGTTGCGGGCGCGCGGGGCTGCCCTTGCCGCCTTTCTTGCGATCCTGTCCTCCGGGTTCTTTCCGATCGCAGCTCAGCCGCGCCCGGCGGGGGAAGGGGTGGAGTTCTCGTTTCAGGGCTCCGGGGGGGAAACGGGCGTCTCCCTTGTGGGTGATTTCAACGGATGGTCCGGCGACGAGGATCGCCTCACCCCCGGAGAGGGAGGAATCTGGAGAATCACCCGGACGATGCGCCCCGGGGTGTACCAGTATCTGTTTCTGGTGGACGGCCGGGAATACGTCCGGGATGCCGGCAACCCCGCCTCCGTGGAGAACTACAACGCGTCCTCCCGGAACTCGGTCTTCGTCCTTACGGAGGATTTCCGTGTGCTCTTGTCCCCCTCCCGGGACCGGCCGCTTGCCAATCCCGGGGATGTCTACCCTCCGGCCCCCGATGCGGGGACGCTCTACCTCAACATCGTGTGGCACCAGCATCAGCCCCTCTACGTCAACCCTGAAACCGACGAGCTCCGCGGTCCGTGGGTCCGCACCCATGCCACCAAGGATTACTACGACATGGCGGCGATCCTGCGGCGCTATCCGGACATCCATTGCACCATCAACCTGACGTCTTCCCTCCTGCACCAGCTTCAGGAGTACTATGTGGATCGGCTCCGGCCCTTTGTGGACGCGCGCGCATCCCGCGTGGATGCCTCGGGCTTCCTCGCTGCATGGAAGGGGAGAACGGATCCCTGGATCGACCTCGCTCTCACCCCCGCCGAGGAATTCCGGGGCGAACAGATCGACCTGCTCTACCGGAACGCCTGGAATGCCTTCGGGATCAGCGAGGTGCAGATCGGGCGCTTCCCCGCGTATGCCGGCCTGAAGAAACGGTGGGAGAGCGCGGGTGATTCCCTTGCGGTGTTCTCCGTGCAGGAGATGCGGGAGATCAAGTTCTGGTTCTATGCGGCGCATTTCGATCCCGACTTTCTCCGGGGTCCCGTGCCGCTCCCGGGAGGCGGCCTCTGCAATCTGAGCGACGTGGTGGAGGAGAGATCGGACGGCACGTTCCACGTCCGGGTGCCCGTCACGGAGGACCTGTGCAACCGGATGGTGGCCGAAGCGTGGAAGGTTATGGCAGCCGTGGTGCCGGTGCACCGGGAGCTCATGGGCGCTCCGGGGAGAATGGACGGGCAGATCGAGGTCATCACTACTCCCTTCTATCATCCGATTCTCCCTCTGGTGTACGATTCCGACCTGGCGCGCATCTGCCAGGGCGATGACGTCCTGCCTCCCCGGTTCTCGTACCCGGCCGACGCGGACGCGCAGGTGGAGAAGGCGGTCCGGATGTACCGGTCGCTCTTCGGCGCACCCCCCCTGGGCATGTGGCCCGGGGAGGGGGCTCTGGCCCAGGAGGTGCTTGGCATCCTGGCGCGGCACGGGATCCTCTGGACCGCCACGGACGTGAAGGTGCTCCAGCGCTCCGAGCCCTCCGGCCGGCCCAACACCACGCCGTACGGATTTTCCGCGTCCGCGGGGAGGGAAGACGGAACGGGAAAGACGGTCGCCGTGGTCTTCCGGGATACCGATCTCTCCGACAGGATCGGGTTCAAGTACCAGAACGAAACGGGCGAGGAGGCGGCGGAGGACTTTGTCCGTTCGCTTCTCTCCATGGCGCCCCGCAGGGGAGGGGAGGACGTGCTCATCACGGTCATCCTGGACGGGGAGAACGCCTGGGAGTGGTACCGGAAGGACAACGACGGAAAGCAGTTCCTGAACGCCTTCTACAGGAAGCTGAGCGTTCTCCACGCCGGGCGGCGGATTGTCACCGTCACGACGGCCGAGTATCTGGGGGGGAATCCGGCCCGCGGAGTGCCTCCCCACCCCCTGGAACGGCTGCCCCGCATGGACCGGCTCTGGCCCGGATCCTGGATCAACGCAAACTACGACACCTGGGTGGGGGAGCCGGAGGAGAACCGTGCCTGGGAGTACCTTCTCCGCGCGCGGCAGGATCTGGAGCTGTCGGGACTTCCGCAACCCGACCCCTCCGCCTCTCCTCCCGGGCAGGGAACCCCTGCCTGGCACGCCTACCGGGCATGGGAGGCGATGTACGCAGCCGAGGGTTCCGACTGGTTCTGGTGGTACGGGGCGGATCAGACCGCCCCCGCGGGAGAACAGCCGTTCGATGACGCATTCCGCACGCACCTGGAGAACGTGTACCGGTTTGCCGCCCTGGCCGGGTCGGCCATCCGGTCGCCGGGCTTCGATCCCGTGATCCGGCAGGGACACCATTCCGCGCCCGGACAGGGGGCCATGGCCCGCAGCACGAGGATGGTCCGGTTCGTCTGCGATGTGCGCGCGGTGGAAGTCCCGACGGCCGTCTACATTGTGGGGAACAGAGACGACCTGGGTGCATGGACCCCCAACGCCGTCGCCATGCGGGATGACGGCAGCGGGGGGGATGCAGTTGCGGGAGACGGCTTCTGGACCCTCGAGATATCCGTTCCCCTTGGAGAGGGGGTCGAGTACAAGTACACGAACAGCGGCGCGCGGGGACAGTGGGTCCCCGGCGAGGAATTCCCCTCCCGGCACCGGTCGGTCGTGGTTGCCCCGGGAGACGGGGTGCAGATCGTTCAGGACGTTTTCGGGAAGTAACATGCCCGCTTCCGGTCTTGCGGCTCTCGAGCACGCGCTCCTATCCTCGCGGAGGGGGCGCCGACGGGGACCCGTCTACGAGGTTCCTTCCCTCTGGACTTCGCATGGGACTCCCCCCAGGCGGCTCCGGGTGGATCCCGTTCTCCACTATCTTTCCCTTGTGCGGCGGATCCGCAGGCTCCGCCCGCGTCCGCGCCCCCGGATCCCGTCGGGAGGGGAGTGGAGCCGCGACGCCGTCGTCTACAACATGTTCGTGCGGTGCACGGCGGCTTTCGATCATAACGGGAACGGACGACTCGAGACGGGGGTCCGGTCCGACGGTTTCAGGGAGACCGGAACCTTCCTGAAGGCGATCGCCATGCTTCCCTACGTCCGGTGGCTGGGGGCCGACACCGTCCATCTGCTCCCCATCACGGCCATCGGCCGGGACGGCAACAAGGGGACCCTCGGGTCTCCGTATGCCATCCGCAATCCGTACCTTCTGGACGAGAACCTTGCGGAGCCGGCTCTGGGACTGGGTGTGGAAACCGAGTTCAAGGCCTTCATGGAGGCGGCGCACCGCCTGGGCCTGCGGGTGGTGGTGGAGTTCGTCTTCCGCACGGCTGCGAAGGATGCAGACTGGGTGGCGGAACACCCCGAGTGGTTCTACTGGATACGCGCGGATGTCTCCGACCGGGGCGGGCACGGCGCGGATGAAACCCGCTACGGTTCCCCCCTCTTCACACCCGAGGAACTCGGATCCATCCACCGGATGGTGGGAGAGCACGCCTTCAACGCGCTGATACCCCCCCACGAGATATACCGCTCCATGTTCACCGACCCTCCCCCTGCGTCCAGCATCCGGAAGCGGGGGGATTCCTGGGTCGGAACCCTTCCGGGAGGAACCCTGGTGAAGATCCCCGGGGCGTTCGCCGATTGGCCCCCCGACGACCACCAGCCCCCCTGGGGGGACGTGACGTACCTGCGGCTCTACGACATGCCCGGGTTCAACTACATTGCCTACAACACGATCCGCATGTACGACTCCCGGCTCGCGCAGCCGCGCAACGAAAACCGGCCCCTCTGGGACCGGATTGCCGGGATCATTCCCCATTATCAGAAGGCGTTTGGAATAGACGGTGTGATGATCGACATGGGCCATGCCCTGCCGATGCCGTTGAAGGCGGAAATCGTGCGCGCCGCCCGGTCCGTGGACGGCGATTTCGCCTTCTGGGACGAGAACTTCTCGATCCAGCGGAAGAGCAGGGAGGAGGGGTACAATGCCGTGTTCGGCTTTCTCTGGGCCGACCAGCACCATCCCCCGCGGGTCCGGTCGCTCTGGAGGAGGATGGGCGAGGAGGGCTTTCCCATCCCCTTCTTTGCCACGCCCGAAAACCACAATACCCCGCGGGCAGCTTCCCGGGGCGGGGGCCTGGTGTACGCCCGCTGGGCCTGGCTGGTGAACAACTTCATACCGGCGATTCCCTTCCTGCACTCGGGTTTCGAGCTGGGAGAGACGCACCCCATCAACACGGGGCTGGACTTCACGCCCGACCAGCTCCGGAGCCTTCCTTCCGCCGGGCTCCCGTTGTTCAGCGAGCATGCTTTCCGCTGGACCCGCCGGCAGGCATTCCCCGCGTGGGTGCGGAAGGTTTCGGCCCTCCGGACAGCGTACAGGGGGCTCATCACCGATTCTGCTCCCGGCCGCTTCCGGCTGCTGCACGACCCGAACGAGAGGATCCTTGCGTTCGCCAGGGTTCCGGAGGGGGCCGGGCCCTGTCTGGCCGTGGTGACCAATATGAACTGGGAGGGAAAAGAGGCCGCCGCCACGCGGCTCGAAACCTCCAAGAAGGCGGTCCGGGACCTTCTCACGGGGAGGTCCCTGGCCGTGCAAGGGGGATGGCTGCGGAGTGAGCTTCCTCCGGGCGGCTCCATTGTTTTCGAGTTCTCCGCATGAGGAACCGCCGCGCATGGGGATGGGCCCTCCTGGCCGTGGGCGCCGGCTTCCTGTTCGGGCTCTGGGCGGGGTGCGCCCCTCCCCGGGACCCCCGGCACCTCGTCATCTGGCACCAGATGCGGGTGGACGAGCGGCTGATCCTGGAGGAACAACTCCGGCAGTTCATGGCGGAGAACCCGGGTGTGAGGGTGGAGCAGATCTACAAGGAGACCGAGGAGCTGAGGTCGGGCTTCATCATTGCCGCCATTGCAGGGCAGGGTCCCGACCTGGTGTACGGCCCGTCGGATCAGGTGGGGCCGTTCGAAGTCATGGGCATCATCCGGCCCCTGGAGGACCTGTTTTCCCCCGCGTATCTTGCCTCGTTCACCCCCGCCGGACTGACCTGGTACCGGGGGCATCTGTATCAGATGGCCGACAAGCTCGGCAATCACCTGACCCTCATCTACAACAAAGACATGCTCCGCAGGCCCCCCGAGACGGACGAGGACCTGATTGCGGAAGGCATGCGCCTGACCTCCGATACGGACGGGGACGGGAAGACGGACGTGTACGGCCTTTGCTGGAACTACACCGAGCCCTTCTTCTTCATCCCATTCATGACGGGTTTCGGGGGCTGGGTGATGACGGAGGAGGGCGTTCCGACGCTGGAGAGCAGGGGGACGGTGGACGGCCTGCGGTTCATCCGGGACCTGCGGGACCGGTTCAAGATCATCCCCGGGGAGGCGGACTACAACATCGCCGACATGCTCTTCAAGGACGGGAAGAGCGCCATGATCATCAACGGGGACTGGTCCTGGGCCGGGTACAGAAAAGCGGGAATCAACATCGGTGTGGCTCCTCTGCCGCGCATTACCTCCACGGGACTCTGGTGCGCCCCCATGGTATCCCCCAAGGGGTATTCCCTGAACGCCAATGTGCCGGCCGAAAAGACCGAACTCGTGGTGCGCCTTCTGGAGTTCCTGATGCGGCCCGAGATCCAGCTCTCCACGGCCCGGGCTCTCTCCACGATGCCCACCCGGCGGGAGGCCCTCCAGTCGGAATACGTCCAGAATGACGAGACGCTCCGGAATTCCGCCCGGCAGATCGAGCAGGGGAGGCCCATGCCGGTGGTGCCCGAGCTGCGGGCCATCTGGGACGCCATGCGCCCCGCCTATCAGGCCGTTCTGGGGGGGGCCATGACGCCGGAAGAGGCGGCCCGCGCCATGCAGCAGCTTGCCCTCCGGAAGATCAGGGAGCTCAATGAATAAGGGCACCCATACCGGGCGCCGGCCCGGACCTGTCGCGGGGAGTGACACCGCATGAACCGTTCATCCAACCGGCTCTTCATCGCCTTCCTGGTGGTGCCCGCCTTTCTGATTCTCCTGGCGGTGGTGTTCTACCCCTTCGTCTACAATGTGGTGATCTCCTTCTCGAACATGAACCTCCGCCACATCAAGGACTGGGAGCTGATCGGGCCGCGCCAGTACGTCAAGGTGTTTACCGAACCGACCCAGCCCGATTTCTATATGGTCTTCGGGAAGACGATCATTTGGACAGCCGTGAACGTCTTCTTTCACGTGGTGGTGGGCGTGTTCCTTGCGCTCGTGTTGAACCAGAAGGACATCCGGGGGAAACCCCTCTTCCGCACCCTCCTGATACTGCCCTGGGCCGTGCCGCAGTACATCGTGGCCCTCACCTGGCGCGGGATGTTCAACTACGAATACGGGTCCGTCAACCTCCTGCTCACGCGCTACCTGAACCTTCCCGCCGTGGAGTGGCTCAAGAGCCCGACGGAGGCGTTTCTCGCATGCATCATCACCAACGTCTGGCTCGGGTTCCCGTTCATGATGGTGATCGCCCTGGGCGCTCTCCAGAGCATCCCCCACGAGCTGTACGAGGCGGCGGACATAGACGGCGCCTCCTGGCGGCACAAGCTGACGAAGATCACCCTCCCCCTGATCCGGCCCGTGATGATTCCCGCCGTCACGCTCGGCACGGTCTGGACATTCAACAACCTGAACATCGTCTGGCTGGTGAGTAATGCGGGGGAGCCCTCGGACCAGACGCACATTCTTGTTTCCTTTGTGTACAAGGCGGCCTTCAACCTGTACCGGTACGGCTACGCGGCGGCCCTTTCCATGGTGATCTTTGCCCTGCTGCTGGCCTTCAGTCTCTTCTTCATGAAGCGGACCCGGGCAACCGAGGCGGCCTACTGACCGGCGCCTGAAAGGATCATCATGCGGCCCAAGACCATCCTGCGGCGTGTCGCCAGCTATGCAGTGCTCATCCTCTTCTCGGCAATCGCCGTCTATCCCGTCCTCCAGGTGGTGACCATTTCGCTGCGCCCTGCGGACCGGCTGCTCTCCACATCGCTCGAGGTGATCCCCGAGAACGCAACCCTGGAGGCCTACCGTTCGCTGTTCACCGACCGTCCCTTTCTGCTCTGGATGGGGAACAGCCTGCTGGTTTCGCTTGTGGTCACCCTGACCGGGGTGGTGCTGGCCTCCACCACCGGGTATGCCTTCAGCCGGTTCAACTTCGCGGGGAAGAGGCTGGGGCTCCTCAGTCTCCTGACCACGCAGATGTTCCCCGCCACGATGCTGCTCCTCCCCCTGTATATCATGCTCATCCACCTGGGGCTCATCAACACCTTTCTGGGGGTCATCGTCATCTATACGGCCACGGCGCTCCCGTTCACCATCTGGACCATGAAGGGATACTACGATACCATTCCATACAGTCTGGAGGAGGCGGCGAGGATCGACGGCTGCAACCAGTTCCAGGCCTTCTACAAGATCATCCTTCCCTTGGCCGCGCCTGCCCTGGTCATTACCGCCCTCTTCTCATTCATGACCGCGTGGTCGGAGTACCTGGTGGCCGCACAGATCCTTCAGGACACGGGTCTCTGGACCCTGCCGCTGGGGCTCAAGTCGTTTGAGTCCAACATGACCACGGAGTGGGGCCTCTACGGGGCCTCCTCCCTGATCGTGGCGGTGCCCGTGGTGGTTCTGTTCCTGGGACTCAGCCGGTATCTTGTGTCCGGGCTGACCCTGGGGAGTGTGAAGGGCTGAGAAGTCTCAGCGGCGGCTGCGCGCCGCGTCGTAGAGGTTGGATTCCCGGGCCGATTCTCTTCCTCCACCCGTCCATTCGGAGGCCCGCAGGGAAACGGTTCTGAATTCCCCGAGTCCCGCTGCACCGTGGTCGTCCTGGGCCCCCGCCAGCACCGTGATACCCCAGGCGGAATCCGGCACGCCCAGATAGCGGAGGGGAAGGGAAAACGCGACCCGCGCCCTCTGCGCGTCCCCGATGGGGGAGACCGCATCACCGGGAGCGGGTACGTAGGCGGCCAGGGTCTCCCCCGAGGCGTCCTCCACGCGGACTCCTCCCCCCACGAGTATCAGACGTTCATACGCATCCCGCGCATCCATCAGAAAGCCGGCATTGGCGGGGATACTGACCGCGCCCGAGCCGGGGATGCCGTCTGTGTCGATTGCGATGGCCGCGAGGGTGAGCTGGAACCCGTACTCGGGGTGCCAGCCGGGGTCGGCCAGGGACCGGAACCGAAGCTCCAGGTATGCGTTGGAGTCGTCCCGGCTGAGGGTGAATCCCGTGAGATCCAGACAGCCCCCCCGGAAGGCCGGATGGGTGGGGTAGGTGTACCTGCCCAGCGTCTCTCCCCCCGGACCCACCCCTGTGTCGTCCCCCTCGGGGTCCTCCAGTCGCACAAGCACCCGCGCGGCCGGGTTGGCTGCTTTGACCTGTGCCAGATTGAGGATCGGATGGGTGGGGCCGCCCACGGATCTCAGGCCGGGAAGGAGCATGGGAACGGCGAACCTCAGACCCCCGAGGGCAGGATCCGGGTGACGGAGGGTTTCGGATACTTCAGCCGGGGTGGTCTTCTGTCCATTGACGTAACAGGTTATCTCTCTCCCTCTCAACACGACTCTCAGCTCGCCCCGGGGCGGGATGGCGACCTTGAGGCCCAACTCCGCTCCGTCCTCCCCCGGGAGCGAGAGCTCCACCGTACCCCCCCGGCGGAGGTTCCTCCCCCACAGGAGGACCGTTTGCGTGGGTCCGTCCCGCAGGATCTCCACAGGGACCCCCCGTCCGTCCAGGTTCAGAACAGCCCTCACGTTTCCCAGGGCCCGGGGGATCCGTGGCCGGAGCCGTATTCTGTGGTGGAGAATCTCCACCCGGGCCCCCAGGTAGTCGTCGTAGAAGTTCCGTATGAACTCGGCCAGATTCCAGGCCTGCGAGAAGGTTCCGGAAAGCTCCGGTTCCTGCGCCCCCTCCCTGGGGAGAGCATCCAGGAGCTCCGACTGCGTCCCCACTGCTCCCCGGTCCAGGATCTGGGCGGCTGCGTTCGAGGTGAGCCGGAAGGCCGTTTCCTGAAGGGAGAAGCGGCAGAGCTCCGCAACCACGGGTCCCGAGAGCCATGTCCAGACGGTTCCGTTGTGGTAGGCCGCGTCGGGGGGGTAGAAGGGCTGGTTCCTGTGATACGGATGGAAGCCCGGGTCCCCCTGCCACAGGGAGGCCACTCCGTGCTCATAGGTGAGGTTTCCCACAATCCGGGCGAGCGCCTCCGCCCGTACGGAGTCGGGGAGAAGCTCCATCGTGAAGATGGCGTTGGGCCTCAGACGAACGTCCGCTGAGCCGTCGCGGTTCAGGTGGTCGGCGATCCCCGCCGGCGTGATGAAGCGTTCCCGGAAGGATGCCCCGACACGTGTGTGGAGGCTGTCCCACCGCCGGGCGGATGGGGCATCCCCCATCCGTGTGGCGAACCAGACCCCCGCCTCCAGCTGGCGCGACCAGAGGGCCTGTATGTCGTTTGCCCTGTCGCCGCGCGCACTCCAGGGGCCGTCGGGACCGACCGCATCCATCCAGGTCTCGGCATCTCCGTGGATGAGGAATCCCGAGCTGTCGGTGTGCCGGCGGATGGTTCCTTCGATGGACCGGATCACCGTGGGATAAACGGCAAGGGCGAATACCGAGTCGCCGGAGCGGAGGACGTAGTCCCGCGCCGTCTCCACAAAGCGGGGGGTCCCGTCCGCCGTGTTGTAGGCCTTCTCCCGCGCGGTCACGATGTTGGGAATGCGGCCCTCATCGGGGGAGGCGGGGTCCGTGTTCTGAAACCCCGCGAACGAAAGGAGGATTTCCCTGGCCAGACTCCAGCGACCCGTGACCAGCGCCGCTCCGGGGAGCGAGATGAAGGTATCCCTACCCCAGTAGGAGTTGAACCAGGGGAGCCCCGCAAAGATGCCGCGCCCGCGCTGATTCATAACCAGCGCATCCAGGGACAGCTTCGCCCAGGCAAGAGCGCGATCGAAGCGGGGGTCCGAGGTGCGGACCCCGGTGGCCGAAAGGAGGGCTTCCATCCGGTCGCGGCGGCGTTTCTCCAGCATCCCCACGCGCCCGGGTACGGAGCGGAGGAGCGCTTCGGCCTGCTCCCGGGATCCGCCCCCCGCAAAGACGAAAAGGTGCAGCCGGGCATTGCGCCGGGAGAGCCGGATGAGCGCCCTGCGGGCCTCCGCCCCCTCTCCCTCCTGCACGCGCGCAGGGAGGCATGCGGGCCCCCCTGCGGAGAGCCAGCGTCCCGGCGGCGGGGTCCCGGGTGCCTCTGCCCCGGTGCCCGAGAAATCCATGGAGGCCGTGTTCTCCGAGAGGAACACACCGGCCTGTGCGGGATATGTCCCGCCTCCCGGGTAGACCTCCACGCCCGCCTGGACGGGACGCGGCGCCTGGAGGCGCACGTAGAAGACAGGGAGGGAATCCGCCATTCTCACCTCCTCGGTGATTCCCCCGCCGTACCGGCGCACCAGGCGGTCGGGGAATACCGTGACCTCCACGGCGTCCGCCCTGTCCAGAGGGCGTCCCTCCAGGAAAAGCCGGTAGTCGTCCAGAAGCTCGGTCCCGTCCACGTTGAACCCCTGCCAGCCGCTCCGGGAGCGCCCGTGGGTTTCCCCGTACAGGAACGCGGATTGTCCGTTCGTGAAGGAGAACTCCCGGGAGGTTCCCTCCACACGAATGCCCAGTTCATCCAGGGTGATTGCGCTCCCGCCCCCTTCAGCCGGCGCTGCAAGGAGAGAGAAGAGGGAGAGGATGAGTGCTTTCATCACGGCTTCGTTTCCCAGAATTGAATGAGGATGTCGTCGATGCGCGCCCGCCAGTTGACCCAGTTATGCCCTTCGGGGTATTCCGCGTACGTGCAGGGCACCCCCCGGTCCTGGAGGATGTCCGCCATCCTCCGGGTGTGGACCCGTGCATCCCGGATGGTTCCCGTATCCAGATAGAACCGGATCCCCAGGGGGGGGGCCGCTGCCATCAGCCGCATCATCCGCTCTTCATCCCACCAGTAGGCCGGACTCTGTGCCGCGCAAAGCCCGAACAGGTCGGGCCTCCGGAAGGCGGCGTATGTTGCGATGAGGCCCCCCAGGGAGGCCCCCATGACGGCGTGCTCGGCGGGAGCCGAAAGAACCCTGTACCGGGCCGATAGTGCCGGCAGGACTTCCTCCGTCAGGTACGCTACAAACGTGTCGCTCATGGCGTAGTCCTGCATCCGCATGCTTGTGCGGGAATCTCCGGGATCGGTCCGCGGATCCAGAAAGACCGCCAGGATGGGTCTGATCTTCCCCTCATCCAAGAGGTTGTCCAGCACCGTCTGCATGAAGCCCAGAGAAAGGTACTCCCCGCCGTCCATCACGAGAAGGAGACCCAGCGAGTCCTCCTCCCCGCTCCGGGAGGGGGGGAGGTAGACCGTTGCGGGGTGGGTCCTCCCGAGGAGGGAGCTCCTGATGTGCAGGGTGTCCAGACGGCCCCGTCTCACCCCGCTCCGGGAGAGGACCCAGGGAGACGACACATAGTCCGGCATCCGGATCTCGGAGTTCGGGCCGTACCCCCCCTGGGCCTGCAGGGTGTTGAAGGGGTCCAGCATCCAGACCGAATCCACGACGAGCTTGTACTCGAAGCGGGCGGCCCGGGGTACGGAAACGGCCAGATGAAACAGGTCTGTACCCCCAATGCGGCGCATGGTGTCGGCCGAGGGGTTCCAGCCGTTGAGATCGCTCGGCACGGAGACCCGCCCTCCCACCCCCGAGTAGAGGAAATGCACGACGGTATCCTCCACCACGGGGAGGCCCCGGACGGCGATCCCCCGTGTGAAGGCCGCCGCCAGGGAATCCCGTTCCGCCGGATTCTCAAGCCGCTCGATCCGCTCCAGGAAGAGGGAGAAAGCCCGAGGGGACTCGGGCATCCGGGCTCGCGCCGGAGGAGGAAGGGCTCCCGCGACGAGCCAGGCAAGCAGCAGGACTGCTGTTGCCATGGGGGATGCCGCCCTCGCCGGCCGCACCTCAGGGTCTCCAGCCGAAAAACCGGCGGAGGATGTCAGGGAGTTCGTTCCGCCACCTCCCCCAGCTGTGCCCGTCGGGGAATTCCCTGTAGGCGAGGGGGTATCCCCGCTCTTCGAGCACCTGCCGCAGACGGCGATTCCCGGCGATGAAATCGCCCTCGCGGGCCCGTGCCGCTCCTCCCACGGAGGTCTCGTACGTACCGCAGTCGAGATAGAGCGAAACATCCGGCCGGGGGAGACGTGCCGCCAGGGAGGCCAGCGTGTCGGACCGGAACGAGACGTACCCCGACTGGCTTGCCGCATTGGCGAACACATCCGGCCGGGAAAGTGCAAGCCCCAGGGATATGAGCCCGCCGTACGACGCTCCCATCGCCAGGCGGGCGGAAGGGCGTGGGATGGTGCGGAAGAGGCTGTCCACAAGCGGAACCAGCTCGTCGGCGACGAAGGAGATGTAGCTGCCGTTCAGCCCGTATTCCGTGGTGCGGTCGGTCCCGGGACCGGGAGGGGGGACGATGAAGACGGCTGCAAGCGGCGGGACCGCTTCCGCCCCATGCATGGCGTCGAGCACGAGGACCGCCTGCGCAAACCTCAGGTAGTCCCCTCCGTCCTGGAAGTAGGCCACCCCACAGCGGAAGGAGGCCCCGGCGTATCCCGGCGGCGTGTACACGTGCACCTCGTGGGCATAGCCGAGATGGGCGCTCTTTACTCTGAGCGTGGAGAGACTCCCCCCGGGCGCCTCCGGGGCCGCGTCCGGCTCCGGAGCCCTGCGGAAGCCCGGCATGGCAAGCTCCGAGTTGGGCCCGTATCCTCCCGGCGCCGTGCGGGGGTTCTCGGGATCAAGAATGAAGGAGCCGTTCCCCAGAAGGAGCTTGTAATCCAGCCGCGCCTCGCACGGGAAGCCCATGCGGAGATGGAAGAGGTCGGTCCCCGGAAGCCGCCGGAAGGGGATCCGGGAACTCCACCCGGTCATGTCTCCCGTCAGAAAGACGCTGTCGGTGCTTCCACGGTAGAGGAAGGTCGCCGTGTCTCCCGCCGCATCCACGAGGGGAAGGCGTCCCCTGGCACTCCGGCTCCAGAGCCCCTCGACCAGACGCTCCCGTTCCTCCCCGGGGGGCGCCGCCTCGGCGCCCGCCAGCAGCGCGGGGAACCCGGGTTCAACGCCCTGCGGTCGTGTGGCGGCGCATCCGGCCGCACTCAGGAGGGCGGGGATCAGGAGGAGGAAGACGGTGGACTTCACCTTCGGGCATGCGCCTGTGGATGGCGGAATATACGCACGCGGGATGCGGGAAGCAATCGGCGGTACTGTCCTAATTAGGGGGAGGTTGTCCTAAATCGGTGGGAGTTCCACGATCCTCGCGCCATACATGAAACGCGAGTTTAGAATCCAACCAGCTTGGAAGGCTGGTTTTCTTCATGACCGCTTCACTCCCACCGATTCATTATGCGGCCGCCCTCTGTGTTGCCCAACCCGACAAACCCGTCCATGTCCAAATGTGCTTTGTTAGACCCGCCTCCATCGCGGGGGTAACGCGTAGCGTCTCGTGGACCCTGGCGAAGTTGTAATGCCAGAAGTACAGCGCCAGAGCCGCTTTTAGGTTCTCCCATTTCTTGCTGTAGGCGTTGGTGAGACGCGCAAACCGCTTCATCCCTATCCTCATGCTGAGATTCTGCCTCTCAATGTGGGAGGTTGAAATGTGCTTCCGCTTAGGCTTGCCGAAGACGGGTATTATTTCCACCCGGACAATGCCTGCCGGACTGTACCGCCTTTCAGGGCTTCTATCCACCTGGGCGTAACTCTTCGCAACCTGCCCGTAGTCAATATCTGCCCCCCAAATCCTATCCACAACATCGCGGTAGGGCGAGAAGGCATCGGTTGAAAGTTGGAATCGTGTCTTGACGCGGGCGGCCACATCCCGCATGAATACCTCTGCGGTCTGGACGGTCCGCTTCCCAAGTCTGAAAGACGGGATGAGCTTGGAGTCGCTGTCCATAGCCACAAAGCAATACTGATCGCCCGTAAACTCGTCTTGGTTTTCGGGGCGAATGAAACGCTGGTGCTTCCCTACATAGGTCCAGATTTCATCAACTTGGAGTCTCTTCACGCTCAGGTCCCGCATTTCAGAGTCCATGAACGCCTCACACGCTTCCCCGGCTGATACGAGAAGCCGCATGATCGTGTCCCGGTGAATCCCGGATAGGCGTTCGGTGGATCGGATTGAGTTCCCTTCGGCCAAGAGGGAAAGGGCAAGGGCCTTCTTTTCAGCAGACAGTACGTTCATCGCGAGTCTCCGTCAGATTCCGATTTGACTTTCCCCCGCGATGAACGTATATTAGGTCAGGGTCTATGTCCGTTCACGCGGGCATGGATTTCAGGGCTTCGAAGGTGGTCACACACCTGAGAAGCCCGCTTGTAAGCGGGCCTACTGTGGTATTTTGAGCTGCTTACTCATACACCCATCCTTTCCCGAAGCGTTGCAGCGCTTCGATTGAGGTTTGACAGAGGCGCTCTTAGTGAGCGCCTTTTTATTTGAGGTCATAGACCCCTCGGGCCGCCCGCTTAAGTCTTGCACTCTTCTTATCACATTCCTGGGACAGAATAGCACCAAGAGCCCTCGCCTTGTCCTTGTTATCGCCCAGACTGATCCCCTTTTCCTCCACCGCGAACTTCAAGACCTCTTCATTCGTCACATGTCTCCCCATCCTATGAATCAGCTCGATAGTCGCATCTACAACACGGCCTCGGATCGTGTTCGAGCCTGGGCGTGGCGGAGAGACTGAGACGGCCAACGCTCCTGTCTCGCCCCCAGACTCGCCCTTGCGTATCGCGATCAGTTGAAGAAGAAGCTCCCTTTCCCTTTCAATCTCTGTAAGTCGGGCCTCCAGGACTTCGGTCGAAAGTGTGGCACACATGTTTAGGTTCTCCTATTAGCCGGGTATAGTATACAAAAAAACCCTTTACTTGTCAAGCCCACCACGGTCCGCATTTTAGGCTTCCTATGGACGCCGCAATGCATTATGCCGCAATCAATTGTGGTTGCTTGCTTTTTGTGTTTCGCTGTTGTATATTGGGTTGTAGAACATACCAGGAGGTCACAACATGTATCCCATGAAGGCCATCGCCAACTTCTTCATTGATAGGGCGATGAAGGAGGGGGCCGAAATGAGCCCTATGAAGATCCAAAAGCTGTTATATTTCGCTTACGGGATATACCACGTCAAAACGGGGGAACCTTTGTTTAGCGATAGGTTCGAAGTATGGAAATACGGTCCCGTTATCTCTGAGCTTTACCATTTGCTCAAGGGATACGGAAGCGATCAGATCGACAGGCTTTTGCCGGATTTTGACATGGCAACTATGAGAGTTGTCACGCCGACGATCCCGAGGGAAGAAAAGGAATTACTCGTCTTTCTAACTGAGTTTTGGGAGGTCTACAGGGGGTATTCGCCTATTCGGCTCTCAAATGCAACCCATCTTCCTGGAACACCGTGGGATGAGGCGAATCGAGCAGGCGAGAAGGTCATCAGCGATCAACGCATGGATGCCTACTTCAGCGGCTTGGTGCAATGAAACTCATGGGAGTCCCGAAGTTACCCCCAGGTCCAGAAGCGCCCACGCTCCAAACACAGCAGGAAATGGAGCTTTACCATTGTAAGGAGTCGGACCTTAGACTAAGGGGGATAGCACAGGACATTGAGGAAAGAAAGACCTACGCTCGAAAAACCTTCAGATTAGCAGGCTGGTGGCTCTTTGGGGTGTTTGTCTTGCTTATCCTGGGTGGGCTCAAAATGGAGCCTCTCATGTTCCAATTGCCCGAGAGCGTATTGTTGGCTGTGATCGGGGGAACAACTCTAAACATACTGGGGGTCTTTGTGTTCGTAATGAAGTACCTCTTCGATGTGAAGAGGGAGGTATAGAAAAAACCCCGAAGCTGTTTGCAGCAACTTCGGGGTCGGAAACCGTTCCGCCCGGCTAACTGATGGGGCAAGCTTCGAGGCGGAGGGCTCAAGGTATTGCTCTCCAATATACAAAACTCTGAGCCCGAAAGCAAGCCCCCGCCACTCATCGAAAGGGCCTCTTCTATGGCCATTTCAGGGTCTCGGCAGGGCTATAGGCTCATTTTCGTTGCCTATATCACGCTGAGAAATAGGAAGCGGATCTACGCAAGAGATTATGGCTTGCGGGCGTTCGCGATTTGGGTGAGGGACGATTAGTCTCTGACCCATCTGAGGCAAAACACGGGACCCCGCATTGCTGTTCGGGGTCCCGTTCTATTTAGGACAAAACCCCTCTAATTAGGACAGCACCCAATCGGCCCTCTGTTTGATTTTCGTGGCACCAGGCGTTATCTTGAGCCGGGCGCACGCGGCGGGGGCGCGTATCGGGGACCATCAGACGAACGCTGCATGGAGCAGGAACACAGGCCGGGAGTTCTCCTCTGCGAGGACCAGGAGCAGATCCTGGAGCTGATGGTCCTTGTCTTCGAGATGGAGGGCTTCGAAGTCCACCGGGCCAGGGACGGCGAGGAGGGTCTGGCTGTCCTGGGAGCGGCAATGGAACGGATTGACGCCCTGGTGACGGACCTGGGCCTTCCCCGCCTGGAGGGGCTGGAGTTGATCGCCCGGGCCCGCGCGATCAAGCCCTCCCTCAAGATCATAGGATCCAGCGGCTACGGACGGGCGAACGTGCGGGAGGAGGTCCTGGCGGCGGGAGCAGACGATTTCATGGGGAAGCCGATTGCAGCGAAGGATCTCGTGGACAGGGTGAAGGGACTCCTGGGGCTGTGAAGACCGCTACGGAGTACCTCTGGTTCGAAACTCCCGCCCGGAGAGACTACGTCAACATCACCGCCGAGGTGGAGCGCATCGTCGCCCGGAGCGGGGTGACGGAGGGGATGGCGCTCGTTTCCGCCATGCACATCACCTCCGCGGTGTACGTCAACGACGCGGAGGAGGGGCTCATCCGGGACATTGACGAGTGGCTGGAGAAGCTCGCTCCGTTCGGGAAGGACTACCGGCACCACCGGACCGGCGAGACAAACGGGGATGCGCACCTGAAGAGCCTCCTCCTGCACCACGAGGTGATTCTCCCCGTGACCGCCGGGAAACTGGACCTCGGGACCTGGCAGCAGGTCTACTACGCGGAATTCGACGGGAGGAGGAGAAAGCGTGTGGTGGTGAAGGTGATCGGACAATGAGCGCGCGCAAACGACAGGCGGTCGCGTTGTTGCTGGCGCTGGCATGCGCCCCCTGGGCCCGCCCTGTTGCGGGGACCGGCCTCTCGCAGGGAGTCCCCCCCTCGGAGCCCCTTTCCCTCATGGTGGACGTTGCCAGGTTCCGGGGGGATGAAGAACGGGCCTGGGTGGAGATTTCCTACGCAGTCCCCGAGCGCACGCTGACATACGGCCGGGATGCGGCGGGCCTCACGGCCCGGCTGGAGATGGAGGCGGATGTGCTCGCAGGGGACTCGGCGGTGTTCACCCAGCGGTGGAACGTCCCGCACTCCGCCGCCGATTCGGCCCGGATCGCCGTCATGAACCTGGTGGGGGTGGTGCAGGTCCCCCTTGCACCCGGATCCTACATGCTCCGTCTCACGGCGCGCGATGCCCTTGCCCCCTCCCGCCTTGCCACGGTGACCCTTCCACTCTCCGTAGCGGCCCCGGCCCGCACACGGCCCGTTCTGAGCGACATCCAGCTTGCGGCCCGGATCACACGCAACGCCGGACAGGGGAGCCAGTTCTACAAGAACACGCTGGAGGTGCGGCCCAGCGTGGAAGGTGTCTTCGGGCCCGGGCACGACCTCTACTACTATGCGGAGGCGTACAACCTGGATGCGGAGGGGGGGCCGGGCGAATTCCGCCTCCGGGCTTCGGTGCGGGATGCGGTGGGGCGGGAGCTCATCGCCCGGGACCGGGTGCGCAGACGGCCCGGTGAGTCGGCGGTTCTGGTGGACAGCATCGGCGTGGCCGCGCTCCCGACGGGGAGCTATGTGCTGACCCTGATGTTGTGGGGCGCAGAGCCGGCCGCAGCCGACAGCTCCCTCCGCCGCTTCTTTGTCTACAATCCCTCCCTGGGAGTGGATTCCACCCTGGTATTGCTCGATGCCCGGGTCCCTTCGGCGGAATATGCGCGCATGGAAGATTCGGAGCTGGATCGTGAGTTTGCGTGGCTCCGGTACGAGGCCTCCGGGGACGAGAAGAACAGGTTTGAGGAGCTGGAAGGCGCGGATGCCAAACGGCGCTATCTGGAGGATTTCTGGAGCCGGCGCCCCCCCGGGAAACGCCTCGTATGCCTGGAGCGGGTCCGCTACGCCAACACCCACTACGGGTTTCTGGGGAGGCACGGGTACCGGTCCGATCGGGGCCGGGTACACGTGGTGTACGGGCCGCCGGACGACATCGAACGCCATCCAAACGAAGCCGAAAGCAGACCCTATGAGATCTGGACGTATCACGCGATACAGACCGGCGTCATCTTCGTTTTCGTCCTCCGTCAGGAGGGGGGGGACTATGAACTGGTGCATTCCACCCACCGGAACGAGTTGCAGGATGCGAACTGGCAGAGGTTTGCCGTTACCCGGTAGGGCCGGGGCCCCCGCGCCCGCCCCGATGCGGAGGCCCCGGGCGGCTGCGCCCGGGGCTTTTGTCTGTCCGAGAGTGTTCCTCGCCTCATGATGGAGATGCTGGAGTACGGCGGATTTGCGGTTCTCCGCTGGTGCGCCGGGCGGCTTTCCTTCCGGGGTGCGGGGCGCCTGGGGAAGGCGCTGGGGAGCGCCGTCTTTCTCCTGACTCCCTTCCGGAAGCGCGTGACCCTGGAGAACCTGCGGCGGGCCTTTCCGGAGCGCACGGGGAAAGAGCTGCGCGATCTGGCCCTGGAGGCGTACGAGAACTTCGGGATCACATTCCTCGAGATGCTCTGGTCCGGCAGGCAGCCTGCCGGGGAGCTCATGCGGGTGGTGGAACTGCGCAACTCCCGGGCGGTCGAGGCCCGCCTCCGGGAGGGGGGAGGAATCATCATTCTCTCGGGGCACTTCGGGAACTGGGAGTTCATCCTTCAGGGAGTCCGGCTTCGCCTGGGGGTTCCCGTTGCGACGATCGTGCAGCGCCAGCGGAACGGCCGGGTGGATGCCGCCTTGGACGCGATCCGCACGAGGTTCGGAAACCGGACCATCTCGATGGGCGTGGCCTCGCGCGAAGCCGTGCGCATCCTGAAGGGAGGGGGAGTGCTCTGCGTTCTGGGGGACCAGAGCGGGCCGAGGGAATCGGTGTTTGTGGACTTCTTCGGCCGCCCTGCGGCCACACACCGCGGTGTGGCGGCCTTTGCCCTGAGGATCGGCGTCCCGCTGGTGATGGTGTACGTGGAGCGGCACGAAGACGGCACGTATGAGGCCCTCTTCGAGGAGGTCCCTCTCCCCGCAGGAACCGGGGAGGACGCCGTGACGGAGCTGACCCGGACGCACGCGGCCATGCTGGAGCGGCGGATCCGGATGCACCCCGGGCAGTGGCTCTGGATGCACAAACGATGGAAGCACCGGGAACCGTTGCCCCAGCGGGGGGATGAGGCATGAGCCCGGACGGGAAGACCCGCTTTCTGGTCGTTCAGACGGGGTTTCTGGGGGATCTGGTGCTCACCCTCCCCTGTGTGCAGTTGCTCCGGGATCGTATGGAGGGGGCCCTCATCACGGTGGCCGCGATTCCCCCAACGGCCCCGGCTCTGGAGAACCATCCGGCCGTGGCCGGCGTCCTGGTCTATGACAAGAAGGGGTCCGATGCGGGGTGGGCGGGGTTTCGACGGGTGAAGGGCGCGGTGCGGAGCGGAGGGTTCGATGCGGCCGTCATTCCCCACCGATCGATCCGGAGTGCGGCCCTCTGCCGGTTGGGAGGCATACGGCGGAGGATCGGCTTCGACAGGAGCGCAGGGCGGTTTCTCCTTACCGATGTGGTCCCCTACCGGAGGGACCTGCATGAGAGTGCGCGGAACATCCGCCTGCTCCATCCCCTGGGGATCCGGGAGGAGGGAATCGTCCTCCCCGCGCTCTATCCGGACGAAGAGGACCGGAAGGCGGTGGACGCGCTCCTTCGGGCGGGAGGCGTTGGGCCGGGCGCGGCTCTCGCTGCCGTGGCCCCCGGCTCCGTGTGGGCCACCAAGCGCTGGCCCGAGGACCGCTATGTCACCCTCGTGCGGGGACTGCGCCAAGCCGGCATGGGTGTGGTATTGGTGGGGGGCCCCGGAGATGCGGCCCTCGCCGGGAGAATCAGGGAGGCGGCAGGGGCGGAGGGTGTTCTGAATGCGGCGGGGCCCATGAGCATCCTCCAGTCGGCGGAGCTCATCGGACGCTGCCGGGTCTGCATCACCAATGACAGCGCCCCGCTTCACCTTGCCGCGGCCATGCGGACGCCTGCCGTGGCGATTTTCGGTCCCACGGTTCCGGCCTTCGGGTTCGGGCCTGTGGGGGAGAGGGATGCCGTGGTGGAGCTGGCGGGGCTGGGGTGCCGCCCGTGCGCAATACACGGGGGGAGGGAGTGTCCGATCGGCACCTTCGAGTGCATGAAGGGCATTCCGCCCGGGCCCGTGCTGGTCGAGGCCCTGCGTTCGGCCGGATGTCCGGGTTGATAGGCAGCTTTTTTTTGGGTATCATAAATATCAGGCCGGCCCCGAGGGGGGCGGCGCGCGCCCGTAGCTCAATTGGATAGAGCGTTGGCCTCCGGAGCCAAAGGTTTCGGGTTCAAATCCCGACGGGCGTACACATCGCCTTATCCACAGAGGACACATCCAGGGAACCGGGAGCATGCTGCGACCCAAGCACAAGATCAGCAGGCGCGAGATGAAGGAGGATGCGCTTGTCACCACCTACGCGCAGGTGACGTCGTTCTACGAGCGTCACCGGAGGACCATCCAGTACGGCGTGCTGGCGGCGGCCGGCCTCATCATTCTTGCCGTCGTCCTGGCCAACAACAGGAGTTCGGGGAATGAAAAGGCCATGACCGCCCTGGGGAAGGTGTATCCTCTCTATGATGCGGGCCAGTTCCAGCAGGCGGTGGACGGGGTGCCGGAACGCAACATCCAGGGCCTGGCATCCATCGTGGACAACTACGGGAGCACTCCGTCGGGCGAGCTGGCGCGATTCTACCTGGCCGGCTGCTACTTCCAGCTCGGCCGTTACGACGAGGCGCTGGAACACTTCGAGGACTGCAGCCCCGAAGGGGACTTTCTCGAGGCCTCCCGTCTGGCGGGAATGGGCGCCTGCCGGGAGGCGCGGGGGGAGCACGCCGAGGCGGCATCCCTCTTCGAAAAGGCGTCCGGGCTGGACCGCAAGGCGGCCGCCGCTCCCGAGAACCTCTTCCACGCAGCACGGAACCTGGGCCTGGCGGGGGAGAAGGAGCGGGCCATCGAGCTGTACACCCGCCTGAAGAAAGAGTACCCCGCGAGCGTGTATGCCCGGGAGGTGGACCGCGCCATTGCAGGGCTCTCCGTGTAGGCCCGGCCCGCGCCGCGTTCCCCGGGGAACGGCGGCACCCCCCCTATGACCCTATTCCCGGACAGGGAACTGACGGGGAAAGTCCTGAGGATCTCGGCGCCCGCCGTGGCCGGGCTCTCCTCTCAGATGCTGGTGTCGGTAACGGAAACGGCGATGGCGGGCCGGCTGGAAAACACTGAGGTCGTGCTTGCCGCGCTGGGGCTGGGTCTTCTGGCCACCTGGGCGGTCACCAGTTTCTTCTCCAGTTTTTCCACAGGCACGCATGTGCTGGCGGCCCGCCGGACGGGGTCCGGGGATCCGGAGGGCGCCGGAGCCGTTCTGAACAACTCCCTGGCCGTGGCGGCCGTTGTGGGGGTCGGATGCGGGGCCCTCGGCTTTCTTTTCTCCTACGACATCCTGGATTTCTTTGCCAGCGACCCTGCGGTGGCCCGGGCCGGGACCGCGTACATGCAATGGAGGTTCGTGGGTCTCGCCTTCTTCCTGGTGGTGGTTTCCTACCGCGGGTTCTTCAACGGCATCGGACACACCGGGGTCTTCATGATCTCGGCCATCATCATCAATTTCTCCAACGTCCTTCTGAACTACCTGCTGATCTTCGGATCCCTGGGATTCCCCCGGATGGGTCTTGCGGGCGCCGGGCTGGCCTCCGCCCTGAGCAACGCGGTCGGCGTCCTCTTCTTTGCGGGTGCAACTTTCCTCCCCGGCTACCGAAGGACCTACAGGTACTACCGCGCCCTCCAGCTCCGGACTCATGTGGTGGCTCAGATTGTCCGGATCTCGGCGCCGGTGTCGTTCCAGAACATACTGATCCTGGTCGGGTTCCTGGTGTTTGTGGCCGTGGCGGGCCGGCTGGGGACCCCCGAACAGGCGGCAAGTCAGGTGGTCATCTCGGCCCTGTTCATGTCTTTTCTTCCCTGCTTCGGCTTCGGGATCGGGGCGCAGACCCTGGTGGGGCAGAGTCTCGGGACGGGAGACCACGGCCTGGCGCGCCGCTACGGCATGGAGGCCGCCCGGCTGGCCACCATGTTCACCGTGGTGCTGGGGGCGGTGTTTGTCTTCTTTCCCGGATGGGTGATCTCCCTCATCACCAACGACGTGTCCGTCTCCCTGCGGGCGCGTCCCATCCTGCAGCTTGCGGGGGGGACGCAGGTGTTCTATGCGGGCGGGATCGTGCTGGCGCACGCGCTCCAGGCGGCGGGCGCCACCGTGTACGTCATGGTGGTGGAGGTTCTGACCCACTGGGTTGTGTTCCTCCCGGCCTGCTACGTCATGGGCGTGGTCCTCGAAGGGGGGCTTCTCTGGGCCTGGCTCGCCCTCCCTGTCTACATCCTTTCCTACACGGGGCTCATCTACGCCCGCTACCGCGGGACCGGGTGGGTGCGCATACGGGTCTGACGGACGCATGAAGATACGGCGATTCATAAGCGTCGGGTCCGCCCTGCTGCTTCTGGGGCTGGTTCTTGCCGCGGACGTCGTGCGCCGGAACGTGGACCTGGACATCGGGTGGCTGGGGGCGGTGAGAGACCTCATGATCATTGCCGCTCTGACCCTCGGCTCGGTCTCCCTGGACTCCACCCTGGCCCGGCGCGATGCCACCGCGGTGCGCCGGCTTGCCATCGCGCTGATTGCTACGGTCGTGACGGGCGTGCTGGCTGTCACGATCGCCCTGAGCGTGGATCTGGCGTTCGATGCCAAGGACTTTCTGCTCCTCCCCTTGAACTACCAGGCGCTGTTCGGGGCCACGGTGATTTCGACAGCCCTTGGCCTCTACGCCGCGCTCCTCCTCCGGATTCTGGTGGAGTTCGTGCTCTACAAGCGGCGCAAGGCCGCCCTGCGCATCCTGAGGGTCTTTCTCATTGTCGCGGCCGCCTCCGCCCTGCAGGGGTTCTTCTTGCGGCCTCTGGAAGCCGGGGTGGTCTCCGCCGTCCTGTTCGGTCTGGGAGCGGCGCTGGCCGCCGCCAACAGTTTCCGGCTCTCCTGGATCGTGTATCTTTCCCGCCGGGAGAAGTTCTTCAGTCTCGTGTTTTCGCTTCTGCTCTTCCTGGGGCTGCTGGGGATGAACGTGGCCCTGGCGGGAGAGGGTTCCGTCAGCCAGGCCGTCCTCTTCTGGTCGCACCCCGTGGCCCGGTTCGTGAGCCTGGTGCTCCTGTTCGGGAACATCTACTTCGGCATGGCGTTCGTCAGTGCCCTCTTCCATCTTCCCACCGCCGATGCATTCGACCGCAAGATCACGGAGGTCTCATCCCTGCATACCCTGAGCCGGCTGGTGACGCAGGCCTTCGATTTCGACAAGCTGGCGGGGAGCGTGACGTCCATGACGCTGCAGGTCTGCGAGGCGCAGAGCAGCTGGCTGGAGGTGATCCAGACGGGGGACCGGGGAGGACCGGATCCCCGTGCGGGGGTGTTTCGCGTGCGGGTTGCCGGGCTCCGGAACATCACGCCCGCCGAGATCGACCGTCTGTTCCCGCCGGAGAAAAGGGGCCTGCGGGAGCTGGTCATGGAGCAGCGCTCGCCGCTTGTGGTGGACGACGTGGCGCGGGACGAGCGGTTCGGCCGGGTGCAGAAAGCCGGGCTGCGGGTGGGCTCGCTCGTGATGGTGCCCCTCGCCTCTCACACGGGCCCCGTGGGGTTTCTCTACGTCACGAAGGATTCCGAGCACGGGTTCTTCAAGGACGATGTGGATGCCGTCTCGGCCTTCGCGGACCAGGCCACCATTGCGATCGAGAACTCGCGTCTCATCAGCACCTCCCTCGAGAGGGAGCGGCTCCTCAGGGAAATGATGCTGGCCGCCGAGATGCAGAGGCGGCTTCTCCCCCAGACGCTGCCCCGGCTGGGAGCGGTGGAGCTGGACGCCGTCTCCACTCCGGCGTTTGAAGTCGGAGGAGACTACTACGATTTCCTGCAGCTCGATGCAAACCGCCTGGGGATCGTGGTGGGCGACGTTTCCGGAAAGGGGATCTCGGCCGCATTCTACATGTCGGAAGTGAAGGGGATCTTCCAGTCCCTGGGACGCCTGTACCCTTCCCCCGCGGAGTTCATGGTGAGGGCGAACGAGGCGCTGGGCACCTCGATTGACAAACACTCCTTTATTACCTTACTTTATGCCGTTCTCGACGTCGCGTCGGGGACCCTCACGCTCGCGCGTGCGGGCCACTGTCCGATGCTGCATGTCTCCGGAAGCGGGGCCTCCTATGTGCGTCCCCCGGGGATGGGCCTCGGACTCAGCCGTGACGCCACCTTCGCCGCCACCCTCCGCGAACAGACCGTACGCCTGCGGAGGGGGGATGTCTGTGTGTTCTACACGGACGGGGTGACCGAGGCCCGGAAGGGGGACGAGGAGTACGGCTACGACCGCCTGGCGGGGGCCGCCGTCCGGGCCGCGGGGCTCCCCGCGGCCGGCATACGGGACGCGATTCTCGGGGACATCCGCGCGCATGTGGGCCAGCGGGTGAACGACGACGATCTTACCCTCGTCGTCCTGCGCTGGCGGGGGAATTCCGCGGCCGCCGTGACAGGTCACGCCCAACCGGAGGTTCGTCCATGAGTGAATTCAGAATCGCACACAGGGAATCCGGCGATGTCCAGGTGCTCGAGTTGCGGGGGTACCTGGATGCGCACACGGCACCCAGGCTGGAGGAAGCATTTCAGTCCCTCCTGGACGGGAAACGCTACCGGATCGTCGTCAACTGCCGGGACCTCTCGTACATCAGCAGTGCGGGCCTGGGAGTGTTCATGGCCTTCATCGAGGATGTGCGCAAGAATGCGGGGGACATCAAGCTCACCAACCTCTCCCCCCGGGTGTACAATGTCTTCGACCTTCTCGGATTCCCGATTCTCTACGAGATCTTCAAGGAGGAGCAGGAGGCCGTTGCCCGCTTCTTCGCCGCGTCCCGTGCAGGACAGGGCACATGACCCTGCATGCCGCCGTGCCCGAACGGAGGATGGACATAGAGAGCCGCACCGAACGGCTGATGGAGGTCCGGGAGTTCGTCTCCTCGGCGGCCAGAGCATTCGGCTTCAGCGAAGATGAAGCCGGCAAGATCGCCCTGGCTGCGGACGAGGCCTGCACGAACATCATCAAGCACGCGTACGCCTTCGACCCTGCCCAGAAGATCGCCATCACCATCCAGGACGGGCCCGAGGCCTTCGAGATTCTCATCTCCGACAGCGGAAGGTACTTCGACCCGGACGCCATTCCGGCCCCCGACATGAAGGAGTATCTCTCCCACTACCGCCGCGGCGGGCTGGGAGTGTACCTCATGCGCGCCCTCATGGACCGGGTGGAGTACACCATCGTTCCCGGTCAGCGGAACCAGGTCCGCCTGGTGAAGTACCTCCGGCGCTGAACCTCTTTCCTCCCCCGCCATGAGCAAAGGCCGCACCGCACGCCCCCGCACCCCGGGCGACGAAGCCGGATTCAGCCACGACACGCTCTTCGAGTTCAGCAAGGTCGTCAATTCGGCCGTGGACCTGAAGTTCATCCTGAGCCACGTCCTTCTCACCATTATGGGACGGCTCCTTGCCTCGCGGGGGCTTGCCCTGCTGACAGAGCCCGAGGGAGAGTGCGCCACCGCCATGGTGAAGGGGTTTCCCCCCGGCACGACGGATCTCCGTCTGCGTGTTGTACGGCCTCCCCGCTCGCTGCTTGCGGCTGGAAGGGGTGCGGGCCGTCAGAAGCCCTGGCGGCAGACGCTTTCCCGGTTGGGGGTGGAGCTGGTGCTCCCCATGTACGCCGATGACCGGTTGGCCGGCATGCTCTGCTTCGGGGGAAGGTTCTCCCGGGCGCCTCTCTCCCCGCAGGAGAAGACCCACCTCCTGGCCCTTGCCAACATCTCCGCCACGGCCATTCAGAAGGCGGACATGCTGGCCCGCCTGGAGGAGACCAACCGGCGTCTGGACGGGAAGATCCAGGAGCTGAACACACTCTTTGAGCTGGGAAAGGAGCTGAGCGCCGTGCTGGACCCCGAACGCCTGGTCCGCACGCTCGTCTTCTCCCTGTTGGGACAGATCGGAGTGAGCCGCTACCTCATCGCCCTGAGGCAGGGCCCCGATGTGCATGTGGCGGCCTCCCGCATCGACGGGCCCCCTCCGCAGGGGGAGCTCCTCGCGTCGCTCCTCCGGCTGAAGGGTCCCCGGCTCCTGGCGGATGTGGTGCCGCAGAAGGGGACCGACGCGGGCCCCACCCTCGCCTCCGCAGGCCTCCAGGTTGCCGTGCCCATGATCACGCAGGGCGAGGCACGGGGCCTCCTCCTTCTGGGAGAAAAGCTGAGCCGGGAGCCCTACGGGCAGGCGGATCTGGAATTTCTCTTCTCAGCCGCGAACCTGGCCATCATCTCTCTGGAGAACGCCCGCCTGTTCCAGGAGGCGATCGAGAAACAGAAGATGGAGGACGAACTGGCCATCGCCCGGGAGATCCAGAAGGGGCTTCTCCCGAGGGTCCTGCCCGTGGTGGGAGGGCTGGAGGTGGCTGCCGTCAACATCTCCTCCCGGCAGGTGGGAGGGGACTACTATGATGCCATCGAAGCGCCGGGTGGAAAATGCGTGTTCGCCGTGGGGGATGTCTCGGGGAAGGGGACTCCGGCATCGCTTCTGATGGCCAACCTGCAGGCCGCCATCCGCGCCCTGGTGCCGCTGGATCTTCCCCTGGGGGAACTGACCGCCAGGGCCAACGATCTGGTCTGCCGGAACACGGGATCCGATCGCTTCATCACGTTCTTCTGGCTCGTGATGCACCCCCCGACCCGCTCTCTCCGCTACGTGAATGCGGGACACAACTATCCGATGCTTCTCCGGCGCGACGGGTCCCTGGAGCGGCTGAGCCGCGGGGGCATGATCCTGGGGGTGCTTCCCTCTGCCGGCCCCTACGAAGAGGGGTGCACGCAGCTTGACAGCGGGGATGTGCTGGTTCTTTTCACGGACGGGGTGAGCGAGGCCTTCGACCCGGAGGGACGGGAGTACGGGGAGGAGCGGCTCCAGGCCGTTGTGCGGGCCCGGGCCTCCGATCCGGCGGGGGCGATCCTGGATGCGGTCCAGGAGGATATCAGGAACTTCACCCGTGGCGCCCCCCCATCCGACGACATCACCCTCATGGTGCTGAAGGCCGTGTAGGCCGGGCGCGTTGTTTCTGTCGGCCCGAATGGGTACATTCACCGTGGGAATGGCCCTTATCCGATGCATGGTACCCCTTCTTTTCCAAGGCGTTAGCCGGCCCGCTTCAGGTATTGCCGACGGGCCGCCGGCGCCCTCCCCCCGTGGACGGAGCACGAACAGGCGATGAGCTACCCGTTTCGTTCCATCGAACCCAGGTGGCAGGCCTACTGGGAACAACAGAAGACCTTCCGGACGGAGGATCCTCCCCCGGGGACCCCCAAGGCCTACGTGCTGGACATGTTTCCGTATCCCTCGGGCTCAGGGCTTCATGTGGGGCATCCCGAGGGCTACACGGCCACCGACATCCTCTGCCGGTATCTGCGGATGAAGGGGGTGCGCGTGCTGCATCCCATCGGCTGGGACGCTTTCGGGCTGCCGGCGGAGCGGTACGCCATGCAGACCAACATCCACCCCCGGGTGACTACCGCCCAGAACATCGCGACCTTCCGGAGGCAGATCCGGATGCTGGGTCTCAGTTACGATTGGGACAGGGAGGTGGACACCACCCATCCCGACTACTATCGCTGGACCCAGTGGATCTTCCTGCGGATCTACGACTCCTGGTATGACACCCGGGCTGGGCGCGCCCGCCCCGTGAGCACCCTGGTGGAGGAGCTGGAGAGGGAGGGAACCTGCGGCCTGGACTGCGAGACCCGTCTGACGGCCGCCGGCTGGCGGGGTCTGTCACGGAAGGAGAAGCACGACTTCCTCGCAGGGTTCCGCCTTGCATACCTGGCGGAGGTTCCGGTCAACTGGTGCGAGGCCCTGGGGACCGTTCTGGCGAATGAAGAGGTGGATGAGTGGGCGGAGAAGGGCTACACGGTGGAGCGCCGGCCCATGCGGCAGTGGATGATGCGCATCACGGCTTACGCCGAGAGGTTCCTTGAGGATGCGGGGCGTCTGGACTGGCCCGCCTCCACACTGGAGCAGCAGAGGAACTGGATCGGACGCTCCGAGGGGGCCGAGATTCTTTTCCCTGCCGCCGGGACCGGTGCCCCGGTCAGGGTTTTCACCACCCGGCCCGATACCCTCTTCGGGGCGACCTACATGGTCCTGGCCCCCGAGCATCCCCTGGTGGACCGGTTTGTGGCGGCGGAGCGGCGTGCGGAGGTGGACGCCTACAGGGAACGTTCCCGCACCCGGACCGACCGGGAGCGGGGGATGGACCAGGCCAAGACGGGGGAGTTCACCGGGGGATACGTGCAGAACCCCGCCACCGGGAGGCCCATCCCGGTCTGGATTGCGGATTACGTGCTGATGGGGTACGGAACCGGCGCGATCATGGCGGTCCCCGGCCACGACGAGCGGGACCATGCCTTTGCCCTTGCGCACGGGCTCCCGATTCTGGAGGTCGTGGCGGGAGGGGACGTCTCGCGGGAGGCCTTCTCAGCAGACGGCACCTCCGTGGCATCCTCCAACGCAGAAGTGTCCCTGGACGGCCT
This sequence comes from Bacteroidota bacterium, assembly GCA_049587715.1. Lineage (GTDB taxonomy): Bacteria > Bacteroidota > Ignavibacteria > UBA10030 > UBA6906 > JBAVEL01. Next base: position 69,380 of record JBAVEL010000186.1, read on the forward strand.
TTCCAGCGTCGAGGCCAGGAAGCGCATCACGGCGTGGCTCGAGGCCCGCGGCCTCGGACACACCGCCGTGCAGTACAAGCTCAGGGACTGGCTCTTCTCCCGGCAACGGTACTGGGGCGAGCCCATTCCCATCATGCACCTGGAGGACGGGACCATGACCACCGTCCCCGAGGAGCAGCTTCCCCTTCACCTTCCCGACCTGAAGCGCTTTCAGCCCAGCGGCACCACCGAGTCGCCGCTGGCGCTTGCGCGGGAGTGGGTGGAGGTGACGGACCCGGCGACGGGGCTCCGGGGCCGCCGGGAAACCAACACGATGCCCCAGTGGGCGGGATCCTGCTGGTACTACCTGCGGTTCATCGATCCCCGGAACGGAAAGGCGTTTTGCGACCCGGCCCGGGAGCGGACCTGGATGCCGGTGGACCTGTACGTGGGAGGGGCCGAGCATGCCGTGCTGCACCTTCTGTATGCGCGTTTCTGGCACAAGGTTCTGTACGACCTGGGGCATGTGAGCACACCGGAACCGTTCGTGAAGCTCCGGCATCAGGGCATCATCCTGGGGGAGGACTCCAGCAAGATGTCCAAGTCGCGGGGCAACGTGGTGAACCCCGACGATATCGTGCAGGAATACGGGGCCGACGCCATGCGGCTGTTCGAGATGTTCATGGGGCCCCTGGAAGACATGAAGCCCTGGAACACCCGGGGGGTGGAGGGGGTGCAGCGCTTTCTGAACAGGGTCTGGCGGCTGTACGCGGCCGAGGACGGCTCCCTCCATCCCGACCTGAAGGATGTGCCCGCCCCCGCGGAACTCCGGCGCACCTTCCATGCCACGGTCCGGAAGGTGGGGGAGGACATCGAGGCGCTCCGTTTCAACACCGCCATTGCCCAGATGATGATCTTCGTGAACGAGGCGACGAAGGCGGAACTGCGTCCGCGGGAGGTGCTGGAGCCCTTCCTGCTCCTGCTGGCCCCCTTTGCCCCGCACTGCGCCGAGGAACTCTGGCGCCTCACGGGTCACGGGGAGAGTCTGGCGCGCGGGCCGTGGCCGGCGTACGACCCGCTCATCCTGGAACTTGAGCACCTGGAGGTGGTGGTGCAGGTGAACGGAAAGGTGCGGTCCAGGATCTCGGTGCGGGCCGGCACCCCCGAGAAGGAGCTGGAGGCGCTCGCCCTGGCCGACCCCGATGTGCAGAGGCACATGGAGGGGAAGCAGTTCGTGCGGGCGGTCGCGGTGAAGGACAGGATCGTGAACCTGGTGGTCCGGTAGCGTGGAGCCGAAGCTCTCGGTGGTGCTCACGACGCTCAACGAAGAGCGGAATGTTGAGCGGTGCCTCGGAAGCGTGCGGTGGGCCGACGAGGTCGTGGTGGTGGATTCCTTCAGCCGGGACGGCACGGTGGAGCGCGCCCGGGCGTTCACAGACAGAATCTATCAGCATGAGTACCCGGGCTCCAGCAGGCAGGTGGAGCGGGGCATCGGCTACGCACGCGGCCCCTGGATACTGGTGCTGGATGCCGATGAGGAGGTGACACCCCCCCTGGCGGCGGAGATACGGGAGACCCTCGCTGCGGACCCCGATGCGGCGGGATTCGACATCCTCCGGAAGCCCTCCGCTTTCGGGCGGTGGATCGAGCACGGGGGGTGGTTCCCGGACTACCAGTTCCGCCTCTTCCGGAAGGACCGGTACAGGGCCAATCACCGGGAGGTGCACGGGGGGTTCGAGCCCCTGGGAAAAAAGGGGCGGCTGCGGCACCTTCTCCTCCACCATACCTACGAGACGATCTACTCGTATGTGGGGAAGATGAACGACTACACATCCCTCCAGGTGTCCACGATGCTCGCGGAGCGTCCGGGGATCCGTGTGGTCCGGCGGGATCTCCTGCTCCACCCCCTCTCGCATTTCCTGCGGATGTACTTCTCGCGCCGCGGCTACCGGGACGGCTTCCACGGCTTCGTGCTGGCCCTTCTGGATGCCGTCTACACCCTGCTTCTCTATGCCAAGGTCTGGGAGTACGGCGAGCGGAAGGCCCGGCCAGAGGGCCCGCTCCCCCCCGTGACGAACACCGAACTGAACCGGCTGAAGCACCCATGATTGCCGTCTACAAACGCATCCTTTCGTTCGTCCGCCCCTACGGTGGGCTCCTGGCGCTCTCGGTTGTGTTGTCGCTGTTCTTCTCTGTCTTCAGCGGCCTCTCCCTCTATCTCACCATTCCCCTTCTGGAAACCCTCTTCAGCGGGCCCCCGGGCGCCGCGACGGCGCCCGCCTCGGGAGCCCCGGCGCTCCTTCCCGGATGGCTGGCGGGGTTGCGGGAGGGACTGGGAGACCTTATCCGCGGCGCGCTCTTCCGGGACACGGTGGGGGAGACCCTCCGGAACATCTGCGCAGCCATCGTGGGTGCCTTTCTGCTGAAGAACCTCTTCGGCTATCTGCAGTCGAACCTGATGACGCACGTGGAGCAGGGGCTGGTGCGCGACATCCGGAACCGGCTCTACGCGCACATCCACAACCTCCCCCTGGCCTACTTCACGAATGAGCGGACGGGGAACCTGATTTCCCGTGTGATGAACGACGTGACCATCGTGAACTCGGGCATATCGGCCACATTCAACACCCTCATCCGGGAGCCCCTCCTTGTGGCGGTGTACATGGGCATCGCCCTGATGCTGAGCTGGCAGCTCACGTTGACCGCCTTTCTCGTGTTTCCCGCGGTGCTGCTGGTCATTGCCTCCGTGGGCCGGCGGGTCCACCGGGAAAGCGGGAAGGTGCAGGAGCGCATGGCGGACATGACCTCGGTGCTCCATGAGACCATCACGGGCGTGAAGGTGGTGAAGGCCTTCGGGATGGAGGAATTCGAGACCAGGAAATTCCGGGGGGAGAACAACCGCTTTTTCCAGACGGTCCTGGGTATCACCCGGATCCGGAACCTCTCCTCCCCCGCCACCGAGTTTCTGAGCGCCCTGGGGGGCGCCGCGGTCATCTGGTACGGGGGCATGCTTGTGCTTTCCGAAGGCACCATGCGGGCCAGCGAGTTCCTGGGCTTCCTGTTCGCCGTGTTCCAGCTTCTTCCCCCCATCAAGGAGCTGAGCAGCGTGAACAACAGGATGCAGGAGGCGGCCGCCGCCGGCAGGCGGGTCTTTGACATCCTGGACACCGAGCCCCACATCCGGAACGCCGCCTCTCCCGTGCGCCTCCGGGGATTTGCGGACAGCATCGAGTTCCGGAACGTCTCGTTCCAGTACGAACGGGGCGACCCCGTGCTGACGGACATCAACCTGACGGTGCGCAAAGGGGAGGTGGTGGCCGTTGTGGGGCCCAGCGGGAGCGGCAAGTCCACGCTGGCGGACCTGATTCCCCGGTTCTACGACCCCACCGCGGGCATCATCACGATCGACGGGGTGGACCTGCGGCAGGCGGAGGTGGGCTCGCTGCGCGAGATGATCGGCATTGTCACCCAGGAGACCATCCTCTTCAATGACACGGTGCGCAACAACATCGCCTACGGACTGGAAAGCTGCGACGCCGCCAGGGTACAGGCCGCCGCGGAGGCCGCCAACGCCCATGCCTTCATCATGGAGATGCCCGGGGGCTATGATGCGGTGATCGGGGAGCGGGGTGTGAAGATCTCGGGCGGGGAGAGACAGCGGCTGGCCCTGGCCCGGGCCATTCTCAAGAACCCCCCGATCCTCATCCTGGACGAGGCCACCTCCGCCCTGGACACGGAATCCGAGATCCTGGTCCAGCAGGCCATCGAGCGCCTGATGGCGGGGAGGACCTCGATGGTGATCGCCCACCGGCTCTCCACCATCCAGCACGCAAACCGCATCCTTGTGCTGGACGGGGGGAGGATCGTGGAGTCGGGCACGCACAGGGATCTGCTGGGGAACCCGCAGGGTCTGTACCGGAAGCTCTATGAGCTCCAGTTCCGTGCATAGCGGTCCCGCTGCGCCGGACTTCCCCCCGGGGGCGGCCGGCGGCACCACGGGTCCCTCCCTCTGGGAGCGGATGCTTCTGGTGTGCGTGGTTCTCCTTCTCGCCTCCTCGTATGTCTCCATTGCCGTGAACTCCCTGGCTCTGGGGGCCTGCGCCCTCCTCTGGGCCGCCGCCATGATCCGGGAACGGCGCTGGGGAGTCTCCGCCACCCCCCTCGACTGGTGCTTTGCGGCCTACGCGGGGGCGGAGATCCTCTCTTCCATCTTCTCGGCCGACCCGGCGCAGTCCTTCACCCTCGCCCGCCGCGTGTTGCTTGTGGGGATTGTGTACCTGCTGGCCTCGACGGTCGGAACCAGGCGCCGCCTGCAGATGCTGGCGGTCGTGCTGCTTGCCTCGGCGGCGGCTGTGGGGACCCTGGGCGTCGGGAAGCTCGCATTCGGGAACCCGGTGGAGAACACCCGTCTGGGCATCTTCCAGTTCTACATGACCACATCGGAGCTCATGATGATCGGGGTCCTGCTCCTGGCCCCCTTCACGGTGCACCCCGGCACCCCATGGCGCATCCGTGCGGCGTGTGTCGCGGGGCTTGTGCCGGTGCTCGTGTCGCTCTATGCCACCGTGACGCGGGGTTCCTACCTGGCGGCCGCCGGCGGACTGGTGTTCATTGCCCTGGCGCGGAGGCCGCGCGTGCTCCTTCCCCTCCTCGTGCTGTTCGCGGCGGTGCTGGTGTTCGCCCCTCCGTATGTCCGGAGCAGGATCGAGAGCATCGTGGATTTTTCGCACCACGAGAATGCCTCGCGGCTGATGCTCTGGAAGACGGGCCTCCGGATGTTCGCCGACCACCCCCTGGTGGGAATCGGCGACATCGACATGCACGAGCTCTACCTTCGCTATGCCGAGGAGGGGGATCCCGCCCAGCACGGGCACTTTCACAATGTGGCGGTGCAGTTCCTGGTGACCCTGGGGATCGCGGGCTTTGCGGCGGTGGCGGCCCTCTTCGTGCAGATCGTCCGGACGGAGTGGCGGATCTACCGGCGAGTCCGGGATGACTGGTTCGGGGGATCCCTCGTGCTGGGATCTCTGGCTGTGTTCGTGGGGTTCCACGTGAGCGGCCTCACCGAATGGACGTTTGGAGACCAGGAGATCGTGACGCTCTTCTGGATCACCGTCGGGTTCGCCCTGGCGGCGGAGAAGACCGCCCTTCCACTCAAGGAGGATCATGGCCACCCTCACGGTGGTGACGCTCGCCCTGAATGAGGAACGGAACATCCGGGATTGCCTTGCCTCCGTGCGGTGGGCGGACCAGATCCTGGTGGTGGATTCAGGGAGCACGGACCGGACACGCGAGATAGCGGCCGGCTTTACGGACCATGTGCTCCGGCTGGAGTGGAAGGGGTTCGGAGGCACCAAGAACGAGGCCCTCGCGCATGCCTGCGGAGACTGGATTCTCTGGATGGATGCCGACGAGCGGGTGACCCCGGAGCTGGAGGCGGAGATCCGCCGCATCCTGGAAGAGGACCCGCCCGACATCTGTGCCTACGATGTGGCCCGGCGCTCCCATTTCCTGGGGCGGTGGATGCGGCACGGGGGTTGGTACCCTTCCCGGGTGGTCCGCCTCTTCCGCCGCGGCAGGGGCCGCTTCACGGAAGCCCGGGTGCACGAGGGGCTCGAGGTGGAGGGAGGGAAGGGGAGCCTGCGGAGTGACCTGCTCCACTACACGGACCCGGATCTCCACCACTACTTCCGGAAGTTCAACAGGTACACCACCCTGGCGGCCGAGGAGCTGGGGGCGGGGGGAAGGCGGTTCTCCCTCCGGGACCTCCTCCTTCGTCCCCCGTTCCAGTTCGTGAAGATGTATCTGCTGCGGCGGGGTTTTCTGGACGGCATACAGGGGTTCGTCCTGGCGGCGTGTTCGGCCGCCTACGTGTTCGTGAAGTACGCCAAGCTCTGGGAACGGGAACATCCTCGGAAGGAGAACTCATGAGCGACAGGGAGCAACAGGCGGCGCTCTTTGCGGCCCTGGTCTCGATGCTTCAGGCATCCGCCATGCAGGCCATGGGAAAGCTCCGGAACGACCACACGGGCAAGGTGGAGCGGAACCTCCCTCTGGCCCGGCTCCTGATCGATATGCTGAACATGCTGCACGAGCGGATGGGGGGGGTGCTGGAGCCGGGCGAGGAGCGGACCCTTGCCTCCGTGCTCACCGACCTCCGGCTCAACTTTGTGGATGAGTCGGCCAGGCAGGAGCCGGAGAAGGAAGAGAAGGGAGAAACGCCGCCATGATGTTCGGAGTAGTGGGAAACCTGGAGAAGGAGGGACTGGCGGAGGCGGCGGGACGGTTTCTGGATCTCTGCGCCCGCGCCCGCGCCAGGTGCCTTGTGGATGAGCGGATCGCGGCCCTGATGCCAGGCCCTGGCCTCGGGTCCGCCGACCGGGTGAGTGTGGAGGATTGCATCGCGGGGGCGGGAGTGCTCGTGGCTTTCGGAGGGGACGGCACCATTCTCTCTTTCGCCCGCCGTGTGGGAAGGAGGGAGACCCCCATTCTGGGCATCAACCTCGGGAAGCTGGGCTTCCTGGCGGAGTTCGCCCCCGAGGAGATGGAGCAGGCCATCGGAGACATCACCGCGGGGAAGTTCCGGGTGGAGGAGCGCCTGGTGCTGGAGGGAACCCTGGAGGGAAAGCCCCAGCGCCTGCTCCATGCGGTGAACGACATCGTGGTGGACAAGTCCCGCTCACCCCGCGTGATGGCCCTGGAGGTGTTCGTGGACGGCGCCTTCGCCGCAACCTACGCAGCCGACGGGTTGATTGTCTCCACACCGACGGGCTCCACCGGCTACGCCCTCTCGAGCGGAGGCCCCATTGTGGCCCCCACGAGCAGGGTCTTGGGCATCACGCCCATCTCCCCCCATACACTGAGCGGGCGTCCGCTCATCGTTCCCGAGGAGAGCCGCATCCGGCTTGTGGTGCGCGGTCCGGTGGAGGAGGTGCTGGTGGCATCCGACGGACAGGTGGAGGAGCTTCTCCCTCCCCCCGTGAAGGTGCTGATAGGCAGGGCGGACTTCCGCCTGAAGCTGGTGAAGCGTGTGGACAGGACCTATTTCGATGTCCTGCGCGCCAAGCTCTTCTGGGGGAACGACGTGCGCCGGAGCTGAGGCCGGCGGCTCAGTTGTTCTGGGCCCCTTCCGCGATCCAGGTGCGGATGCCGTTGATCTGATTCTGGTTGAGGGGATTCCTGTTGAGGGGCATCCGCTGTCCCAGCCGGTTCTCGATCCGGAGCACGAGGTTGCTCTCATCGGGCCGGGTGGGGATGATCGTGCCGATGGGAGAGTTGTACACGGTGTTGGCGTGGGATGTGAGCTGAAGGGGGCTCGTGTGCTGCCCGTCGTCATGACAGCCCGCCAGGGCGCAGGTCTGCCGGAAGAGAAGGTCCACGTGGAGGCCGTACCGGACTCCCGAGAGGGGAAACACCACGTCCGAGGGACTTCCGTCGGGACCCGCGGCAGGTTCGTCCTTGCATCCGTAGAGACCCAGCGCGGCAAAAAGGATCACTCCCGGGATGAGGGGAAGCCGGGCAGGCGTTCTCATACCGCCCCCTCGGGGGCAAGGAGGAGCCCCGCCAGGTGCGCCGACACCAGGTATGAGTAGAACACCGTGAACACCACCCCCACGAAGAAGAGCACAATCCCCGCTCCCGCCAGGGACTGGATCCCGGCGATGAGAAGGGCGGCCACGAGCGAGTTCTCCCAGTTGCGGCCGAACCGCCGGAAGACGTCGGCCACATCCAGCGCATCCGCGATGGACTCCCTCTCGGCGAACTTCCCCGCAATGACGGGGGCAAAGACGGTGAAGAGGAGGGCGTAGGGGAGAGCCAGGAGCATGATGAACATCGCCGCGAACCCCCGCAGGATGCCGGACCCCCCGCCTGCGCCCAGGTTCTCACCCAGGATTCCGAGGACCAGAAAAGGAATGACGACCAGGAAGATCGGCACACTGTAGGCCGCCAGGACAACGCAGAACTTGAAACCCGCCACGAACTTCCCCCCGATGTCGTCCCACTCGGGAAGGGGATTGGCTTCCCCCCGCATGACCCGCTGTGTCACCCGCACGCAGTAGCCCGCCAGGATGAAGATCCCTATGATGAGGGCCGAGAGCAGCACGAACAGCCCCCCCACCAGGAATTTCCGTATCCAGTCGGGGTCCTTGAAGGGAAAGGAGAATGCCTTGGCCAGGCCCTGCATCCGCGCCTCCGCATGTGCAAGCGAAAGTACGCAAACCGGGGCGGAGATTCAACACATCAGGCGCGTTGACATTCGGGATGCGATTCGGTATATTTCATTCCCCGGAGCGGGCAGACACCCCAGGCCGGTCCGGAATCGGGGCTGTAGCTCAGCTGGGAGAGCGCGTGAATGGCATTCACGAGGTCAGGGGTTCGATCCCCCTCAGCTCCACAAGGCCTTCCAGCGAGGAAGGCCTTTTTTCTTGCCTCCTTGGAGATCCGCCCGCGTGTTCCGCCTTCTCACCCCGGGTACACGGCCCCGCCCGGATGGGGTCTGTGACCCGGGCCGGATTCCGGTCTCGCCGCTGTGCTTCTGCCCCCCCCCGCGCGGGCAGGATCCGATTGCGTCTTGGACGGCGGATGGCTATCATGGCACGGGTGAGGGCCTCGCGGCCCGAGTCCGGATCCCCTCCTCCAGCATCTGATTCAATCCCGAGCCCGGACAGAGGGGATTCCGCCGATACGCCCATCCGGATACGATGAACACCATCCGAATGAACCGGCTGGCGGGGGAGAAGAGCCCCTACCTGCTCCAGCATGCTTCCAATCCCGTGGACTGGTATCCGTGGGGGGAGGAGGCCTTCCGCGAGGCGAGGGACAAGGGGAAGCCCATCCTCCTCTCCATCGGCTACTCCGCCTGCCACTGGTGCCACGTGATGGAACAGGAGTCCTTCGACTCTCCCGGAACCGCCCGTATCATGAATGCCCGCTTCGTGAACATCAAGGTGGACAGGGAAGAGCGTCCCGATGTGGACCGGGTGTACATGGCGGCGCTCCAGGCCATGGGGGAGGGGGGCGGATGGCCCATGACCATGTTTCTGACCCCGGACCTGAGGCCCTTCTTCGGGGGCACGTATTTCCCTCCCGTTGCGCGCCACGGTCGGATAGGGTTCCCCGAGCTTCTGGAACGCGTGGCACACGCCTGGGAACATGACAGGGAGAAACTCCTTGGATCAGCAGGCCGGCTCATGGGGTTTCTGGCCCGTCCGGGGCCTTCCGGAGCCGGGGAACCGGGCGAGGACGTCCCGCCGAAATGTCTGGAGGAACTCTCCCGCCAGTACGATCCCGTGCACGGCGGATTCGGAGGCCCCCCGAAATTCCCCCGGCCCTCCGTATTCCGCTTCCTGATCACCCGTCATCTCCTCACCCGGGACTCCGATGCGCTCCGCATGTGCCGGAACACCGTCAGGGCCATCCTCCGGGGAGGGATCCATGATCAGATCGGAGGGGGATTCCACAGGTATTCGGTGGACGGCGAGTGGCGCACCCCCCATTTTGAGAAGATGCTGTACGATCAGGCCCAGATGGCGGAGGCATGCCTGGATTTGTACCTCCTGGATCGGGAACCTGTCTGGGCCGAGGGGGCCCGCGGAGCCCTGGAATACGTGCGGGAGCACCTGACCTCCCCCGACGGGGGATTCTACTCCTCGGAAGACGCCGACAGCCCCCGCCCCGGGAACCCCTCCGAGCGGGGAGAGGGAGCCTATTATCTCTGGAGCCGGAAAGAGGTGGATCGGATTCTGAGCGCGGAGGATGCAGGGCTCTTTGCCCGCACCTACGGGGTGACGGAGGAGGGGAACGCTCTCGCCGATGCGCACGGGGAATTTGCGGGGCTGAACATACTCCACCTGTCCCGCGGGGAAGAGGGCGCACCCGATGGCGCCGCCCGGGCCATCGACCGCTCCATCCGGATTCTGAAGGCCCGGCGGAGCAGGCGGCCCAGCCCCTTCCGGGATGAGAAGGTGCTGGCGGCCTGGAACGGGCTCATGATCGGGGCCTTTGCACGCGGGTTCCAGGTGCTTGGAGAGCCCGCCTACCTGCAGGCGGCCTGCCGGGCTGCCGCATTCGTGTGGGCGAACCTGTTCCATCCCCCCGACGGTCCCCTTCTGAGGCGCTGGCACCAGGGGGAGCCCCGCCACCGCGGGCAGCTTGAGGACTACGCCTTCCTCGTACAGGGGTTTCTGGACCTCTACGAGGCATCGCTGGATCTGGGGTGGCTGGAGAAGGCCCTGGTTCTCACCCGACTTCAGACGGAGACATTCAGGGATGGTGAACGCGGGGGATTCTTCGACAGCCCCGGGGATGATTCCTCCATCCTGATCCGCACAAAGGACCTCCACGACGGGGCCGAGCCGTGCGGGAACTCCGTTGCCGCCATGAACCTCGTCCGCCTCTGGCGCATGACGGGAAAGGGGGAGTACCTGGAGGGGGCATCGGGCGTGTTCCGGGGGGCCGCGGCGGTGCTGGAGGAAATGCCTTCGGTGCTCCCTCTCATGTGTGCGGCCCTCTCGCTTCTGGGGGGACCCGCATTCGGGGTCGTCATCACGGGGCGGAAGGGGGAGGCGCAGACCGAGGCGCTCATCGCCCAGGTCCGGCACAGACACATCCCCGGAAGGGTGCTGCTTCTGGCGGAGGCGGGCGATGAGCGGCTGGAGCGGATCGCCCCTTTCGCCGCGCAACTTGCCGCCTCAGCAGGCGGGCCGGCCGCCTATCTGTGCGATGCGGGAAGCTGCCGCCTCCCCGTGTCGGATCCGGTCGATTTGGGGAAGTTGCTGGATGCTCAGCCGCCCGGTCCAGGCCTTCCCTGATGGCGAAGACTGATGAAGAGCCCCGCTCCTCCTATCGTCATCATGATGAGGGATTGTATGGCCGTCTTGTAGGAGACGGACGTCTCCCCGAAAGCCGAGACCAGGAACAGCGCCCCTGTGGCAAGCAGCAGCGCATAGAGAGCCAGCATGACCGTCCGTGCCCGGTGCCTCGTGGCGGGCGTATCCGCGGCGAAATAGCGGTTGTAGAGGATCAGCCCCGTGATCGCCAGCAGATTCATCCCGGCAAACAGAAGCCAGAAAGTCCGGATGACGGAGGAGGGATCGGCGCTCCTGACCACCGGCTTCAGCATGGTCTCGTACAGCGTGCCGCCCAGATTCGATCCCAGGAGACTCCCGATCACGCCGTACAGGAAGGCGTATCCCATGTACACGGCCTTGGTTTCCGCGGGCGCCACCAGGCCCACGTAACTGTAGTACTTGGGATGGGCGGTCATTTCCCCGATGGAGAAGACGGCGATGCCCAGGATGAACACCCACACATTCGAGGCATATGCCAGGCAGATGAACCCCAGGGTCCCGATGAACATCCCCGCCACCATGGTGGGAAGGGCGGGTGTGTTCCGCACGATTCTGCTCACCAGCACCTGGAGCAGGATGATCGTGCCGGCATTGATGACCGTGACGAACTCTGCGTCGAACCGGAGCCCGATTCCCGCCGCATCGAAGAGGGCGTTCACGGGGCTTGCGTCA
>JBAVEL010000187.1:0-23169 GCA_049587715.1 Bacteroidota bacterium
GTGGAGGTCTGCCCGCTTTGCGCACGGCGTGTGTGCCCGGAATCCTCGGGCCCGTACCCCACGCTCCTCAGGGTGGTGAGGCCCGCGGGTTCGGCCATCCCCCCCTCGCACGGCCAGGAGAGATCTCCGCGTCCCACACGGAAGACCTCTCCATAGGTCTTCTCCGCCGTCCCGAAAGCGGCCCTGAGCCCCGCCAGGGATCCTGCGAACGAACCTACAAGGAGTTTCGATTCCGCATCCGTCAGGGAGAGCGGCTCCCGCATCCCGCCCGGCACCCCGGGCAGACGATCCAGCCGTCCCGAGAGGTCCTTCATCCCCGGGGCGCCCCCATCCGCCCGGATGTGTGTGCGCCAGTACGCATAGATGAGAGCGGCCTTCGACCCCGCCGCCAGCTCGAAGTTCCAGGATCTCATTTCCCCTATCCCGGCGGCATATCCGGGGTCCCGCCGATGGGCTGCGCCGGATCTCTCATCCGCCTCGAGGAGCGCCTCCACCCACCGGGGGGCCCCGAAGGGCCTGATGTCGTTGGCGATGTCCATCGCCCTTTGCGCAGTCATCAGGGTCTCGGCCGCCAGCAGTTCCAGCATCCGGGCTCCCCGGGAATTGGTCCACCCTCCCCGCCGTGTGTATCCCCATGCCGCCGGCTGGGTCAGGTCGGCATAGAGGTACGGAAGGGTCGCATCCGGGCGGAAGGGACTCCCCTTCATCATGGCATCGGGGGGGACATTGCAGTTCTGCATGTACCCCTGCGGGGGGTTCGTCACCTGGAGCAGATCGGATTCGGGGTGAATCCCCAGCCACTCCGTGCGTGAGGTGGATCCGTCCACGGGCCTGGACCAGTCGTACCCGGGGGGCCGTTTCGGCACCCGCCCTGTGCGCTGATAATAGATGTTTCCCCCGATGTCCGCCGCCATCGCATTGTGGGGGAAGAGCTGCCGCAGAGCCAGCCCTTTGCGGATCCCCCCGCAGTCCGATGCGAGGTTGAACTCCAGCAGGGGGGCAAGCACATCCACCGCCCCGGCGTATGAAGACCGGACGGCATATCCCTTTCCCTTCCCCAGGGCGGCGAGCGGACCGTGATGGGAATCGTAGAAGAAGAGGAGCGTGTCCGCCTTCCCCTTCACCCGCACCCTGCGGGCGCGCTTCTCCAGATCCCTCCATCCGCCCTCAAAGCGGTAGCGCGCGGGACTGTCTTGCTTCGTGTCCAGCGTCAGCTCGTAGGCATCCGCCACATCAGGTCCTCCCGTGGTCATGGACCACCCGACGCGTTCGTTGTGGCCGAGAAGGATGTAGGGAATGCCAGGGAGGGTGAACCCGCTCCCCTTCAGGGGGCCGGCATGGATGCGGAACTCCCACATCCGGTAGGGTCCCTCCCAGGGAAGGTGCAGATCGCCGAGAAGAATGGGGGCTCCGGGAGAGCTCCGGCGCGGGGAGACGGCAAACTGGTTGGAGAGGCGCGTCATGAGCCGGATGCCGGGACGAATGCCCGCCCTGATCAGGTCCCGCAGGCCGTCCTCGAAGGAGGAAGCCTGGAGAAACAGGCGGGCATAGGCAACCACCATGAACTCGTCCACCCGCCGCGTTCCCCACCAGGAGGGAACGTCCTGCGGGTGCGCTGTGTAGTAGCCCTTGATGCCCCTGACAAATGCACGGAGGTGACCCCGCACCACGGGGTTCATCTCGCCGGCCAGGGCCTTCGATCTCTCACAGAGATCCCACATCAGGACAAGCCGGTCGCTGTCGAGGGCCTCCGGGCCCTCCACCGAGGCGAGCTCTCCCGCACCCCGGAGCATGTTCTTCAGGAGCTCCTGCGGGCGGTCCTCCGCCTGTGCCCATCCGACGGCGAAGAGCCCCTCCTCGATGGTCGGCGCATAGATGTGCGGCACTCCCCAGGTGTCCCGGTAGATCACGGTCTTCCCCCGGTCCCGCCCCTCTCCGGGAAGTCCCTCGTCCCCCCCAAACGCAGAGGGAATCCCGAAGGCGGAGAGCCACAAGAGACCCAGCCGGACGCCGCCGCAGAACCACTCCGGTCGCAACATCCTGTCCTCCCGGACGGGAGACCCCGTCCGTGCTGATCCCTGCCTCCTGGACTCCTCCGGCAGATTCCGCATTGCTCCTGCGGCTCCCTCGCCACAGGCGGGATCGGCCCTCAGGCGGCGCCCCCGCCCGGGTCCCGCCTCTCACTTCCCCCCGCTCAGGAGCACTCCGCCGTCCGGGGTCGCCCAGGCCGGCGGCCCGTCATCCGGCCCCGTTGTCATCCCCGTATCCCGCTCGAGCGTGGCTACCACCCGCCGGGTCACACGATCCACAAACCACACCCTCCGGCGCGACTCGTCGGCTCTCACATCGATCTCATCGAACCGGAGCTGCCCTTCCGGCACCCCCGGCTTCAGCTCGATGCTCTTGAGGGTCTTCTCGAACTGGAGGCGGGCCCGAGGGCGAACCTCAAGAGCAAGACGCTCATAGACGCGTTCCGGCTCTCCGTCATTCCGCTCCACACCCCGGATCACCGACAGCCGCACCTCCCGGCACTCGTCCAGCTCCGCCTGCCAGGAGGATTCCCGGATTTCGGTTGCCTCACTCGACTTCGTATGGGCGCACCCCGCGCACCACACCCCCGCACAAAGCACAAACACACCGAGCACTGCCGGCTGAATGATCTGTTTCATCTCCGTCTCCTTGAATCGGATACCATTGTTCCTGTTCATCCCGTCAGGACATGCTTCCGGCATCAGGCCCGGGGACGCACCAGTGTGCTTTCCGGCTGTCTCCGCTGTGCACTCTCAGCCCGATGCAGCGGCCGCTTTCATCCCCGGCTTCAGCCCCGCCTTCCCCCGCCGCGAAGCGGGCGTCCGGTCTTCGACGGGGACCGTTTCTTCCCGAGTGGCTCCTCCTCCGGCACATTCACCCTCAGATCCCTGAGCAGCCCGTCCCGGATGTCGTAGATCCATCCGTGCAGATGCAACTCCTGGCCCCGCCGCCAGGCATCCTGCACCGTGGTGGTGTTTGCGACATTGCGGACCTGCTCCCTCACATTCAGCTCGCAGAGGCGGCGGAGGAGAGCCGCCCCGCCCTTCGCCCTTGCCAGTTCAGAGCGGTGCCGCTGATGGACATCCCGGATGTGGCGCAGCCAGTTGTCGATCAGCCCGTGGCGCCGGTCTTCCACGGCCGCCTCGATGCCCCCGCAGCCGTAATGACCGCAGACGATCACGTGCTCCACCTTCAGTATCTCGACGGCGTACTGGAGCACGGAGAGGCAGTTGATGTCCGTATGGATGACCAGGTTCGCCACATTCCGGTGGACGAAGATCTCGCCCGGAAGAAGTCCCACGATCTCGTTCGCCGGAACACGGCTGTCCGCACAGCCGATCCAGAGATACCGCGGGGATTGCTGGCGGGCGAGGTTCCTGAAGAAACCCCGATCGGCCCGGGTCATGCGATCGGCCCAGAGCCGGTTGTTCCGAAACAGCTCTTCTGTGGTCTTCATCTCTCGTTCCAGCGATTGTGGAGCATCCGTTTCCGCTTCCTCCCCTCGCCCGCGGCACGGAGTTGCGGCGCACCCCCCGGCCCTCCCCGCCGCGGGAAGCCCCTCCCTGCCGGCACAGTCAACGGGTGAGCCGGGCCTCGATGTCGGCACCGGTGGTCACGTGGGCGAAGCCGAACGCAAGATTCAGCAGACTCGCCAGGTGCATTTCCTCACTGATGGAGCCGGTGCCGTCCGCAAGAAGGAAGACCCGGTAGTCCCGGTAGTACGCGTCCCGCGCCGTCGATTCGCAGCACATGTTGGTCATGAGTCCTGTAATGACGAGATCCTCCACCTTGAGGCAGCGGAGCACAGTCTCGAGATCCGTGTTGTAGAAGGCGGAGTACCGGTGCTTGAAGACCACCTTCTCCCCTGCGAGCGGAGCCACCTCCGGATGGATCTCGCTCTCGGGGCTCCCCTCGATGCACTTCCCCTCCCACCACCATCCCATGATCCCCACATCCAGGTCGCCGGGATGGTGCACGTGCCGGGTGAAGATCACGGGGCGCCCCGCCCGGCGAAAGGCATCCAGGACGCGCTTCACGGTCGGAAGGATCGCCAACCCGCCGCACGTGAAGGAAGGCGATGCGGCATCCAGAAAGAACCGCTGCATGTCCACCACGAGCAGGGCACTTGCCGCCGCATTCAGACGCATCTCATGCTGGTTGTAGGGGCGGATGCGCTCCAGCCATGCCTGGGTCCTGGATGCGATGGTATCGGTCGTCACGTATGGTTCCACGAAGGCCCCTCTCTCATGGTTTCATTCACCAGCCGGGCGACCGGACTCATCATGCCACCGACGGCCTGGCAAGAGCATGCCGTCCGTCCCTCCTCCGATTCCCCGCCGGTTCTTCTTTCCCTGAAGATACCGGCTTTCACACCTGTCTGCAATGCAGGGGGAGGGTCACAGGCGACACCCCCAAGCCGCGCGACTCCCCCATGAAGCGCCACACCTCATTGTCCTCCCAGAGAAACGGTGTTTCCTCCAGGGTCGATCACGGACCCGCGTCCACCGATATGAACGAATCCGGTCTCATATACCAACATGAACCGGAGCGGATCAGCCGGGTCACTCTCCTGCACGAATCCGACTGCGTCCTTGAAGACGAGGATTGTACCATTCCCCAGGATCGTGGTCTCCCCCAGCAGGCGCGAACTTCCCGTACGACCTCGAAGCAACGCACCAAGACCTCCCGGCCTGGACTCGATTGCGACCCCGGTGGTGAGCGATCCTGCCAGGACTTCTACCTTCGGCGCTCCTGCCGGATTCTTCGAGACCAGGCAGTAAGCCCACCGGGGGCTCATGCCACGGTAGAGTCTTTCCACCTCGCTCGGGTCATCCGGAATGAGGAAGCGGTTCCCCGCGCCCGCCTTCAGGATCTGACGCACAGCTGGTGAGTCCCGCATGACAGAGCGGGCTGCGGCCATGTAGCGCCCGGCGGGATAGGCCGCCATGTACCGTTCCACACCCTGCAAGTTCTCCACAGTCTGCCACATCCGGACTTCCGGATCAACCGGCGGGGGGGGTGTCACGCGGCGGGGGGCGGTTGCGCATCCTCCCAGCGTCAGGGTAACAAGGCACAACAGAGACAACCGGGTTGCCCTGGAAACCTGGTGCGTGCCCACGACCGGTGTGATTGCCCACAGGATCCCCCCGAGGGCGTCTTCCACATCCCCGGCCACTCCATTCCTGACAAGACGATCGGATTCCTGGTTCATTCGATGAGCCTCCTTCCGGCCTCCTGCGGTTCATCTGAGGCCATATGCACTGGGAACGACGTGGACTCCAGCTCCGACAACAAGCCCGCCGGATGGCGTCATCGCCCGTCACCCTTCGGGGGGATGAGAAGAGTTTCCCTGTGCTAACCAGCCGGGGAGATCGGCTCCATGAGGGGAACCCCCGTTGGTCTCATCCACCAGATCCCCGTACACTCGGGCAGGATCACCCCGCGTTCATCCTGCACGAGCTTTGCCGCCATCTCCTCCCCGAAGAAGAAACGCGCGAGGGTCTCCCCCTCCGTCCGGTCCTGAAACCGGTAGTCCGTCCGGATCCACCTGCGCTGAAAGCCCTTCTTCTCCAGCCACTCATAGTATCGCACCAGGCCGGCCGGCGGCTCGGGAACCTCGACCCCGGTCCCCAGGGTCTCCAGCAATACGATCACACCCCCGGGCCGGAGAATGCGCCGCATCTCATCCAGCGTCTTCGAGAGCTCTGTCTCCCAGGCACTCCCATGCTCCTCGATAATGTAGCAGACACTCCAGCCGGCAATCACCGCATCCGCCGCCCCTGCTTCCATGGGGACCTGCCGATGGTCCCCGACGGCCACACTCCAGTTGAACCGCCCGAGTTTCCGGAGTTTTGCGGCGGCTGCATCCAGCATATGCTGCGACCTGTCAAACGCGTGAATGCGCCCCACGGCGGGCACGAGCAGACAGGTCAACCGCCCGGTCCCCGCGCCCAGCTCCACCACTGTCAGCCCGTCAAGCGGAAGAATGCGCGACAGCGCCCCGAGGATGTGTTGCTGATAGTCCTCTCGCGACACCAGCACGTCATACCGCTCTGCGTGCCTGCTGTAGATCTCCCGGTGTTCCACCATCCGAGCTCCCCGCCGGCCCTCAGGGCCGGCTTCCTGCTTCGGTTGCATTCGGGCATCCCGTCAACGTGAGGGCGCCACGCCCGGCGTCCCTCCGGACCAGACGGGAAAGAAGGTCGTGACACGGGCGGTGCAGGTGCCCGGACTGATCAGCGGGAGGACTGTCGTGTCTCCTGTAACGGTCAGCGTGGCCTCAGAGGGCCCGGCACACATGTGCAGGAGGGCCTGTCTGCAGTTGAGTGCCATGTTTCCTTCAGAGCCGTCAGTGCTTTGCCGGGGATACCATCGCCGCCGCGTTCCGCCCGTCGGGCGGCATGGCTATCGGAATTCCACATCTCCGTACGAGCTGAAACCGTTCTGTGTCGACATCTGCACGCGGTAGATCCGGTTCGCCCCGCTGAATCCCCAGAGGATGCGATACACGCCTGCGGGAAGACGTTCCCTCAGGATGGTGGCGACGGGTGCCGCAGACGGCACCACGAAGGCCTCCAACCAGACCGAATCCGTCACGGGAATCTGGAATTCGATGGTTGTCGTATCCCCCGGAACCGGATTGGGGCAGGCCATGATCAGGGAGTAGTTGGAAGGGGTGCCCTGGGGCGGTCCGCTCAACGTCGGTCGAGGAAGGAAATCGGTTGTGTCTCCGCCTATGATCGTGCAGCTGCTGTCTGTTTCGAGTATTCCCGAGAAGGGTGACGGAGCGGGCTCCGAGGTCTGGTCCTTCGTGCATCCTGCAGGGATGAAGATGAGCGCCAGGCATACCGGCAGCCACCGCGTGAACAGCTTCATGGGAACGCTCCTTTCGTGTGGGTGGAGATCCGCCCGGCGTTGCGCGCAAGCCGCACCGCCGGGCCCGTCGATTGCGGAATGTCCGGGAATCCGCCTGCACCTGCCGCCCCCTCCTGAAACGGAGCGTGCCCGGACCGTCCTTCATACTACAGCAGACCGCTCAGCCAGTGGATCACATTCAGTAGAAACCGGGCATTCTGGGGAGCACGGGGATCGTTCATGCCTGCCGGCGAGCGTTGAGGACCCGCGAGCTGAGCGGAGAACATGGCGGCCTCCCCGAACACGGCCACACGCCCCCTCCCGAAACGCACGAGTGCTCCCTGCAGCATCCCCGATGCGGACACAGAGGGCGTGAGCTTCGAGAACTGCCACGCCACCTGCGGCAGGGAGAGCACGGCATTCCGGCTCAACGTCATCAACGGCTCCCCCGCGCCTTCAAGCCGGAACGCCTGGCCGGTGAATGAGATCACCGAGTCGATGGTCTCCGACGGGTTTCGGCCTCGTGTGACCGGATGATCAGCCAGGGAGCCGTCCGAACGGGCGAAGCGCATTCGCCCGTTTTCTGTTCCTGCATCGAGTGCAAAACCGTTCCCCATGAGAATGCCGAACTCCGCCGCAAGCAGCCCCGCCGCACCCGGAAAGGGCATATGATCCGCAATGAGCCAGAGAGAGCCGCCCTCCTTCACCCATTCCCGCACGGCGGCGATCTCAGCCGAGTCGAAAGCCGACGGCGTCGGGAGATTCCACTCTTCTTCGTTTTCCCGTGCCAGGGCATTCGACACGACAAGAATCGCCGCCCCATCGAGGGCGGCCCGGGTGAACCGGCCCTGGTGCGGTTTCACAACATACCCATCCCTCTGCAGGAGCCGCGCGAAGGCAAGATACCGCCCGCTCATGGTGTGGAAGTTGTAATGCCCTTCGTCGATCAACACGACGGGGCCCGTTCCCTCAGCAAATGCCGGTGTTCCGATATGGGGCGTGAACAGCGTGTCTGCCACCTGCTGTGCTGCTGATGAACACGCCAGGATGAGGGTGATCATGAAACAGGCATAAATGGAGCGCGCATACCCGAAAGACATCAGATTCTCCTTTCTTGCGGAAGAGGAATGCCACTCGGAATCGCTTCAACGAAACCGGCCTAAGGCGCCGCGTGCGCCTGCCGGTTCGGTGATTCCTCCCGCCTGATCGCCTGTTGCCGTCTGTTGCCGTAGATGATGCCGAGGGGCAGCAGGATGCCGTACGGGATCCACAGGAACCATCGGTAGGGGTCGGGCATCGTAAGCAGAAGCACGAGGAAGATCAGGGCCGCCGCCCAGCCCGCCACCGCCGATCTGATCATGAAGGACCGCTCGCGCGGCCCGTTGGTGTTCCGGATACTGAAGTAGGTGCCGACGACTCCGCCGGCAAGGCCGATCACCCCCCCGGCGATTCCGCCGATCCACCCCCACATTTCACCCGGTGTCATTTCCCGCTCCTCCCTGGAAGACGCCCTGTTCCCGCTGCGCCGCGCTCCGGCTTCCTCCTGCAGCCCCCCGGCGGAGATCTATCCTCCGGGCCCTCCACCCGGGTCTCCAACGGCGGCCCCGCGCTGCCGCGCCTCCCCAGGCCGGCGCACGACGAAGAACTCATATGCATAGTAGTCAGAGAACCGGCGGTGCATCCCGGGCTCCTGTGCAAGCTGACCCAGTATGGCAAGGGCTTCATCATCCCTCGTGTACGTGCGGCGCAAGGATTCGATGCGCCGTTCCATGGGCGTGTAGAAGTCATCCCACCAGGCCTCATCGGGCAGGGGGAAATGACCCGACAGCGCAAAACCGCATTTCAAGATGGACAGAAGGATGTCCTCCACACGACCCATGGCCGGGTAGTCCAGAGCGAAGCTCGCCTTCGCCTCGGGCGGGGGGTGGTCTTTGCGCCAGACCGCATCGGTGAAGGCCAGGTATCCCCCGGGCCGCAGCAAAGTATGGCAAATCCTGAGGGCATTCTCAATCCCGATATTGTAGAGCGCCCCTTCGGACCATAGAAGGTCAAAACTCCCCGGCGCCTGCCCGGGACGGGCCATATCCCCCACCAGGGGGTGCACGCGTGCCGACAATCCGCGCTCAACGACGAGCGCCTTGAGCCGTTCGATGCTTGGAGCATGGTTGTCGATTGCCACGATGGAGCCGGTCGTGAGTTCCGCCAGGTGGAGCGTCTGTCCGCCGACGCCGCACCCCAGATCGAGTATCGCCGGTGAAGCGGGGAGTTCATGGCAGAAGCCAAGGGCCTGTGCCGCGCATGCCCGGCTCCCGGGGCCCTGCCGGGGAAGGGCCTCGTACACCTCGAAGAATATCTTCCAGTAACGGGGGCCGGCCTCATTAACCTTTTGTTCTCCTGTCGCATGGCCCGATCACGCCGCATCAACGGAGAGGCCCCCTGCTCTTCCGCCGGTGCATCGTGCTGTCGGCGGGGATGCCCTCGCCCTCCCCCCGCGACAATCGGGGCCGGGGAACCTTCTCCCTGTCCCCCTGTCCGAACGGGGGCATGATCACGTGGCATGTGCACGGGCAGAGGGCGTTGTGCAACCGACAATCGCCGGCGCCTCGCGGATGAGATTGTCGTTCTCCATGGCCTCCACCATGAAAAGCGCAAAATCCACCCGGCGGGTGATGTTGCTTGCCAGAACCGGATCCCCCACGTGTCTGCTCCACAGGGGCAGGCCCTGGCTCTCCCCCTCCTCCAGGTCGCTCCCGCGTACGACGGTCCAGGCCGTGTTGCTGGCGAAGACGCGCCGGCACGCCTCGATCTGGTCGTCAATGTCAATCAGCCGGGTGAGGGCCCCGATCCAGCGAGCGGCGCGCTCCTGCCACTTTAGTGTGTTCGAATACCTGTCCAGGCCATCACGGGTGATGTGCCATCCGCAGGAGAAGATCAGGCGGGCCCCCGGGCGGGCAAAGTCCAGAACCGCCTGGGCCGTTCCTGTCGCGTAGTGCCGCCTTCCCCACGGAACCAATACGGTCAATACCCCGTCGCAATCTGAAACCGCCTTCCGGATGACCTCGCGGTCGTTCGTGGGGCCGGGGAAGATGCGGATGCGGTCCTTGAACCGCTCGAGCTTGCCGACGCTGGCCTCGCGGCAGACA
Organism: Bacteroidota bacterium; assembly: GCA_049587715.1. Lineage (GTDB taxonomy): Bacteria > Bacteroidota > Ignavibacteria > UBA10030 > UBA6906 > JBAVEL01. The sequence goes on from JBAVEL010000187.1 coordinate 10,029, forward strand.
CCATGAACCCTGTACCCCCGGTTCAGGCAATGCTCCACCATATACCGTCCCAGTTTGCCTGATGCGCCGACAATACAAACTGCCCGCATCTCCTTTGCCCTCTCATTTTGGATGCACTGCCGGCACGCCGTCCAGGATCCGCTTCAGTATCGGGGCGGCCGGAGGCAGAACCCCGCCGAGCAGGCGGATGTCAGCTCCCGACCCTCCGTACGGCCCCCGCCGCCCTGCAAGTCCCCCGCCGGGGCAGGACCGTCACGCAGGGACCTCCCGGGACCTCGCAGTGTAACGGCTCTGGCCGGAGTGTTGGGGGCCAGGTATGTGGCCAGGGGGTGCCTGCCCGTCCACTCAAAATGTCGGGGCATGAGAAGCTGACCCGGTGAGAGGCGTTCCGTCAGTTGTAGGATTCTTCTGTATCCGGAATCGAAGTCGTCCCTGACCGCCGCCGGAGACCGCGCGCGGTGCTTCGCCCAGATCGCAGCCGATGGCGGTCGCCGGGCACGTTTCCGGCGACGGAGAGAGCTTCCTCCGCTTCGACTTGCAGGGCGCGGGAGAGATCGGGGGTCCATGATCCGAAATCGCGCACCCGCAGTCCACCAGAGAGGATTCCCCGGTTCCCGAGCATCAAGGTACCGGTCCCGCGGCTTGATATCAACGTCATCTCGAGCCGCCCATCCGGCAGCCGCCGCCCTATGGCATGACCCCGAATGTCCAATTCCCCAGCCTGGCTCCCTGGAGAGACCTTGTCGTAACACTGAGCGACTCCCTCGTATCGATGCGGATGACGCCAAACCGGGAGGCGTAGCGGCCGGAGGTAAGGTTCGAACCGACGGTGAGGTTGAACACCGATACGACAACCTGCGTGTCGCCCAGCACTGTCTGCGTGTCTATAGCCGTGACGCGGCACGTGCTCCCCATGAACGGGATGGAGTCTCCAACACTGACATCGAAGCGGTAATACACCGAAGGAGTATCCTGCAGGAAGGCAAACACGGTATCGCCTGCACTTCTGAGTCGCTCGCCGCTGTCGAAGATGTAGTAGATTCTCCCCAAGAGAGTCGTGTCATCGGTGATGGTGGAGAATTCCCGCCACTGCAACCAGGTCCCGGTCCCCGTCATGCGGGTCAGCCACCAGTTGTAGGTATTCCCGACGGCAAGATGAACCGGCGTGAGCCCCGGCGAAGGGAGCGGAGGGTGTGAGCCGGCCGGTTGTGTGGAAGTCGGCTCGTTGCAGGCCTGGAACAACCCTGCAATCAGGACCGGCGTCAGGAAAACAAGGAGATGATGTTTCATGCTTGCCTCCCGGAGTGAATACACGCGTGCCTGATGCCGCGGTCGCCTTGCCTCAACATACGTTCAAATCACGCGGGGAGATCCGCCCAGCAGACGCAATGCCTCATCCCCACAGCATCTTGCATTCACCCTGCAACCGTCCGGACTCCGCCTCGGCTGATCCCTTCGTGTGGCGCAGCAGGTCCCGGCCCGCCCCTGAGCTCACTTCTGTACAACCATCTTCCGGGTCTCCACAAAACCGCCTGCCATCAGACGATAGAAGTAGACACCGGCCGGCAATGCCCCGGCATTCAAACGCACCTGTTTGACACCCGGCTCTTCAGACCGACCCAGCAGGGTGAGCACCTCTCGACCCAGCACGTCGAACACCACGAGTGATACATGGGAGGCGCGCGCCAGCCGATAGGTGATGGTTGTGCTTGGATTGAATGGGTTTGGATGGTTCTGGGAGAGCGCATCCATCGTGGGGATGCGTTCCTGCGCCGAAAGGCCGGTTGTTCCTCTTGGCCCGTACGTGAAGATCAAAAAGGAGGTGAGACCCCGGGGGATCAGGAGAGAATCGACTGTTCTCATGTCAACGTCGATCAGCATGCCGCCGAAGGGATCTCTGGCCCTGCAGCTGTCAAAGTGGAGCGCAATGGCCGGGGGCCAGCGAAACACGATGGGATCAACCCCGCAGAACCTGGCGCAGAAGGTGTCTGCCTGAGTCGAGCTCCAGAAGCGCCTCAGATCCAGACGCACTCCCCCGCCCAGACAGTCCAGCGCCTGGATCGGCGGGTCCACAAGGCCAACACACAGACCGCCGTGCCAGCCGCAACAGACGTCCGGAGGGATCTCCCATTCCCCGAGCTGATCGTCGATGCATCGACTTGCGAGCGGATGAACACCAAAGAAAACCGTATCCAATGAGCCGGTGCTGTCACGGGCAATCAGTGGCAACCGGATCTCACCGGATTGTGCCCTTGCCGGCGTCGGGGCGAGAGCAAGGGTGAGAAGCAACATGACGGAAATGGCATCAAGCCGTCTCATGACTTCTCCGGTGGCAGATTCCCCGCACCGGCCGACTGCCCGCACCTGATCGATTCCAGTCTTTCCGTCAGGCTGAATCGCCGGGTGGGGGGTCGGGCCATCCTCACAAGCCGAACCTACTTCCTTGGAGAAGGAAAGCCAATACGAGCAGGCCGACTGCCGCCCCTCCGATCAGGATGAGACCGCCGTAGTACGCCGGGCTCTTCTCCCTCACCTGAATGGACCGGATGTCTCCTGCCGGAATCACAACATCCGTCTCTTCTGTCTCCGTGCGGGTTTCGCTGAGGTAGAGATGACCCCTCCCGCGCAGAACGCGATGCTCACCCTCGTCCACGATCCGGTACGCGCCCCCGTGCAATAGCATCGTTCGACCGTCTCTCGTGGAAACAACAATATCGCGGCTGGCATCCCTCTCCAGGTCTTCAGCCACAAGCACCCCTGTGTTGAGACAGCCGCTTGCAGGAACAAGCAGAGGAATCACAACAACGAGAAGCCGCATTCAATCACCTCCACGTACTCTGCACTGCCCCCCCCCGGGGGGCAGCGGCTCACCCGTGGCGCACCACCAACGATACCCCCCACCCTCCTGTTCATGCTCTCACCTCCTCCGGCCTCCGATCAGGTTGTGGGGCCTGACGGGTGACCCGTTCGAGTCCCCGCCGCCGCTCTCCACGGGATGTTGCCCGGTTCAGGATGCTGCATCATCGCGTTGATTCAACCTGACGCACCGGACCCATGATAGAGGCGATGACCACCCCCATAATGGTCCAGGTAAGAACCGTGCGAGCAGCGAGAATCAGTGCCACGGATAGTGGAGACCCCCCGATTCCAAAACTGTTGAGGTCCCCCGTGAAGGCCACAAGGAGCCCGATGATCACAAAGAACAGCGCACGATTGCGGAAACGCGACCGGTAGGGTTCGGAAGTCCTGGAGAGCATCCACGCTCCGATCATCGGCGCGACAAGGAACTGGAGGAGGCCGAAGATCGCTCCGAGTCCGGCTGCTTCATGTCCGGCGCCGGAATACAGGATGCCGAAGACGGGTTCATTGTCAGGGAACCGGCCATCGGGTGTCAGCGCAGGATTACAGAGATACCGGCCCGGCTCGGTGATGGTCGTCTTCAGCATGGCGTGGACTGCGCGTTCGTTCGGAACGTGCATCATGTTCCATCGGGCGTTGAACCCAAGGATACCGTTCAGAACAAACGTCCAGATGAGAAGGACAAGAGCGCCGACCAATCCCGAGACGAGCACTCTCCTGTTCATGGTGATCCTCCGTGTGCAGGTGAGAGAATGACGACCATGATCCGATGGAACGACACGCCGCCGTAGGCCGGCCCACCCCGAGCGACGCCGCAGACCGCTTCCCCCGTGAGCGCCAGCCGACCGGGGTACCTCCAGGGTCTCCCTCGGTTCTTCGGCTGTGGCGCCTTGTCGGGCCGCGCAGGCTCTTTCCCCGTTGGGCTCACGTCCCGCACTCCGGCACACCTCCCACGCCAACGGTCCAGGCGCGGATACGCCAGGCCGTTACAATGCCGTTGGCAACGTACGGATCGTTCCTGACAAACCCCTCGATCGGTGACGCCTCCGCAGTCCGAAACACGAAAACAGCCCCGTCCACCGGATCTGCGAATGCTCCAGCCATGAGAAGCTCGCCACGGTCCGCTGCCGCCCGCGCGAGCTTCAGATGAGACTCGCGATACGGACCCCTTCGCTCCACCGCGTTTTCGCAGTAGTCATACATCAGAAGGTAGTACATCGCTCACCTCCTCCGTAGTGCCCCCTGTCCGAGTCCTTCCTGCCCGCGCCCGCCGAACGCACTGCCACGCGACCGCGGCGACATCCCCTCCGAACCCTCACAACCCCTGCCGGGCCGTTCTGCACTCCGTCGAATACTCCGCACATGTTCTGCCATGCTTCACACCTCCCAGCACGGGACAATCAGTCCTCCGTCAGCATGAGCCGGTGGCGGATCTGTCTCGCTGAGAACGATGAGTAATGGCTGCCCAGATCCTGGTCGCCGACGCCCTGTACCGTGCCGGGCCGCTCGCAGTGCGTGGCCTTTCGAGCCATTTCTTTCCTGCGCCGTCTCACGCTCGGCATCAGCGGCAGCGCCAAAGCGCCGCCCGCTGCATGCCGTCATCAGGTGGCGTCGCCTTTCCTCTCGGACCCGGGCGCGGGGCGGTGCTTCCTGCTGTTCCTCGCTCTCACGGCAATGGCTAGTACCAGCCAGAGCCCTCCGAACGCTCCCAAGCCCGGTCGACCGGAAAGCAGGCCCACCGCGATCGAGAGGAGGCCAACCAGCATAAAGGCAAGGCCCGACGCAAAGAACTTCCTCATGATCCCCTCCTCCGCTTACCCTGCGTTTCCATTGGCTACCCAACGACCGCGCATGAGCCGCGCCGAGCGGGTCACCATATCACTGAGCGGTGGACGGCACGCGAGAGCGGCCCGCCGCGGCGTCCGCTCCATGCGCCTGCCTGGCCGCCGGTCCATGCAGTCCATCTCGAATGGCCGCGACCAACCGCGCGAACGTAGCTGTTGTGGTCTGTCGCCCCACCGCTGAGATGGAGAGGAAGCAGGCCCTGCGCAACCCCAGGCTCAACTCGATTTGAACTCCCCTTCTCCTTCCCCCACGATTGCAGATATTCAATGCCGCAGCACCGGCACCGCTCGGGATCGGGCCACGCCCAAGGACGAATCCTGCCGCTTTCAGAGACGACCCCAACCGGCTCTGCGCGGTTTGGTCCAAACCACCGATGAGGACTGACTGCTGAGCTGAACCCTCGCCGTGGATGGCGAGTACTGAACGCGCGGTGGCTGCCATCGCCAGGGCGCGAGGTTCGTCGAAGCGTGTGCTTGTCATGTGCAGATCACCATTGCGATGCCGCTTGATCCCTTCGAACTTGTAGCAGCCATGGACCCCGCGCGCCACGGCACTCGCGATTTCTGACGTGCCCGGTTCGATCCCCCCACCGTACGCCGCCATTACAAGCCATCCGCTTTCCGTCCTTTCACGGCAGCGGATCCGGTAGTCTCGTCCTCTTCGTTCAGCCGCGGCCAGGCTGGCGAAGCTTCTGCACCTGTCCATCCGTCGCATTCCATGGTCTAACGGCTCGGGCACGCGGCGGCGAGGGGGCGCTTGTTTCGATCCGTTGTCCCCTGTTCTGAATCACCGCCGACTGAATGCCCGGGTCAGGTTTCCCACATCCTCACCCCCGCTCAACTGGTTCCAGTACGCTTGTCCTTTTCTATGATCTCTTTGATCTTCCGTTCCTCCCAGGACTTCCCCCAGAGGCCGCCGAATAGGGAAAGAGCATGAATGAGAAGACCAACACCCCATCCCATGAGAGGCCAGATGAACCACAGGTACTCACGGGACGTGAACAGGTTGGTGACTACAAGAACGACGTTGATAACCAGGTAGCCGACCACGTGCCAATAGAAACCTCGTATCGCCTCCACACGTTTCTTGGCCTCGTCGTATCTGGTTTGTTCATCCATCCGACAATCCTCCTCCCATCAAGATGACATTATGGAAAAGCCTGTGAAGCCATCCGATCACGGCTCACCAGCGGCCGCTGCGCGCCATTCCCCGGGCCGTCGGGTGTACCCGCTCGTTCACGGGGGTCCTGGTTGAACGCGCGCCATTGCCAGTCAGCGGGCCGAGGTCGTTGAAGCCGCGACCGCCGGCATGATGCAAGCGACCATCACAGCCGCCTGCATGGCTTGGATCGCCTCCTTCGTCGCCCGTCCGCTCAACTCTCCGTTGACGACCTGCTCAATCCGCGCCTTCCGGGCTTTGAGTTCCCTCTTGTCGAACACGTGCTTCAGGAAGTCCGCACTCGCTGCCAGCGAAAGGAGAACAACGGTCCGCGGATGAATCGCCCGGCTTTCGCTGAACACCGCTTCCTGTAATCTCTCGATGACTTCACGCTCGGGTATCGCGTCGACCTCGGGATAGATCCTCCTCGTGAAGATTCCCAGGACCTTATCCTGGTCGACGCGCAGGATCCCGCGCCTGGCCAGCTGTTCCGCCACCCGCTGTTTGAGGTGCTTCGTCCGGGCGAACATCGACACCCACTCCCGAAGCTGAGCCCGCCGCCGTGCCCCGGCAATACGGGTCAGGCAGTCGTCCATGAACGGATCGCCGATCGGGATATGGCTCAGGGTCCTCGCGAACTGTTTCGCCCTGACTTGTTCGACGTCGATTCGCTTCCGCATCAGGAGCTCGGCCAGCACTGCCCCGCCAATCGCGAAGCTCCACGTGGCTCCCGAGAAGACCGTTCCCTTCTTGTCATGCAATGCCAGGAGCATGACCTCTTCATACAGGTGAAGCGATAGCGTTCCTCTCATCGTCGCGCCTCCCGTTTCATGTGCCGTTCGTATCTCCCATCCACGTCGTTCATTGGCCCCGGGATCTCGTCCCGCTCGCTTGATCCGGGCTTTCACCATCCTCCCCCCAGGGCGTGCCTCTGTCCTGGGAACGTGGAGCATCAGAGGCGCGACTTGTCGCCGTCCCTTCGATCGACTTCTTGGCCGTATGCTCCCGTCAGGAAGAGCATCCTCCGACAGCCTCAGCGTTTCGGAGCGGGCACTCGCGCCAATCTCAGCCTCATGGCTTCGACGGGTGATGGAGAAAGCTGGCCTTGATGATGCCATGGTCGTTCGTTCCACTTTCTTCGTGGTCATCTTGATTCAAGTGGTCATTGATAACCGTCAGACCATCAAACATCCAGCGGCGCTTCTTGCTATGGTCATAGAACTCCTGGCTGAACAGGATGTGATCCAGCGACTCCTTCATCCCCTTGTGCGAATAGGTGTAGAGTACATCACGGGTGTCGCGGAACTCCTGCATGATCTGCGCGCTGTACAGGGCTACATCGCCCCCTCCCATCGCATCCCCGAACAGATAATTAGGTTGCTCAGTGAGGATGTTCTGCGTATTGCTGTTCTGCCCGTCATTGATGTCGCCCACCACGATGACCGGCTGATCGTTCTCTCTCATCACCTCATTCAGGATCACTCGTATCGCTGCGGCTTCGGCGGTACGACGAATCGTGGATACTGCGGCACCCAGCGCCACGTGGTGCATCCCATGAACCTCCTTGTCATACCAGGGCTCGCGAGACAGGGTCGTCGGCCCTTTCGACTTAAGGTGGCATACGTAGAAGTGCACCAGTGGTTCCGTGGCGTGCAGCCGCAGACGGGCATGCAGTACGGGTCGTGAGAAGCCCTTGATCGTCACACCGATGGCGGGCGTCTGCGCATCGCCACCGCCCGAGCGGAGCACGAAGTGCGCCGGGAAATCCTCGATCCACTCCACCGACTCCACCGGGATTCCCTGGCGCACAGCCGCCGCACAGATGATTCTCTCGCCCGTCGCATCTGGCGGCACCAACAGCTGGTAGCCACCTGCCACGGGTGAATTGTCGAAGGCATGTGTCAAAGCCTGTGCGTGCCACAGCTCCTGGAAGGCGACCACGTCGGCATTCAGCAAACCGATCTGGCAGGCTGTCCAGGCAATCTTTCGGTCATACTGTTCCTGAGACCAGCCCTCTTGGTTCCCGTATATTGCTACACCGGGCTCGTTCAGATTGAACAGGTTGAAGGTTGCGACGCTGAACTTCTTCATATGATTCTCCTCGTCCGGCGCGAACGCCAGAAGGCCCAACGCTCTGCTTCAGGTGCGGCACTTCCCAGTTGCACCGAGCAATGTCTGCTGCAAGCGCGTTGTGGCCCGCGCTATTCCTGAAAAGCCTTTTTCCACCGTTGACGTGGATCGTCGAAACGAATGCGCGACGGTTCAAATGCTGCAGGATCATACGCACCGCCGGACCACTCCACCAACTGCTCGTGTTCCTCGTGCGTGGGGTCCGCAATCGCCGCAAGAAACCCCGCGAACCCATTAACACCGCCGCAATCCTCGGGTGGGCACGCTCGTGCCCCTCCGACGCACCGCGGGTAAGCTACGGATACCTCGACGGGCAAGACCCCTTCGAACATCAGGATATGATGCCAGTCGTCCCCAAAGTCGTAGACGTACAGTGCCGGGGGCGCCTCCAGCATGGATTGGCTGTTGAAGTAATCTGATATCTTGGCCTTCCAGTCGGGGGCAAAGGACGGCTTGTCTTGGCATTCCTCATCGGGGATTCCAAGGCGATCGAGCTGGCGGCGTCTCGCATGGAACACCCTGAATTCGTGCAGGTGGTAGTCCAGCCAACCCATGGCATCCTGGATGGCGACGTGGAGGTCCCAAAACGAATACTCCTCCGGAACCTGAATGCGACGCCATACCAACGGATCTGTCTCGCTGAGGACGATGAGGAATTGCAGCACAGATCGAGGTCGCTGACGCGTTGTACCGTGTCGGACCGTTCGCATTGCCGTGACCTTTCGATGCATTTCTTTCCTACCCTATCTGACGCTCGCCATCAGCGCCAGCGCGAAAGCGCCGCCCGCTGAATGCCGTTATCAGGCAGCGTCGTCCTTCCTCTCGGACCCAGGCGCGGGGCGCTGCTTCCTGGTGCTCCTCGCTCTCACGGCAATCGCTAGTACCAGCCAGAGCACTCCGAACGCTCCCAAGCCCGGTCGGCCGGAAAGCAGGCCCACCGCGATCGAGAGGAGGCCAACCAGCATAAAGGCAAGGCCCGACTCAAAGAACTTCCTCATGATCCCCTCCTCCGCTGACCCCGCGTTTCCATTGGCTACCCAACGACCGGCACCAAATTGTGGCGGGATATTCACCCGGAGTCGGTAGACCCCACAGCGCGACCGTCACCGTCATAACGACAATCTTCTTCGCCCCGATTCACACCGCCCTGAGATGCTATGCCGAAGTTTCCGTCAGGTTGAGTGCCTTGTCTGGCAGTGCGGACGACTCTCTTGCATCTGTGTATTACGTATGTTACAATACGCCCAAAGCGACAAGATCGTCCATGTCACGAACCGCCGCGCGCCGAGTTGGCAACAGTCTCGGTATTACCCTGCCCAAAACCATTCTGGAGAGCTACCACCTCTCCGAGGGGGACGAGCTCCAGATGTTCCTCGACCTGCATGGTTGGAGTCTGGACGCCTCGGAAGAAGATGCGTACTCCGCTATGATAGCCGTGGCGGATAGCAGTATGTCGAAGTCCCAACTCGCCGGCCGGGTGAAAGAACACACCTCAAGATCCTCTCGCTGACCTCTCCGCACCGCCCCACGGATAGAGCTCACCGGCGCAGCGGCTGGCTCGCGGCTTGCCTGGAGCTCCTCCCCAACGCAAACCGCGTGACAGACGCGTCGCGTCCGGTGGAGCGATTTGTTAGATGTCGCGTTTGTAGATGTCTCGGCGATTCCCTATTCGCAGGATACGAACCTCTGTCCCCACGATCGAATACACAACCCTATAGTCTCCCACGCGGTACTTCCGCAAACCCGCGAACTTCCCCTTGAGCATCGGGTTTGAATCAGGTTTCTTGAGAAGTTCCTTCTCGATCAAGTCGAGAATGCGTGCGGCCTCGGCCTTTGACAGTTGTTTCAGGTCACGTTGAACTGACTTCTTATACCCAAGACTATAGGCCAAGGGACTTCCTCATCTCCTTTGAGGATACGATGGGATCGCTGGTGTCGTGGAGGCGGTCGAGGGCAACCTGGAGATCGGCTACCTCCTCAATGTACGCCTCGATCGCTTTCTGAATGATGAACGATCGAGGCCGCTCGGTTTCCTTGGCCACGCCATCCAACCGTTCTGCTAGGTCCTTTGGGAGGCGGACGGATACTGCGGTACTCATAGAAGTCCTCAAATTGGTATCAGTATGTATGACGGTGTAGCTTGGTGCATCACAATGTAATACATTCCCCCCGTTATTGTCAAGTCCCCACGGGAGATCTAACGGCCGCGGCTAACCTGCGGCGCGCTGACCTAAAATTGTCGTAGAAGGGTAGAGCGCGACTGACATCTACAAATGACAAACTCTTGACGCGCGCCGCTACGGGCCAATTAGCGGATTGTGATATTTCCGTCAGGTTGAGCCCCTGGTTAGGCGGCAACGATTAGCTCTCAGCTTTCGACTATTTTAGTCTTGGTTTCCGCGCCACCTGCTTTGACAGCAACCTTTACAGCATCTTCCATCGGATCTTTGAATGGCACCTCGATTCGGAGCAGGCCGTTCTCGTAGATCGCTTCGGCTTTGTCAGGCTTCACCGGCCAAGCTAGAGCCAGTGCTGACACATACTCGATGTCCCTTGCTGGCGCTGTCAGGTGGACGCTGTCTGGCAGGATCTTCACATCGATGGTGTCCGTTGGCGCTCCTGGGATGGCGAACTCCACGACTAGCTTGTTCTTCTCCCCGTCAGCATACGCTACTGTAACGGGCGCAACCTTAATCCGATATTCCGGCATGTTGGTACCCTCCTTTTAGAATATAGTGTGTACGATGGCTATCTTCTCGCCGAGCGACTGTCGACGTTCGAATGTTGAATGCATGGTCTTGACGAGCTGCATAGTACGCCGCCCAACGTCGGCATCACCTGCGTGGTGGAGCGCAGCGGAACCACGTCAGGTGCATGCACTTGTTAGCGCGTCCGGTTGTTGCCCCTCCCGATGCGCGTCGTAGCTCTTGTTCGGATTGGCCACCGTGGAGCTGCAGTATTGCTCAGGATTCTCGACGTCCGAGGAGCTATTTGCGCAATGTCCAGTATATAGCGGAGGGCGTTGGCCATCGTTCACGACATTTGACGGCCGCGGGACTGCATGTCAGGCTTCTCTCTGTTCTTGGCTCGAGCGCCCACTTTCAAGGAGTATAGAATCCCTCGCGACGCGAATCAAGTTCTGGAGTTCCTGTCAACGAGGTCGCTGCCCGGCTTCCTGCTGTCGGGCTAATATCCTTGAAATCGCCTTGCTGGCAGCCTCCTTGACACAGTCCCTCTCAGACCTCCAGAATGCCGTCAACCTCCGCAGTTGTGGTAATACGCTCTTGTCACCAATTTCTCCAAGAAGCTCAGCCGCGTATTGCCTTTGGGACGCATCACTATCACGTAGAAATTTGCTGACATAGCATAGGGCCTCCTGGCGGTCCGACGAGGTTAGCAATTTCCTCAATACGCCATCAGCTTCGGGTCGAAGCTCCGGGTGACCGCTTCCTGCTATTCCCACTAATGGTTCGATGGCGCGTGTATCGCCGAGCCCCGCAAGAGATTCAGCGATGACTGCGTATTCTTCCGCGTACATGCCACGTCGGGATAGTGCAGCGACTAATGATGCCGCTCCACGCTTGTCGCCAACGCCCGCGAGCGCTCTCGCTGCCGCCATTCTGACACCATCGCAGGCATCGTGCTCCAAGACGTGGGTTAGGGGCCCAACAGCGAGGGGATCTCTAATCACTTCAAGGCACGAGGCAGAGAAGCGTCGGACGTCAGGATCGGACGCTGTGAGACCCCGAATGAGAGGCTCGACTGCTTTCTTGCCAATTGCTTGAATTGTCTTACGGTTGTCGTAGCCAGGTTCAGAAATGAGTTTCTCAATTTCGATTAGGGACAGTGAGTCAGCCGAACGCCTTGCCCCCCGGCGTTCCGAGCACGCTCCAGTAGGGTATTCATGTTCCGGCTGAAGACACCGCGCGCATAACCAAGCCATTGCTTCCATCCAGTGTTTAGCATCCTCAGAGGATCGTACGATCCCGCGGGAGGCGAGGCAAGGAGAATGATCAGTCCCCGCCTGCCCACGTGGATAGCATGACCACTAACGCTCAGCATCAGCGGCGCCGCGAAGCGCCGTCCGCTGCATGCTGTTGTTAGGTCGCCGTGGCCTGTAGCCCACGACATCTACGCGCTGCCTTCAACCATGCGTTGCGGACGATGATGCCGAAGCCAAGTCACATGAGTTTGGCAGTCGGTCATCAGCCGCCTGCACTGTCTCGGCATCTGGCAATCATCGCCGCCTCGGCTATGAACGAGGCGACGGCCCGCATTGCCAACTGATTCTCTACAAAATGGATGAACTGCTCGTCGCCGAGGAAGATCTTTGTTCTGCCGTCGCTGTTGACGGAATAAGGGTTTATCTCTGCGAAGACAGCCCGCCCAGCATGATTCGTGCCTTCCAACTTGAGTCCCCAGTAGAGGGCCTCTGTGGACACTACGAACCCCGACTTGGCTGACCCAGTGAGAAGCGTGCCATCGTATAGAGCGACCACAAGCTCGCCCGGACGCACGTCCGCGTAGGCGGCCTTTGCGTTGGCCAACTTGTCATCAGGAATGCCGGGATGGGTAAACAGCTTGGTCGCCGCGCCGGCCGCTTTCGTGTGCCAAGCATCGACGAGCGCCAGCTCCCGTGGTGTGAGCCCCCGCCCGAAGGCCGTCGCGTAACGACTTGCCGAATCGGGATTGACTGGGGGTAGTGGGAGACCGGGGCCAGCAAGAACTCCAGAGCCAGTGGTTCCCTCTATGTCGCACTCATCGAAAGGATGTGAACGAGGGAGCTCCGCCCTCAGGCAGTCCTCCAAAGAACTGAAGACCAATCCCGGGTTGAGGGCCCCGAGCGCGTTGGCGAATACGGCTCGGTTGAATCGAAAGAGCACACATCCTCTCTCGATGTCACAGGAGAAGAAGCGACAACTCTTCTGCCGACCCGCCAAAATGCCCACATCACCCCTCAGGGTCTCCTTTTCCAGGTCCGTTATCTTGGAGAGGCAGTCGTCGCACAGCGGGATCGACTCTCCTAGGTGACCGTCTGAGTAAGCAGTTCTGTTGAGTTGGATTCCCGTGAAGCGCTGCTGAGTACGGATCACGGGCTCAGTTCATTGACAACCGACCGTAGCTTGATCAGGTGGCCAGAATGAGGTTC
>JBAVEL010000188.1:0-37441 GCA_049587715.1 Bacteroidota bacterium
GCATGAGGCTGTCTTCGGCAAGGAGAAGCTCCTGATGTCGGCGGACCGGCTCCGGACGCGTCTGGAGTACCTCCGGCAGTCGCGATAGCGTCCCCCCCCTGTGCCCCGGCGGCGGGTGGCCACACCGGTCGGGACGTGCGATGAAAACAGAAAGGACTCCCATGAGAACCTGCATGTTCCTGTGCGCGGGGTTCCTGCTTGCGGCAGGGCTCCCCGCGCAAGGGGCCGATTCCGCCCTGCGCGAGCAGTATTCCCTCATCCGGCTCTTCCCGGCCTCGGAGGCGGACATGCGGGTTTACCAGGAGCTTGGCGTCTGCCTGGATCACTACACGGGGAAGGTGGGCGCCTCCATCCGGATCGTGGCTGGGCGGGAGGAGATACGCCGGCTTCGCGAGGCGGGCGTGGCCGTGGAGGTTCTGGTGGAGGACATGGAGGAGGACTACGCGCGCCGCACCCCCGCGCCTTCCTCCCGCCTGCGACCGCCGGGGGAGGGGTTCGGGTACGGCTCCATGGGCGGTTTCTTCACGTATGCGGAGGTGAACCAGCGTCTGGACACTCTGGCCATGCTCTATCCCACGCTCATCAGTCCCAGGATTCCCATCGGGACCACCTCCGAGAACAGGATTCTCTACGGGGTGGAGATCTCGGACAACCCGGGAGAGCCGGAGCCGGGGGAGGCCTCCGTGTACTTCGACGCCCTGCACCACGCCCGGGAGCCGATGTCGATGGCGGTGGCCATGTATTTCGCCTACTGGCTGCTCGAGAACTACGCCACAAACCCGGAGGCGGCCTACCTCGTGAACAACCGGCGCATCTTCATCGTTCCGGTCGTGAACGCAGACGGATACGTTTACAACCAGACCACGAATCCGAACGGCGGCGGGCAGTGGAGAAAGAGCAGGAGTTTCAACGTCGGCGGCAGCAGAGGGGTGGACCTGAACCGGAACTACGGGTACAAGTGGGGGTACGACAACACCGGGTCCAGCCCCACCCCCTCGTCGGAAACATACCGCGGTCCAAGCGCCTGGTCCGAGCCCGAGACGAGAGCCGTGCGCGACTTCGTGCTGAGCGCCGCGCCCGCCATCGGCTTCTCCCTCCATTCCGTGGCCGGGCATTATCTGAATCCCTACGGCTATGTGGATTCGGTGGTGGCCTTCGAGTACTATGCGGAGTTTGCGGGGGATTTCAGCAGGCAGAACGGGTACCTGTACGGAACCGTCTCGCAGATGCTGAGCTACGCCTCCAACGGCACGACACGCGACTGGCTGCATCACGACGCGGGTTGCTTCGCCTGGACCCCCGAAATAGGGGGGAGTGATTTCTGGCCCCAGCAGTCGGAGATCATCCCTCTCTGTCAGGAGAACCTGTACGCGTGCAAGTACCTGGCCTGGGTGGCAGGCGCACGGGCTGATTACCAGTCGTTCCGGATGGTGGGGGCGCCGTCCGCCCTCCCCGGTGACACACTCCGGTGCGCCGTCACGATCCGGAACAAGGGCTTGCGGCTGGCGGCCCGGCAGGTGGAGGTGTCCCTGCAGCCCCTGCACGGGGGCGTTCTGCCGGTGGTGCACACGGCTTCCTTTTCCTCCCTGGCTCCGCGCCAGGCGGCCTCGAATGACTCCCTCCCCTTTGTGTTCCTGCTGCCGGCGGGGCTCACCCCCGGGGATGCCGTGTCCTTCGTCTGCACGGTCCGGCAGGAAGGGGTGGAGACCACGCGGGACACGCTGTTTGTACCCGTGGGCCACGCCCGGGTTCTGTTTGCGGAGGATGCAGAGGGAGGCCCCGTACGCTGGACCCGGAGCGGAAGCGGAACACAGTGGGATTCCTCCTTTGTCCTTTCCTGCAGGGGCACGCGGTCTCTGGCAGACAGCCGGTACGGGAACGTGGGGAACTCCAGCACCACCTACCTCACCACAACCGCCGCCGTGGACCTTGCCGGTTCCCAGCGGCCCCGCCTGGAATTCTCTGCGCGCTGGGCCAACGAGGCCGGGTATGACTATGTGCGCATACAGGCGAGCACGAACAACGGCGGAACCTGGACGAGTCTCTCGGGGCGGCTGACGGGATCGGTGGGCGGCCAGCCCGGGTACACGGGGAACAGGGGGGCGTGGGGGTGGGAGCAGATATCCCTCCAGGCCTACGCCGGGAGGCAGGTGAAGATCAGGTTCATGCTGGTAACCGACTCGGGACTGCGGGGGGACGGCTTCTACTTTGACGACCTGAGGGTCGCCGACTACCGGGATACGGTGGTCACGGCGGTGGCTGGCTCGGCGCACCTTCCCGGGGGCTGGGAGCTCTTCCAGAACCACCCGAACCCCTGTAACCCGACGACGACCATCACATTCGCGGTTCCCGAGCCCACCCCGGTCTCGCTCCGGGTGTATGACCTCCTGGGACGGGAAGCGACTTCCCTGGTGGAAGATGTTCTTCCCCCGGGGATGCACAGCCGGATTCTGGACGCCGGAGCGCTGGGTCTCGCCAGCGGGGTGTACTGGTACCGCCTCCGGACGCCCGGATTCGTCGGGACACGCAAGCTTCTCATCCTGCGGTAGGAGTCTGATGAGTCCGTTCTGGATAGAGCTGCTGGGCATCCTGTTCCTGCTGGCCCTTGTGGCCTTCTTCTCGGCGAGCGAGGTGGCTGTTCTCGCCACGCGCAAGAGCCGCATGCAGGAGCTTTCGGACGGGGGAGACAAGCGCGCCTCCGTCGTTCTGGGATTCCAGAACAACCCCGAGGGATTTCTGGCGGCCGTCCATGTGGGCATGGTCTTCTCGGTGATCCTGGCCTCCGGCCTGGGAGGCATCATGGGTGTGGAGTACCTGGTTCCGCTTCTCGCGGCCGGCCCCGTGGCCTGGATCCGGGAGTGGAGCGACTGGATATCTCTGACCGTCATGGTGGGGGTGACGGGGTCCCTTGTGGTTGTCTTCGGGGAGCTGGTGCCGAAATCCCTTGCCCTCCGGTTTGCCGAGACGGTTTCGCTGCGGGTGGCCTCCGGGGTGTATGTCTTCTCAGCGGTCTTCCGGCATCCGATCGCCCTCCTCACGGGGGCCAGCAACCTGTTTCTGGCTCCCTTCAAGGACCGGACCACGTTCACGGAGTCCAGAATCTCGGAAGAGGAATTCAAGCTCATGCTGGAAGAGGGGACGAAGACCGGCGTCATCGATTCGACCGAGCACGAGCTGATCCGGAGCGTCTTCGAGTTCACCGACACCACCGCGCGCGAAGTGATGATCCCCCGGCCCGACGTGGTGGCGCTGAACGTGGACACCCCGCGGGACGAGATTGTCCGGGTCGTTCTGGAGGAAGGTTACTCGCGCATGCCGGTATACCGGGGAACGATCGACAACATCATCGGGGTCATCTACACAAAAGACCTCCTCGGGCTGCTGGAGCACCGCAATCTCATTCTCATCCAGGACGTCATCCGCCCGGCGTACTTCGTGCCCGAGACCATCAAGATCAGCCGCCTGATGCGCGAGCTGCAGCAGCGGAAGCTGCATATGGCCATCGTGATCGACGAGTTCGGGGGAACGGAGGGGCTGGTGACCCTGGAGGACATCGTGGAGGAGATTGTGGGAGAAATCCACGACGAGTACGACGAAGAGCTGAAGGATGTGGAGGCGGTGGCCGACGGGTCTTTCCTGGTGAACGGCCGGATTCCGGTACGCGATTTCAACGAGCGCTTTCAGGCCGACATCCCGACGGATCAGGAATACGAAACGGTGAGCGGTTTCGTGAACAAGGTGGCGGGGAGGATTCCCGAGCTGCACGAGGAAATCCTGCACGGGGGGTTGGCGTTCGCCATCGTCAAGAAGAGCCAGAGACGCATCCGGGTGCTCCGGGTGCGAAAACTCACGGGAGGCCCCGGACCGGTCGAGGGGGGAGCCGGGGCGTGAGGTCCCCCGCCCGGGGAGATCCACCGGTACGGGTCTCCGTGATTACGGCAACCTGGAACACACGGGAGTTGATCCTCGCCCTTGTGGATTCCCTCCACCGTCATCCTCCTCCCTGCCCCTGGGAGATGATCGTCGTGGACAACGGCTCGACGGACGGGAGTGCGGGGGCGCTGGCGGAGAAGTGGCCCCGCGCGGTGGTTGTGCGCAACACCGCCAACAGGGGGTTCGCCGCGGCCAACAACCAGGGATATGCGGCCTCGCAGGGGGAGATGATCCTCCTGGCGGGGAGCGATGTGGAAGTCCGGGAGGGCGCCCTCGGGGCCATGGTCGCGTATCTGGATCGTCATCGCGAGGCAGGGGCGGTGGCGTGCCGGCTCCTGAACACGGACGGAACGGTGCAACGCTCGGTTCGTCGCCTCCCGCGCTTCCGGGATGCCCTGCTCACCTACTGCTCTCTCCACCGGCTGGCGCGGCGCTACAATATGGCGGGTTTTGACCACACCCGGACCCAGGAGGTGGAGCAGCCGGCCGCCACGTTTGTTCTCCTGCGCCGCTCGGTGGTGGATCAGACGGGGCTCTTTGATGAGCGATATGCCATCCTGTACAACGACGTGGACCTGTGCCGGCGCATCCGCGCGGCCGGATGGAAGATCGTCTATGTGGCCGAAGCGGCCGTCACCCACCGCGGGTGTCAGACCACGCGGCGTGCGCCGTTAGCGGTCCGGCTGGAGATGTACAGGAACATCCTGCTGTACTTCAGGGAGAGCGCCGGGCGCTGGGCCGCCCTCTGCCTGATGCCTGTGCTCCTGGTGCGGCTGCTGGCCGTGACCCGGGATCTGCGGGCATTCCGGCTCCTGGACGGAAGGGGGGGGAAAAGACCCACATGATCGGCGGGGAGATCCGGGCGCGGGTGTTCCGGGACACGAAGGAGTTCTATGCCACATTCCCCCCGGCATCGGTGGCACACTCACTCATCCGGTTTGTGCGGACCCATGCGGGGATGAAGATCCTGGACCTTGGCTGTGCAACGGGGAACTACTGTGTCCATCTCTCCTTGCGGGGCTACACCATGACGGGGGCCGATATCCACCCCGGGTACGTCCAGGCCGCGCGCACCCGGGGGGTGGATGCCCATCTGGTGGGAGAGGGACCCCTGCCTTTTGCGGACCGGTCCTTTGATTCGGTTCTGCTGTTCGAGGTGCTGGAGCACCTGGAGAACCCGGACGCCCTGCTGGCGGAGGCCCGCCGCGTGACCCGACGGAATGTCCTTGTGACGGTGCCGCACTGCGGAGGGATGGAAGAGCTGCAGAGACAGGGGCTCCTCTTCGAGCATGTCGCCGACCTGGATCACCGGAATTTCTTCACGGCCGAGACCCTCCGGGCCCTCCTGCTCCGCCACTTCCCCCACGTTCAGGTAAGACCGGGGGACGGAATCAACCCCGTGGCCCTTTTCCGGAACAGGGCCATCCGGCTGGCGGGACGGCTCCTGGTGCGGCTCGGGCTCCTTCGCCCCGCCTATTATTTCCGCCTGTTCGCCGTGGCGGGATTCGAGCACAGCCCATGAGTGGAGAACCCGGCACGATCGTGCGGAATACGGCGGCGTATTCCGCCGCCTACGCGTTCACCTTCCTGTCCAACCTTGTGCTGGTTCCATTCGTTGTGGCTTCCCTGGGTCCCGAGCAGTACGGGGGGGTCTGGGTCATCGTGGGGGCCCTGACCGCGTGGGTGGGGCTGATGGATCTGGGGGCAGGGACCTCCTTTGTGAAGTACATTGCCGAGTATCATGCCCGCGGCGATATGCGCGCCCTGGGGGAGATCCTCAGCACCGGAACGGCGTTGTATGCGGCGGCGGGCATTGCCATGGTGACGGCGGCCCTGCTGCTGGACGACGCCATCCTGACCCTTGCCGGCGTCCCCGCCGGGTTGCGGGGGGATGCCCTTTTCGTTTTCTGGGTGGGACTTGCGGTGCTGACAGGGGCCAACATCGCCTCCCCCGTGACCTCCGTCCTGACCGGCATCCAGCGGATGGACCTGCAGGCCCTTGTGTCGATCGGGGTCCAGGCCTGCAGCATCGGAGGAACGGTTTTCGTGCTGGCGGGGGGGCACGGCATGCGCGGGCTCGTCGTGAACAATCTGGCGGCCATGTTGCTGAATGCTGCGGCCTGCTCCGTGCTGGCCTTCCGCCTCCTGCCGGGAGTCCGTATCCGCCCCTCTCTCGTCCGGATGGAGCGGGCCCGGTCGATGGTTGCCTTCGGGCTGAACATGCAGGTCAGCCGGCTTGCGGAGATTGTGGTGTTTCAGACCGACCGCATTCTCACCCTCCGGATGTTCGGGCATCTGGCCTCCACGGGATACGACGTGGGAGCCCGGCTCTGCTCCGCGGCCCGCTCGGCTTCGTTCCTCTTGATTTCGGCCCTGCTTCCTGCCTTCTCGGACCTGGATGCAAAAGGCGACCGGGCGCTCCTGGCGGAGCTCTACGGGCGTGGAACCCGGTACCTGGCCGTCGCAGCCACGGGTGCCTTCGGCCTGGTCTTCGTGCTGGCCCCCGATCTCCTGGCCGTCTGGATGGGGGAGGCGTACGCGGTCCACGCCCCGCTGGTGCGGGCGCTCGCCTGCGGATACTATGTCAACATCATGACGGGGGCCGCAAGCTCCATGACGGCGGCCCTGGACCGCACCCGCGTCAACAGATCGTACGGGATCCTGGTCTCGCTCCTCAACCTGCCCGTGGTGGCCGCCTCGGCCCTGCTCCTCGGTCCGGTGGGCATTGCGGCGGGGACGAGCCTCACCCTCGTGATCGGCGCGGCCTTCTTCCTCGGCAGGTTCGGGAGGGAGACGGGGATCCCCGGGCGCACGACCCTGCGTCTCATGGGCGGACCGGCCGCAGCCGGCATGGCGGTATGCGGCGCGTGTTTCCTGTGGCAACTGACGGGAGGGAAGGCCCTTCTTCCCGCGGGTTCTGCCGCCGGTCTTCTGGTCACGGGAGGCCTTTTCCTGGGTCTGTATGCGGGGACTCTCCTCCGGACGGGTCTGGTGGACGCCGCAGACCGCCGCCTGCTCCGTTCCCTGCTGGGATCCCGCTGAGAGCAGGATCTTTCCATGACGCACGGGCAGGAAACGGATATCTCGGTGGTCATCGTGAACTGGAACGGGGAGCGCTTCCTGGGCCCCTGCCTGGACTCCCTCGGGTGCGGCCTGGGGGGGGGGCCGGGGGCCGAAGTCCTGGTGTGTGACAACGCCTCCTCCGACGGCAGCGTGGCCTTTGTGCGGCGCCGCTATCCGGAGGTGACGGTCCTGCGGCAACACGAGAACAGGGGTTTTGCGGCGGCGGCAAACGCGGGCATCAGGGTCTCCTCGGGGGAGTTCATCCTGGTGGCCAACCCCGATCTGGTGTTTCAGCCGGGGGCCCTCAGCACTCTGGTTGCCGCCCTCCGGGGGGACCGGACCCTGGGAGCCGTCATGCCGCTGCTTCTGGACGCGCACGGGAGGGTGCAGGGCGGCTACGCCCGCCGACTGCCCCGCCTGCTCCAGGTGCTCTTCTTCCATACCATCCTGGAACCATGGAGCCGGAGGAGGCCTTTCCTTGTGCGCGGGGTGCTGGAATCCCGGGCGGTGGACCGGGGCCCGGTGGCCCTCGTGGAGCAGATCCCGGGGGCGTGCATGCTCATCCGGAGAGAGGTCATCCGGGAAGTGGGACTCATGGCGGAGGAATACGGGCTCTTCTTCGAGGATGTGGATTGGTGCCACCGGATCCGTGCGGCCGGATGGCTGCTTGGCCGCGTGGGCGAAGCCAGGGTTGTGCATGCAGGGGGAGGGACGTTCGAGCGGGCCGACCAGGAGTGGCTGGCAGCCCGGATGGCGCTGAGTCTCCTGCTCTTCTTCCGGTTCCGTTCCTCCCTCCCGGCTGCCCTGGCCGCCGCCCTGATCGTGGCGGGCAACTCCGTGGCGGCCTTCTGCGGGAGGAGCCTCCAGCTCCTGGTCCGGCCGGGGGGGGATCGGGACGCCCTGCGGGCCAGCAGGCGGAGGCACGGCCTGATCCTGGCGCTCTGCGTCCGGCGGCTCCTTCTGGGACGTCCCATTCCCCTGGAGCCGTAAGGCATGGAGCCTTCACCTCTTGTCACGGTTGTGATCGTGAATCTGAACACGGTGGATCTCCTCCGGGAGTGCCTTCGCTCCCTGTTTGCGGATCCCGGGGCCCCCTCCATGGAGGTCATCGTGATGGACAACGGCTCCACCGACGGCAGCGTTGCCATGGTGCGGGATCTCTTTCCCTGGGTCATCATCAGGGAGAATCGGGTGAACGAGGGCTTTGCCGCCCCCAACAACGCCGGCATCCGTCAGGCGAGGGGGACCTACTGCCTGCTCCTCAATTCGGACACGGAGGTCCGGCCGGGGGCCCTCGGAACCCTGGTGGGGTTCATGGAGTCGCACCCTGCGGCCGGGGCCTGCGGACCGATGCTCCTCAACCCCGACGAAACCCTCCAGCGTTCCGTGCGCGGATTCCCGGACCTCTGGACCCATGCCTGGGACATGCTCTTTCTGGACCGCATCTTCCCCCGGTCCCCCGTGTTCGGGAGAGGAGAGGCCGGGGGATTCGACTACGGGAAACCCGCCTGCGTGGATCACCTCATGGCCGCCGCCTTCCTGGTGCGGACCCGGGTGTTCCAGGAGGTGGGCCTGCTGGATGAGGGATTCCGGATCTACTACAACGACATGGACTGGTGCTATCGCCTCCGCAAGGCCGGGCGCGAAATCTGGTATGTGCCCGCGGCCCGCGTCATGCACCACCTGGGCAAAACGGTGGGAATCCTGAACAGGAATTTCGGCCTTTTCCGTGCCCTGCACGAGGACGTGATGCGCTTCTTCCGGAAGCACTACGGTCCGCGTGCGGTTCCCGTCTACAGGATGCTCCTGGGCGTGGGGTCGGCGTTGCGCACCCTGCTGTGGGCCGCGCGCCGGGCGGCCGGTCCTTCCGACCGGTCCTCCACGATGCTCCGCTACTCATGGAAGACATTTCTGTTCGCATGTTCCTTCTGGCGGAAATCCCCCCCGTGAGGCGCCCGTGAGAAGAATCCTGGAACAGCTCCTCTGGCGTTGCAGGGCTGCACTGCTCCGATACCGGTTCTCGTACCGGCATACGGGAGAGAGAGTCTGTCCCGAGGTGCCCGATGCGAACTACGAGGCGCACCGTCAGGTGTACCGCTTCATGGCGCAGTTCGTGCAGGGGAGGGAGGTGCTGGATGTGGGGTGCGGCACCGGCTACGGTTCACACCATCTCCTCCAGTCGGGGGCTGCCCGCGTGACGGGCATCGACTATTCCCCCCAGGCAGTTGCGTACGCCCGGCGGACCTTTCCCGATTCCCGGCTTTTCTTCGAGCAGATGGACGCCGGGCATCTGGTCTTCGCGGATGCATCCTTCGATGTGGTCTGCAGTTCGGAGAACATCGAACACCTCCCGGATCCCGAGGCAAATGCGGCGGAGATGCGGCGGGTGCTCAGGCGGGGCGGGATCCTGCTCCTTGGAACTCCCAACAAGGAGATCTCCTCGCCCGACTCCGGGAAGAGCCCCAATCCCTTCCACCTCCGGGAGTTTACCTATGCGGAGCTGGAGGGCCTTCTCCGGCGTCACTTCGCCTCCGTCCACATCTTTGAAAACACCCTGGAGAGCGGAAGCGAAACCGGGCGCCGGATGAAGGCGCAAAGAAGAGCCGGAGGCCGGCTGGGCATCGAGGCGGGGGGACGGGACAGCGTCGTCCTGGAGGGGAGGAGGGTGGAACTGGGAGAACTCCGGAACACGCATTCATTCATGGCCCTCTGCTGGTGAACGCAACCGGAGATCCGCAGGACCCCTTTGTCAGCGTCGTGGTCGTGAACCACAACGGCCGGGATGTGCTTCTTCCCTGTCTGGAGAGCGTATACGCCCAGCCCCACAGGAATCTGGAGGTGATTCTTGTGGACAATGCCTCCACCGACTCGAGCGTCGCCTCGGTCCGGGAGGAGTTCCCCGGGGTGCGCATTCTCTCCAACAGGACCAACCGGGGTTTTGCGGGACCCTGCAACCAGGGGGTGGAGGCGGCCCGGGGGGAGTACGTGGTGCTCCTGAACAACGATACCGTGGTAACCGATTCCTGGATCGGCGGGCTCCTGAGGACGATGGCCGACCCGCATGTGGGCGCGGCCGCATCCCGGGTGGTGACCGACGGGGTTCCGGCCCGGTTCTATGAGATGAACGGGACGCTCAACTACGCGGGGTACAACATCATGCGGCACTTCGCCGATCTCAGCATGGTCTTCTTTGCCGGCGGGGCGTCCCTGATGTTCCGGAAGTCGGTTGTGGGGCTTCCCTTCCCGGAGGTCTTCTTCCTCTACCAGGAGGATGTGTTCCTGTCGTGGCGCCTGCGGCTCCGGGGTTACGATATCCGGATGGCGCAGGATTCCCTTGTGTACCATCGGGGGAGCGTTTCGGCCAAGCGGGCGTTCCCCCCGGAGGTGACCTTCTACCAGGAGCGGAACCGGCTCCTGAATTGCCTCCTTCTCTACGAGGGAAAGACACTGGTCCGGTTGTCTCCCTACTTTCTCCTGGATGCGGCGGCAAAGACGGTGCTGAGCGTGCTGGCGGGCCGGAAATCCCTGCGGGGCATCCTCCGGGCCTACGGCTCGGTTTCCACCCACGGAGGGTGGATTCTGAAGGAACGCCGCGCGCTCCGGCGGGAGCGCATCATGGGCGATCGGGCGGTCCTCCGTCTCATGAGTTCCAAGGTGATGGAGGGGGAATCGCCGCTTGCGGCGACCTTGAACGGGGCCTCCCGTCTCTATGCACGCATGGTCGGACTCCGGCGTCATGACTGATGTGAGCGCCATCGTGGTGGCCTGGAACTCCGCTCCCTGGATCGGGCCCTGTCTGGGGTCCCTCATGCGCGGAGCCGGACACCGGACTCTGGAGGTGCTGGTGGTGGACAACGCCTCCACGGACGGTTCCGCCGCCGCGGCCCGGAGCGCGTGTCCGGCGGCCCGGGTCATCGTGAATGCGGAGAACCGGGGTTTTGCCGCGGCCAACAACCAGGCGCTGGGAATCGCCCGGGGACGCTACCTGCTCCTTCTGAATCCCGACGCGGAGATCCTGGGCGATGGGCTGGAGCGCCTGGTGGAATTCATGGAGTCGCGGCCCGGCGTCTGGGCCGCAGGGCCCGCCCTATGGAACACGGACGGGAGTCCCCAGCGGACGGGCGTCCGCTTTCCCAACTGGTGGAACATCCTCTCGGAAGCCCTCTTGCTCGACCGGATGTTCCCCCGCACGCGCCTCTTCGGCGGCCACCGGGAGCTGTATGTTCCCGCGGATCGGTCCCGGAGCGTGGACTATGTGCAGGGATCCTGCCTGCTCGTGCGCCGGGAGGCCATGCAGTCGGTGGGGATGCTGGATGAGAGGTTCTTCATGTACTTCGAAGAAACGGACTGGTGCTACAGAATGAGACAGAAGGGGGGAGAGGTCTGGGTCGCGGCCTCCTCCCGGGCTCTGCACCACGGGGGCGGCCCCGGGTCCCTGTACGATGAGGCGAAGCTGGTGCACTACCACCGCTCTCTCCTTGCCTTCTACGCGAAGCACTACGGCCGCATCCCGCTTCTGCTCATCCGCCCCCTTCTCATCCTGCGGAGTCTTCTCCGCGTCCTCCTCCGGCTCCCTGCCGCCCTGACGGAAGGCGACGGGCAGGGGGCCGCCCGTTCGGCCATCCGGGGCCACCGGAGGGTGATCCGCATGATGTTGGGAGGGGAGGGGGCGCGATGAACAATCCCTTCTTCAGCGTCGTGATCCCCACGCGGAACCGGGTGGGCTCTCTGCTCCGGTGCCTGGGGTCCCTCGAGTCCCAGACCCTGCCGCCCGGGCAGTTCGAGGTTCTCATTGCAGACGACGGGTCCACGGACGGTACGGCGCGGGAACTGGACCTCCGCTCCTATCCCTTCCCCCTCCGGGTGATTCCCTCGGGAGGGAGAGGTCCGGGAGCGGCCCGCAACGCCGCTGCACGGGAGGCCGCGGGACGATTCCTTGCGTTCACGGAAGACGATGTGGTGCCGGATGCCTGCTGGCTCGAGAGGGCCAGGATGCATCTGGAGGGGAATCCCCCCTGTATCCTGGAAGGGAAGACTCTCCTGGAGGGTACCGGCGCCCCCGTACGGCGGTTCGAGAGGCACCCGCGGCCCTCCTTCATCCCGTGCAATCTGTTCGTTCCACGGGATGTGTTCCGGACCCTGGGGGGCTATGCGGAGGAGTTCTACGACGGGGGCGGAGGCCTCTACTTCCGGGAGGACGCCGACTTCGGCTTCAGGGCTCTGGACGGGGGGATTCCATGGTCCTGGGCCGCCGACGTGCAGGTCTCTCACCCGGTGCAGTTCGGGACCCTCGGTGCGGCCCTGCGGCATGCCCGCCGGTACTATTTCGATCCTCTGCTGTACAGACGCCACCCCCTCCGCTACCGGAGCCTGATCGAGGTGAAGAACGTGATGGGTCTGGAGCTCCGGCGCCCGATGCACTACCTGGCGGGTCCGGTCCTCCTGGCTGCCCTGTGGTGTGCGGTTTCCCTGCTCGCGGGGGACCGGAGCGGCGCGGCGGCCTCGGGCGTTGTGCTGTTTGCCGGAGGGGTTCTCGTCCGCTGCCGGTACGAAGGGGGGAAGGCCTTCCGGCCTCTGGCTCTGGCGGGGTCTCCGGCGTATCTTGCCGTGAGTGCAGTCTATGTCTGGTCCCTGCTCCGGGGGTGTGTGCGTTTCCGCTCCTTCGGCCTTCTCCTGTAGGAGGGCTTGGGCGGAGCCGGGACCTTCTCGCGTGAGAGGAACGGGAGACCGCCCGCCCGGGGCTGCGGATGGCCCGGGGGTGCTGGATGCTGCGATGAGCCGGGGACACGGCGGACCCATCGGTGCCTCATGTGCATGATGACACGGATTACCCTGGAGACAACGGAATGAACCTGGGCGTCTTCGGCGGGACTTTCAACCCGCCGCACCACGGCCATCTCCTGGCGGCCGAGTTCGTTCGGGAGCGCCTCTCCCTGGATCGCGTGTTTTTTGTTCCCACGGCCGCGCCCCCTCACAAGCGCGACCTCGCGCTGCCGGAGGCCCGGCACCGGATGGAGATGCTGCGGCTTGCCGTGCGCGAGAATCCCTTTTTCTCCGTTTCAGAGGTGGAACTGGCCAGGGGGGGGGTCTCGTACACCGTGGATACGCTTCGCCAGTTCCGGGGTCTCCATCCCTCCGCAGATCTGCTGTTTCTCCTCGGGTCGGACGGTTATGCGGAGTTCCACACATGGCGGGAGCCCGAAGGCATCCTGGAGCTGGCCAGGGTGGTGGTCATGGCACGACCCGGGTACGCCCTTCCTCCCGGGGCTTCCCGGGACCGGCGCGTGGAGCTGGTGGAGGTGCCGCAGATTGCCATCGAGTCCCGTCTGATCCGTCGCCGGGTGCGGGAGGGGAGGTCCATCCGGTACATGCTGCCCCCGGCGGTGGAAACCTACATCCGCCGGAACGGACTCTACAGGGGAGAAGGAACCGCCTGAGGGTACGCGCGGATTTACGCGGCTCGCTTCATCGGGTTGATTGGGGTCCGCCCTTTTGTTACCTTACTTCGATAGGCCCTCGTAGCTCAGCAATGGATAGAGCGACGGTTTCCTAAACCGCAGGTCGGCAGTTCGAATCTGCCCGAGGGCACACCATCATCACGGAACAAAAGCCCCTTTCCGCATGCGAATGAGCCGAGCCTTCATCCCCACGGTCAAGGAGATTCCCTCCGACGCCGTCATCCCCAGCCATCAGCTCATGATCAGGGCGGGCATGATCCGCCTGCTTGCGGCGGGGGTGTACGCCTTTCTTCCTCTGGGACAGCGGGCCATGCGCAAAGCGGCCCGGGTGGTGAGGGAGGAGATGGATGGGATCGGAGGTCAGGAGTTCCATCTTCCTGCCCTCAGCCCGCTGGATCTCTGGGAGCAGACCGGACGGGTGGCGGCCTTCGGGGACACCCTGTTTCACCTGAAGAACCGGGCGCTGGTTCTGGCTCCCACGCACGAAGAGGTCATCGGCTGGCTGGCCCGGAACCATATCTCCTCGTACAAGGAGCTTCCCCAGATCTGGTATCAGATCCAGACCAAGTTCCGGAACGAGCCTCGCCCCCGCTCGGGAGTACTCAGGGGAAGGCAGTTTCTCATGAAGGACAGCTACTCCCTGGATGCCTCCTGGGAAGCCCTGGACCGTTCCTACGCGCTCCACGACGCGGCCTACCGCCGGATCTTCGAGCGCTGCGGTCTGGGGTTCTTCGTGGTGGGTGCTTCCAGCGGCGCCATGGGCGGAACCGGCTCCCAGGAATTCATGGTGGAGTCCGAGTCCGGGGAGGATCTGGTTGCCCTGGCGGAGGATGGTTCGTATGCGGCCAACCTGGAGGTGGCTTCCTCCCTGGTCCCTCCCGTGGGATGCGCGGGCGCGGGGGAGGCGCTGCGGGAGATCCATACCCCCAACGTCCGGACGATCGACGAGCTCTCGGTGTTTCTGGGAGTGGACCCGCTCCGGCTGGCGAAGTCGGTGGTGTACTGGGCGGGCGATGCTCCCGTGCTGGTGCTCATGGCGGGGAACGACGAGCTGAATGAGGCCAAGCTCAGTTCCCTGCTGGGGCTGCCCGTGCGGCAGGTGGAAGGGGAGAAGCTCCGGGAGCTGACGGGGGCCGACGGCGGGTCCATCGGTCCGGTGGGTCTGGAGGGTTTCCGGATCCTGGCGGACCGGCGCCTGCAGGGCGCCTCGGGCCTCACCAGCGGGGCCAACAGGAACGACTACCACATCGCGCACATCGATCTGGAGAGGGATTGCCGCGTGGAGGCATACGCAGACCTCCGCACGGTGCAGGGGGGGGAGACCAGCCCGAACGGAAAAAGCACGCTCCGCATCACGCGTGCCATCGAGCTGGGGCATATCTTCAAGCTGGGCACCAGGTATTCCGACGCTCTGGGGGTCACGTTCCTTGATGAACGGGGAGCCGCCCGGCCGGTCATCATGGGAAGCTACGGCATCGGCATCGAACGCATCGTGGCTTGCCACATCGAGCAGAGCCACGACGCGAACGGAATCATCTGGGACCGGGCGCTGGCCCCCTATCAGGTGCATCTCCTTCCCGTCACGAAAAGCCCGGCCGTGCTGGAGACGGCGGAGCGGCTGTACGGGGAGCTGACCTCTGCAGGCGTGGAGACGCTCTATGACGACCGGAAGGACGTCTCACCGGGTTTCCGGTTCAAGGATGCGGACCTGCTGGGGATGCCCTATCAGCTCATCATCGGCGAGAAGAACCTGGCCGCTGGGAAACTGGAGATCAAGGAAAGGAAGTCCGGCGAGCGCTCGCTCCTGGACGCGGACCTGGCAGTCCGGGAATTGATCCGGCTCACGGGCTGAGAGGCAACCAGTGTCGGCACAGAGGTTTCTTGCCGGCGGGCGCTGGCTGGAATCGGACCGCAGGGTCACCGTCCGCAATCCCTGGAACGGCCGCACGGCCTCGGAGGTGTTCCTGGCCTCGGGGGAGGACATCCGGGATGCGGTCTGCGGGGCCGCGGAGGCCTTCGGGAAGACCCGTTTCCTTCAGGCATATGAGCGGGCAGGAATCCTCAACCGGATTGCGGCGGAGGTGGAGGCCTCCGCCGAGTGCTTTGCCCGCACCATCACCGATGAAACGGGGAAGCCCATTTCCTATTCCCGGACCGAGGTGGATCGGAGCGTTTTCACATTCCGCACCGCGGCCCAGGAAGCCACCCGGATGGAAGGGTCGGTGCTTCCGTTGGATCTGGCCCCCCACTCCCGCTCCCGCACGGGGATCCTCAGGCGGTTTCCGCTTGGTCCCGTGGCGGCCATAACCCCCTTCAACTTCCCACTGAACCTGGTGGCGCACAAGGTGGCCCCGGCCATTGCGGTGGGGAACACGGTGCTCCTGAAACCCTCCTCCTCGGCACCCCTCACGGCACTCCTGCTGGGGGCGATCATCCACGAAAGTGGACTGCCGCCGGGGGCACTGAGTGTCCTCCCCGGGCCGGGAGCTGAGATGGGGCAACTTATTGAATCGCCGGAGGTTAAGCTTATCAGCTTCACAGGAAGTCCGGGGGTAGGCTGGGACCTCAAGGCCCGGGCCGGGAAGAAGAAGATCGTGCTTGAGCTGGGGGGAAATGCCGCGGTCGTGGTGGATGAATCGGCAGATCTGGACTTCGCCATCGGCAGGATCCTTCCGGGGGCGTTCGGGAATGCGGGGCAATCGTGCATTGCGGTCCAGCGGATCTACGTCCACCGCGCCCTGTATGCCGAATTCGAGCGCCGATTGCTGGATTCGGTGGCCTGCCTTGCCGTGGGGGATCCCGGGGATGAGAAGACGGTGGTGGGCCCCATGATCGACGAAAAGGCCGCCCGGCAGGCGGAGGAATGGGTACGGGAGGCCCTCGGGGGGGGAGCGCGGCTCCTTGCGGGGGGAACGCGGGAAGGGGCCCTTCTGCACCCCACGGTCCTCTCGCATGTGAGCCGGGAGATGAAGGTGCATTCCGCGGAGGTCTTCGCTCCCGTGGTGACCATCGCGCCCTTTGACACGATGGAGGAGGCCATTGCCCTTGTGAACGACTCGTGTTACGGCCTCCAGGCCGGGATATTTACCGCCGATATCCGGCGGGCCTTCCAGGCATACGGGGAGATGGAGGTGGGAGGCGTGGTGGTGAACGACGTTCCGACATACAGGATCGACCACATGCCCTACGGCGGAATCAAGGACTCCGGATTCGGACGGGAGGGCATCCGGTATGCCATGGAGGGAATGACGGAGCTGAAACTGCTGGTACTCAACCTCGCATGAAGCTTGCGGGGGCGCACGGATCTGCCGAGAGAGCCGCCCCTTCCGCCTGATGGCTCATCCCCTCTGTGAGAAGAGGAGCCGCGCGTCCCTTTCCCTTCTGGACAAGATGTGCAAAAGTAACCTCGTTCGGGTCTTGATTTTCCATCCCTCGGTGCATACCATCAGCTTGCCCGCGCCCGACACGACGCGCAACTACTGCGATGGCTGAATTCGTACACCTGCACGCACACTCCCACTACAGTCTCCTGGACGGAGCCTGCCGGATCGAGGATCTGGTGAAGGCCGCCAGTGACAACGGCATGTCTGCCGTTGCCCTCACCGACCACGGTGTCCTGTTCGGAGCCCTTGAATTCTACAAGAAGGCGGAAGAGGCGCGCATCAAGCCCATCATCGGGATGGAGGCCTATGCCGTCACCAGGGGGAGCCGCTTCGACCGGAGCCCGCAGGAAGCGGACGGAACGAAGAAGCGGGCGGGGTACCATCACCTGCTGCTGCTGGCCCGGAACGAAACGGGATACCGGAACCTGGTCCGCCTTACCTCGTTGGCCCACACGGAGGGATACTACTACAAGCCCAGGGTGGATGCCGAGCTCCTGATGCGCTACCGGGAGGGCCTGATTGCCACCTCCGCCTGTGCAGGGGGCGTGATTTCCGCCCACCTGATTGCCGGACGGGATGAGCTGGCGTACGAGGCCGCGGAGATCTACAAAGGGATCTTCGGGGAGGATTTCTACGTGGAAATCCAGGATCATGGCCTGGAGAGCGAGGCCGTGGTGAGGCGGAAGGCCCCGAAGCTGGCGAGGGATCTGGGCCTTCACCTGGTGGCCACCAACGACGTCCACTACATCCGGCCCGAACACGCCCTTCCCCACAACATTCTCCTTCTGATTCCGGAAGCCACCAACGGGACGATAGAGGACTACACGACGCTCCGGTATCAGACGGACCAGGTATACTTCAAGTCGGGCGCCGAGATGCACCGCCTGTTTGAAGCGTTCCCCGAGGCCATCCGATCGACTCTGGAGATCGCCGAAAAATGTGACGTGAAGCTGGACCTGAAGACGAGCCATATGCCGGCCTTTCCCATCCCCCCCGAGTCGGGGGTGTGCACACCCGAGGACTACCTGGAGCGTCTTGCCCGGGAGGGGTTCACCCGGAGGTATCCCCAACCCGGCCCCGATCTGACCGCCCGGTTGGAGCAGGAACTGGCGGTCATCAGAAAGATGGGATACGCCGGGTATTTCCTGGTGGTCCAGGACTTCATCAATGCCGCCCGCCGCATGGGGGTCCCCGTCGGGCCCGGGAGGGGGAGCGCCGCGGGAAGCATCGTCTCCTACGCTCTCGGGATCACGAGCGTGGACCCGATCCGGCACGGGCTCCTGTTCGAACGCTTCCTGAACCCGGACCGGGTCAGCATGCCCGATATCGATGTTGATTTCGCGGACGACGGCAGGGACAGGGTGATTGAGTATGTGCGGGGGAAGTACGGACAGAACTCCGTCTCGCAGATCATCACCTTCGGGACTCTCTCCTCCCGGGCTGTGCTGAAGGACGTGGGGAGGGTCCTGGGGTTGAGCGTGGGATACGTCGAGGGGATCACGAAACAGATCCCGGTGGAGCTGGGCAAGGTGAGGCCCCTCCGGAGCGCGCTGGAAACGATTCCGGAGCTGAAGGAGCTGAGGGAATCGGCGGATGCCAGGATTCGGACCCTGGTGGACACCTCCCTCGTGCTGGAGGGGATGAACCGGGGGGCCGGGATGCACGCGGCCGGTGTGGTGATCGCCCCCGGGGACATCAGCGACTATGTCCCCCTCTACAAGACGCCCCAGACGGAGCTGATGACGCAGTACAGCATGAAGCATCTGGAGGCGGCCGGGCTGCTCAAGATGGACTTCCTGGGGCTCCGGACCCTCTCGGTCATCAAGAACTGCGTTTCCATGATCCGCGCCAACCACGGAATCGAGGTGGACCCCGAGGCGCTGCCCGAGGAGGACCCGGAGACATTCGCCCTGTTTGCCCGGGGCCAGACGGTGGCCGTCTTCCAGTTCGAGAGTTCGGGGATGCAGGACTGGCTGCGCAAGCTCCGCCCGACCTGCCTCTCCGACCTGGTGGCCATGAATGCGCTGTATCGCCCCGGCCCGATGGACATGATCGGAGACTTCATCGCCCGCAAGCACGGGGAGCAGAGGATCTCGTATCCGCACCCGAAACTGGAACCGATTCTGAGGGAGACCTACGGCGTCATCGTGTATCAGGAACAGGTCATGAAGATCGCCAGTGACATCGGCGGCTTCACCCTCGCCCGGGCCGACGAGATGCGGCGCGCCATGGGAAAGAAGGACAAGCTCCGCATGGCCAGGATGCGGGATGATTTCATTGAGGGGGCGGTGGGGCAGGGGACACCGCGGGAGAAGGCGGTGGAGATTTACGAGCTCATCGAGAAGTTCGCCTCCTACGGGTTCAACAAATCCCACAGCGTTGCCTATTCGGTCCTGGCATATCAGACGGCCTGGCTCAAGGCCCACTATCCCGCCGAATACATGGCGGCCACTCTTTCCTCCGAGATGGGGAGCACCGACAAGATTGTTGCTCTCATCGATGACTGCCGGAAACTGGGGATCCAGGTGCTGCCTCCCGATGGGAACGAAAGCGGCAAGGATTTCACGGTGGTAGGCGGTGCCATCCGCTTCGGGCTCTGCGGCATCCGGAACGTGGGGGAGGGAGCCGTGGAGAGCGTGTTGGACGCCCGGGTGCGGGAAGGCCCCTTCCGCAATCTCTTTGATTTCTGCGCGCGGGTGGACCTCCGGCTGGTCAACAAGAAATGCCTGGAAAGCCTGATCCAGGCCGGCGCCTTCGATTCGCTGGAGGGACACCGGTCCCGGTTCTTTGAGAACATCGACCGGGCCGTCACCTACGGACAGAGCGTGCAGAGCGGCAGGGTGCAGGGCCAGTCCACCCTCTTCGATGCTCCCGCGCGGGCACGGACCCCGGCGGAGGCGTTTCCCCCCCTGGCGGGTGCCGATCCCTGGCCCGAGTCGGAGAAGCTGACCCGGGAGAAGGCCATGATGGGGTTCTACGTCTCGGGGCATCCCCTCCTCAGGTTCCGGGAGGAGATCGAGGCATTCTCGACGGTGCGGCTGGGAAACCCGGGTCCTCTCCGGGACGGGGCGCCGGTGCGCGCCTGCGGCATTGTGGCCGCCATCCGGACGAAGAATGACCGGAGGGGGAAGAAGATGGCCTTCATCACGCTGGAGGATTTTACGGGGCGGGGGGAAGCGATTGTCTTCAGTGATCCCTTTGCCCGGTACGGGTCGGTCCTCCGGAATGACGCGATGGTCATGGTGGTGGGCAAAGGGGAGGCAAACGGGGATGCGCTCAGGATTCTGGTGTCCGAGGCGTATCCGCTGGAGGAGGTGCGCGCCCGGTTTGCGCGGAGCGTCCTCCTTTCCATCGATCTCAGCGAGGTGAAGGAAGCGACCATCCTTGACCTGCGCCGGCTGATGGAGCAGAACAGGGGGAGATGTCCCTGCTTTCTGCGCGTCGTGGGCCCGGGGGCAACCCGCATGTTCCAGGCCCGGGATTTCACCGTGGAGCCCAGCGAGGCGTTTCTTTCGGAGGCGCGGCGGATGCTGGGGCCGGGAAGCGTCACAGTACACGCATAGGAAAAGGAGGAATGCATGAAACCCCTGGAGCTGACGGACAAGGATTTCGACAGTGAGGTCCTGCAATCGAGCATCCCCGTGCTTGTGGATTTCTGGGCGGTCTGGTGCGGTCCGTGCAAGATGATCGCCCCGGTGGTGGAAGAGATCGCCTCCGAGTACGCCGGGAAACTGAAGGTGGCGAAGGTGGATGTGGACGCGTGCCAGGAGGTCGGCCTGCGCTTCGGCATCCGGAGCATCCCCACGCTCCTCCTGTTCCGGGAGGGCAAGGTGGTCGAGCAGGTCATCGGTGCCATCCCGAAGAAGGAACTGATGAAACGCCTCCTCCCGCACCTCCCCGCCTGAGCATCCCCGCCCGGAACCCCGCGGGGCTCCGCCGCGGGGTCCCGGGTGAGAACTTCCCTGACCCTCCCGGTGTTCTGTAGCCGGGAGGTGTTCCGCCCCCCCGTCACGATACGCCCATCATTGCTGGAGCATCCATGAACAAGCTGATCCTCCTTCCGGGGATCCTCGCCATGGCGGCGAGCCCCGCCGTTGCACAGACCGCCTGGAAGATAGACAGGTCCCACAGCTCCGTGAAGTTCACGGTGGCCCACCTCGTGATTGCGGAGGTGTCCGGCCGATTCACGGATTTCGACGTTTCGATGACCACCCAGGGAGATGACCTCACAGGCGCCCGGATCGAAGCCGCCGTCAAGACCGCCAGCGTCAACACGGATGACGAGAAGCGGGATGCCCATCTGCGCGGGGATGATTTCCTGAACGCCGAGGCCTTTCCGGCCATCCGGTTCCGGAGCACCGCCGTCAAGAAGACCGGAAAGGACACCTACGAGATCACCGGGGACCTGACAATCCGGGACGTCACGAGGCCGGTGGTGCTCGCCACCCGGTATGCCGGGAGCGTCAAGGACCCCTGGGGGAACACGAAAGCAGGGTACAGAGCAAGTGCCACCATCAACCGCTTCGACTACGGGGTGAAATGGAGCAGCACGCTGGATACGGGGGGTCTGGTTGTGGGAAAGGACGTGGAGATCACCCTGCTGCTCGAGTTCGCGAAGCAATAGGGGGGATTCCCGTTCGATGATGAGCGGCACCGCCCGTGGGTCGAGCGGTTCTCCCCGCAGGGGGAGGGGCCACGCGTCGTCGTGGAGCTTGCGCCCTCGGAGACCGGTGGTCCCGGACGGCAGGGGGCGGGCTCCGTGCACCGTTGTGCCTGGGCTGTGGCGGATGCCGATGCGCAGGCCCTCCGGCGGAGCAGGCTCCTCCATGCCGGATCCGCCGTAAGCGAAGTGAGAGACCGCATCCATTTCCGTTCCATCTGCTTTCATGAGCCGGGAGGGGTTCTTTTCGAGACGGCAACCCGCGGTCCCGGCTTCTGTGTGGACGAGCCCCCCGGGGAGCTGGGCCGCTCCCCCCGTCTGCCTCCCTGGCTGGAGAGGAAGCGGGAACGGATCGAGGCGGTCCTCCCCCCTCTGGAAGCGTCGCGCCCCCATCCCGCCTGACGCCCCCGCAGAAACCCGGGGTTTGCATCCTGGGTCCCGGGGCGGTATATTCCCTCCGGTCCCGCACACAGGTCGGCCGTGGCATTCCGGCTCCCCGTGCCCGGGATTCTCCTCCACAACAGCAACCAGTTCCAAAGGAGTTCGGCATGAACTATACGTTCGAGCAGCTCAAGGAGATGACGGTGGCCCGGCTCCGGGAGATCGCCAAGGAGATCGAGCACGAGGAGCTGAAGGGCGTGGCCACGATGCACAAGGACAAGCTCCTGCCGGCCCTCTGCAAGGCCCTCGGCATCGAGGCCCACGCGCACCACCAAGCCGTCGGCATCAACAAATCGGGGATCAAGGCGGAGATCCGGAAGATGAAGGGGGTCCGGGATGAGGCCCTCGCCCGAAAGGACGATGCGGGTCAGCGGGCGGCCCGGAAGCAGATTCACAAACTGAAGCGGAAGCTCCGGCGGACGATCCGGTAGCCTCGCGAGGATCTCCCATGCCCCTCTTTCGAAAGCGCACCCATACCTGCGGCGAGCTGCGGTCCTCCCACAAGGGGCTTGAGGTGACCCTCAACGGCTGGATCGAGAGCCGCCGGGACCTGGGGGGGCTCATCTTCGTGAGGGTGAGGGATCGGTACGGCCTGACGCAGGTCGTGTTCAATCCGCTCCGGGACCCGCACCTGCACGAGCTGGCCGGGAGCGTGCGGAGCGAGTTCGTCGTCTCCGTGTCCGGCGTGGTGGAACTCCGGCCTCCGGAGGCGGTCAACCCGGGGATGGCCACGGGCGAGGTGGATGTGGCAGCCACGGACCTCCAGATCCTGAGCAAGGCGGAGACGCCCCCCTTCGAAATATCGGATGACACCGATGCCGGAGAGGAGCTCCGGCTTCGCTACCGGTATCTGGACCTGAGGCGCCCCGCGCTGCAGCGGAACCTCGTGCTCCGGCACCGGATGTACCAGATTGCGCACCGGTATTTCGACGAGCGGGGATTCCTCGAGATCGAAACACCGATGCTGACGCGAAGCACCCCCGAGGGGGCGCGGGACTACCTCGTCCCCAGTCGGGTGCTTCCAGGCAGGTTCTTCGCCCTGCCGCAGTCTCCGCAGACCTTCAAACAGATCCTGATGGTGGCCGGGCTGGACCGCTATGTGCAGATCGTGCGCTGCTTCCGCGACGAAGATCTGCGGGCAGACCGGCAGCCGGAGTTCACCCAGATTGACGTGGAAATGTCTTTCGTGGAGGAAGCGGACGTCCAGGAGCTTGCCGAAGGGCTCCTCGCCCGTTTCCTGAAGGAGACCAGGGGACTCGAGATGCGCCTTCCCCTCCCCCGCATGACCTACCGGGAGGCGCTGGAGACCTACGGGACGGACAAACCGGACACCCGGTTCGGTCTTGCGATCACCACGGTCAGTGCACTCGTGGACGGATGCGGATTCAGGGTGTTCACCGACGCCGTGCGCCAGGGGGGGGTGGTGGCGGGTCTGGTTGTGCCCGGGGGAGCGGGCTTCTCCCGGAGCCAGCTTGATGCTCTGGGTGAGAGCGCCCGGAACTCGGGAGCGGCCGGACTTTCCCACGTCCGGATGGGGGAGGAAGGCCCCGAATCCCCCATCGGGAAGTTCACGGGGAAGCCATTGCTGGAGCGCATGGCCGGGGCGATGGGTGCCGCAACGGGGGACCTGATCCTGCTCGTTTCGGGCCCTTCGGAGACCACCTATGCTACCCTGGGAGGCCTCCGGCTTGAGCTGGGCAGGCGTCTGGGGCTGGTGGAAGAGGGCCGGTTCGCGGCTCTCTGGGTGACGGATTTTCCCCTTCTGGAGTGGAGCCCCCAGGAGGGCCGCCATGTGGCCGTGCATCACCCGTTTACGGCACCGCATCCCGACGACATCGGACTCCTGGACTCGGAGCCGGGGAGGGTGCGCGCGCGCTCATATGACCTTGTCCTGAACGGGACCGAGGTCGCAGGGGGGAGCATCCGCATCCACGACGCCGATCTCCAGCAGAGGATGTTCGGGGCCCTGGGGATCGGTCCCGAGGAGGCCCGCCGCAAATTCGGGTTTCTCCTGGGGGC
Source organism: Bacteroidota bacterium (assembly GCA_049587715.1). Taxonomy (GTDB): domain Bacteria; phylum Bacteroidota; class Ignavibacteria; order UBA10030; family UBA6906; genus JBAVEL01. The sequence goes on from JBAVEL010000188.1 coordinate 23,958, forward strand.
TTTCCGGTACGGCGCCCCTCCCCACGGGGGGATCGCCTTCGGCTTCGACCGCCTGGTGATGCTCCTGGCGGGGATGAAGTCCATCCGGGACGTGATTGCATTCCCGAAGACGACCAGGGCTGTTTCCCTGATGGACGATGCCCCCGGCGAGGTGGACCCCCGCCAGCTGGAGGAGCTCCACATCGGTCTCCGGCCTCCCCGGGCGGAAGGAGAGAAAACCGGATGAAGAGTCTCATCCGCGTGGCTTCAGGGCAGGGTTTCTGGGGGGACCTTCGGCGTGCCCCCATGGACCAGGTTTCGAAAGGTCCGGTGGACTACCTGGTGATGGACTTCCTGGCGGAAGTCACGATGTCCATCATGCAGAAGCAGCGGAAACGGGACCCCGCTGCCGGCTACGCCCTGGACCTCGTGGATATCCTGGCCGAGATCCTCCCGACCTGCATGGAGAGAGGCATCAGGGTCATTACCAACGGGGGAGGGGTGAACCCGGAGGGCTGCCGGGAGGCCCTGTTCCGCTGGGCCCGGGCCCGGGGGTTCCGCGGGCTCCGGGTCGGTGTGGTGACCGGCGACGATATCCTCCACCGTCTGGATGGGCTTGCGCACAGGGGCATCGGCCTGGAGAACATGGAAACAGGGGAGGCGTTGGAGGGTGTGCGCGGGCGGCTCCTGAGCGCCAATGTCTACTTCGGGGCGGGTCCCGTGGTGTCGGCTCTCGCTGAGGGGGCGCACGTCGTGATCACGGGGCGGATGACGGATACGGGCCTTACCCTGGCCCCCATGATGCACGAGTTCGGGTGGAAGGCTGCGGACACCGACCTGCTGGCCGCAGGCACCGTGGCGGGGCATATTCTGGAATGCGGCGCGCAGGCAAGCGGAGGGAACTTCTCGGCGGACTGGCGCTCCGTTCCCGACCCCGCCCGGATAGGATTCCCGATCGCAGAGGCCTACCCCGACGGCCAGGTGGTCATCACCAAGCACGAGGGGACGGGAGGGCGGGTTTCGATGCAGACGGTCAAGGAGCAGCTCCTGTACGAGATCGGAGACCCCGCCTCCTACATCACGCCCGACTGCATCGCCGACTTCACGACGATTCGTCTCGGGGAGGATGGACCCGACCGGGTCCGGGTGTCCGGCGTGGGGGGCAGACCCGCCCCCGCTTCCTACAAGGTCTCCATGTCCTACCGGGACGGGTATCTCGCCGTGGGGTCCCTCACCTACGCATGGCCCGATGCATTGGAGAAGGCCCGCCGGGCGGACGCCATCCTCCGGGCGCGGCTGGACGCCCTGGACCTCCGGTTCGAAGAGATACGGACCGAGTTCCTGGGGTACGATTCGTGCCATGGACCTCTCTCGTCGTCCGCCCCGGAGCCGGATGAGGTGGTGCTCCGGGTGGGTGTGCGGGGGGAAGACCGCGCCTCGGTGGAGCGGTTCGCCATGGAGATCGCTCCCCTCATCCTGACAGGGCCTCCCGGTGTGACGGGGTTTGGGGGGGGGAGGCCGAAGCCGAGCGAGGTGGTGGCATTCTGGCCCGCGCTCATCCCCAAAGAGGCGGTCAGCCCGCAGGTGGCGGTGGAGGAGGTGTCCGCATGAGGATACGCCTGCTGGCAATAGCCCACGCGCGATCGGGTGACAAAGGGGATACGGCCAACGTGGGGGTGATCGCCCGGAAAGAAGAGTACTACCCGCTGCTCGTACGGCATCTCACCGCCGAAAGGGTTCAGGAGCACTTCCGGGGTATCGCTTTCGGGCCCGTGGTGCGCTACGAGCTGCCGAACCTCTGGGCGCTCAACTTCCTGCTGCCGAAGGCCCTGGGAGGCGGGGGAACCCGGTCCCTGAAGAACGATGCACAGGGGAAAACCCTGGCAGGCGCCATGCTCCGGATGGAGCTGGACACGGACGAGAAACTCTGAGAGGACGCAGCCGGCGATGCTGGAGGATCAGAAAAACCACCTGGAGGGGCTGCGCACGCGCCTCGGGGCTCTCCGGGGGTATCTTTGACATCCATGGGCGCGAGGCTGTCCTGGAGGACCTCCAGCGGAAGACCGAGGCCCCCGGCTTCTGGGACGACAACGTGTCGGCCCAGAAGGCCATGCAGGATCTGACGAGGGTGCGGGAGTGGGTCGATGCCTGGAACGGGCTCCGGGCGAGGCTGGAGGAGAGCGCGGCCCTCATCGAGCTTGCCGAGGAATCCGGGGAGGAGTCCTTCGCCCCGGAGATTGACAGGGATCTCGACGAGACGGAGCGCCGGATGGGGGAGCTGGAGTTCCGCAACATGCTGGGGGGCGAGGATGACGAGAGGAACTGTATTCTCGTGATTCACGCGGGGGCCGGCGGAACCGAAGCCCAGGACTGGGCCGAAATGCTTCTCCGCATGTACCTCCGATGGTGCGAGCGGAAACAGTACCGGACCTCGCTGGTGGACCGGCTGGACGGAGACGGAGCCGGCATCAAGAGCGCCGCCGTGGAGGTTGTGGGACGGCACGCCTACGGATACCTGAAGGCGGAAAACGGAGTGCACCGCCTGGTCCGCATCTCTCCCTTTGACGCGAACGCCCGCCGGCATACCTCGTTTGCCTCCGTCTTCGTGTATCCCGAGATGGAAGATGATGTGGCGATCGAGGTGAACCCCGCCGACCTGAAGATCGATACCTACCGCTCCGGAGGAAAGGGCGGACAGAACGTCAACAAGGTGGAGACCGCGGTCCGGATCACCCACGTCCCCACCGGCATCGTGGTTGCCTGCCAGCAGGAGCGTTCCCAGTTCCAGAACCGGGAGCGCGCGCTCCGCATGCTCAAGTCCCAGCTCTATCAGCGCCGGAAGGAAGAGGAGGAGGCGCGTCGCAGCGCCGTGGAGAGCACCAAGAAGAAGATCGAGTGGGGAAGCCAGATCCGCTCGTATGTGTTCCATCCGTACAACCTCGTGAAAGACCATCGGACCGGTGTGGAAACGTCCAACGTGCAGGGAGTGATGGACGGCTCTCTGGACGAGTTCATCCGGGCGTTTCTCCTGGACGCCGGATCCGGCGGAGCCTCGTAGGCGGGGATGTCCTATACGGGCTTCATAGCGCGCCGCTACCTTCGCTCGCGCCAGCATCACGGATTTCTCTCGTTCATCACGGTTATCGCCATTCTCGGGGTGATGCTCGGGACGGCCTCCCTGATCATCGCCCTGGCGGTGCTGGGCGGCTTCGAACGGGAGATCACGGAGAAGGTGATTGGATTCACCAGCCACGTCCAGGTCCAGGGGTACCAGAACGCGGTTCTCCCCGGCTTTGAGCGCTCCCTCAGAATCCTCCGGGACAGCATCCCCACGGTGGAGGCGGCCGCCCCCTTCGTGGCCCGCGAGGCCCTGATCCGCTCCGCCTCTTCGGTGGACGGGATTCTGCTGAAAGGGATCACCCCGGACCGCGACGTGACAGCCGCCGGGCGCTACCTGGTGGAGGGTTCCCTGGACGTGTCGCGCCAGGCAGGGGACATGCCCCGGCTGCTGATCGGCAGGAAGCTGGCCCGGAAACTGGACCTGAAGGTGGGCGACTCGGCGGTCGTCTTCGGTATGGGGCAGGCCCTGGATCCGGCCACCATGAGGGCCCGGAAGTTCCACGTGTGCGGGCTGTATGAGAGCGGGATGGCGGAATACGACGACGTCTACGCCTACACAACCCTGGAGGATGCACAGATCCTGTTTCAGACGGGGGACGCGGTGACGGGATACGACATCCTGCTGACCCATGCGGACAGCGCCAGCACCGCCAGGGCGGCCGAGCGGGCGGAGGCGCTCCTGGGGTATCCCCACTACGGCCGGACGGTGTTCCAGAACTACCGCAACCTCTTCCAGTGGATCAGTCTCCAGAAGGAGCCCGTTCCCATCATCCTGGGCCTCATCATCGCGGTGGCCACCGTGAACATCGTGGGCACCCTGCTCATGATGGTGTTGGAGAAAGCGCGGGAGATCGGCATTCTGCGCTCGATGGGTGCCACGCGGTGGGGGGTGACCCGGATCTTCCTCCGGGAGGGAATGACGATCGGCCTGGTGGGAACGGTGGCGGGCAATCTGCTGGCGTGGCTGGTGTGCGCCGCGCAGCTCGAATGGAGGATTCTCTCGCTTCCGAGCGACATCTACTTCATGAGCGCGGTGCCGGTTCTCCTCGTGCCTGAGCATTTCCTCATTGTCTCGGCAGTGAGCATGGCTCTCTGCCTGGCCAGCTCGTTCGTGCCCGCCCTTCTGGCGGCGCGTCTGGATCCCGTGCAGGCAATCCGGCTCCGGTGATGGGATACGAGACCCTCATCGCGCGGCGGTATCTGCGGAGCAAGCGGCAGCTCCGTTTCATCAACGTCATCATGCTGATCTCGGTCATCGGAATCACGGTGGGAGTGGGGGCCCTGGTGGTGGTTCTGTCCGTGTTCAACGGCTTCAACAGCGTTGTGACGGGCGTTCTTGTGGGGTTCGACCCGCATATACGGATCGAACCGGCCGCGGGCCGTTCGATTGTCCTGGATGACAGCGTGGGGCGGCTGGTGGCGCGGGAGGGGAGTGCGGTGGCGGCATCCCCGTTTCTGGCCGGGAAGGCGCTGCTGACGACTTCCCGGGCCCAGAGGGTGGTCTATGTGCGCGGGGTTGTGGATTCCAGCGTGGGTGCTGTTTCGGGGGTCCGGGACCGGATCGTGCTGGGGTCGTTCAACACGGCCGGCGGGGGGGGAACGGGTCTGGTGCTCGGGATCGCCCTGGCGGACCGGCTGGGCGCCACGGTGGGCACGGAGGTAACCCTCGTGAGCCCGGTCGGGCTGGATGCAATGCTCGTGCAGTTCGGCCGCCCCCGCACTCAGCGGCTGGTTGTGCGCGGCATCTACGACTCCAACAACCGGGAGTACGACGCCCAGTATGCCTACCTGGATCTTGGGATGGCCCAGTCGCTCTTCCGTTCGGGGGCGGGTGTCTCGGGTCTGGAACTCCGTGTGCGGGACTTCGGCGGCGCCGATCGCGTTCGGGAGCGTCTGGCGGCCCTGCTCGGGCCCGACTATGCGGTCATGAGCTGGTATGATCTGCATGCCGACCTCTACTCGATCATGCAGATCGAGCGATGGGCGGCCTATGTCATCCTGTGTCTCATTGTCAGCGTGGCGACCTTCAACGTGCTGGGTTCCCTCACGATGGGGGTCATCGAGAAACGGAGGGATATCGGCATCCTGAAGGCCATGGGCGCCACCCGTTCCAGCATCCGGCGGGTGTTCATGTTTGAGGGTATCCTCGTGGGATCACTGGGAACGGTTGCGGGAATCCTGGCCGGACTCCTGGTCTGCCACCTGCAGACGGAATTCCATCTGTTTCGGCTCGATCCCACGGTGTATATCATCCCGGCGATTCCGGTGGATGTGCGGTGGACCGATTTCCTGGCCGTCGGGCTGGCCTCCATGCTCCTCAGCTCTCTTGCATCGTTCTATCCGGCCAGCCGGGCCGCACGGCTTCTTCCCGTGGAGGCCATCCGGTGGGAATGAGAACGGCCGCCAAAGGGAGGGCGCAGGGCGAACCCCTCATCCGGCTGGAGGAGGTCACCCGGGTTTTCGCGATCGAGGATCGGCCGGACGGGCGGCTGTATGTCCTGCGGGGTGTGACCATGGCGGTGGAGCGGGGCGAAATCGTGGCTGTTGTGGGGGCCTCCGGAGCGGGCAAGAGCACCCTCCTGCATATCATGGGCACCCTGGACAGACCCACGGCGGGGAGGGTTTTCTACGACGGGGCGGATGTGTTCTCCCTGGACGATGATGAAGTCGCGCGGTTCCGCAATCGGACCATCGGCTTCGTATTCCAGTTTCACCACCTTCTGGGCGAGTTTACCGCCCTGGAGAACGTCATGATGCCGGCCCTCATCGGAGGGAGGAAGCCGGCCGAGGTGGAACCCGAGGCGAGGGCCCTTCTGGGGGAGGTGGGGATGGCGGACCGTTCGGGAGAGAAGCCCACCAAGCTTTCGGGCGGGGAGCAGCAGAGGGTGGCCGTGGCCCGGGCCCTGATCAATACCCCGCGCGTGGTGCTGGCGGACGAACCTTCAGGCAACCTGGACGCGGCCAACGCCCAGGGCCTGCATGAGCTTATCTGGACTCTCAGCAGGAGTCGGGGCATCACGTTCGTCGTCGTGACCCACAACGAGCCCCTGGCCCGGAAGGCGGACAGGGTGGTGAAAATCGCAGACGGGGTGGTGCGAACCCCGGGGGGCCGTTCGTGAAGATTCCGCATTTTTTCCTTGACAATTACGTGGAAATCCTTAGATTAGCATCCGACCGTTACAACAGTTTCTCCCCTGACTGTTGTATGCAACTGGTCAAGCCCGGCGTTCCCCCCAACGCTGGGCTTTTATTTAGAGGGGGGAGTGCCCTCTGAAGGACGCGGAGGCATCATGGCGAAGGTTGTGAGACGCAAGGATGTGCGGCGCAGGGCGGGAAGGGATGAGTCCCTGCCCCTCGGGAAGACGAATTTCCTCATCATGGGCGGCGGAGTCGGTGTCACCATCCTGGGGTATCTGGCCATGGCGGAGGGAAGCGTGGAGGGAACCCTGCCGCTTGTGGTTGCCCCGATTCTGCTGGTGCTGGGCTATTGCGTTCTGATCCCCCTGGGAATTCTCTACAAGAAGTCGTATATTAAGCCCGAACCCCCTCCGGCCCGGGACGCCCGGTGACGGGCGTGCATCCCGGGGGCGGGGGCGTGGGCGTGTAGCTCAGGGGTAGAGCATCTGCCTTTTAAGCAGAGGGTCGATGGTTCGAATCCATCCACGCTCACCCCATATGCGGAAGTGGCGAAATTGGCAGACGCACCATCTTGAGGGGGTGGCGCCCAAAAGGCATGCGGGTTCAAGTCCCGCCTTCCGCACTCGAGAGCAGCGTGAGGGGAGAACCCCCTCATGCGCGGCTTGACATTCAGCGGGGAGGGGGGTATATTGGGGCGTCATCGGAATCTCTCCATCGTGAACCGGCGATGATCAGACGCAGCACGGCTCTGCTCCTCATCCTTGCGTTTCCGTTCCTGGCGGCTCCGGCGGGAGTTGTGAAGGACGGCACGCTCTCCGCGACGAGCGACGGGGTGAATATCACGGTGCGGTGGGTCAGCGAGGATGAGGGAACCGTCGGCCGGTATGAGCTCGAACGGAAGTCAGGACTTTCCGGATCCTTCCTGCCTCTGGCGACGGTGCCCCTGCGCGGGAACAACACCCTCTACGAGTACGTGGACGAGACGGCTTTCCGGATTGCCGGGAGCATCTACCAGTACCAGTTGCGGGTGACGTTTCATACCGGTCAGAGCCCTGTGGTGTACGGGCCCATCACCGTCCGGCACGACGTGAGCAGTGTCCGGAAGACGTGGGGGAGCATCAAGGCGATGTTCCGGTAGCGTCCTTCCCGCCGGTTCTCGGGATCCTGAAGCGATACGTCCGTGTCGCTTTTTTTTTCCCCATGTGTCATGCATCTCCTGAAAGACATCGTGCTTGCCTCCGCCTCACCGAGGCGGCGCGCCCTGTTCGCGCAGATGGGAATCCCCGTGCGCGTGATTCCCAGTGACGTCCGTGAAGACCTGGACGGAATATCCCCTCCGGGGGAGAACGCCATGCGCCTGGCCCTGGCCAAGGCGCAGGCGGTGGCCCCCGGGGTGGGGGATTCCATTGTGGTGGGGGCCGACACGATCGTGGTTCTGGAGGAAACAGCGCTGGGAAAACCGGCCGGATTCGAGGAGGCCTGCCGGATGCTCCGTGTGCTCAGCGGGAGGACCCATACCGTTCACACGGGCTTTGCTCTTGTGGACGCCCGGTCGGGGGCGTTCCTGACCGATGTGGAGTCCACCCGGGTGACGTTCCGGGAGATTCCGGAGGAGGAGATCCGGGAGTACGTGGCGGGAGGATCTCCCCTGGACAAGGCGGGGGCCTACGGCATTCAGGACGACTACGGCGCCGTGTTCGCCGTTCGGGTGGAGGGGTGCTTCTATACGGTTGTTGGTTTTCCTCTGGCGAAGTTCTATATTCGGTTGCGGGAATTCCAGTCTCAGCTTGCAGCCCGGGAGGGGCATGAGCATGCGGAATAGCATCAGGGTCCTTGTCGCCAAGGTGGGTCTGGACGGCCATGACAGGGGAGCCAAAGTGGTGGCGGCGGCCCTGCGGGATGGCGGTATGGAGGTCATCTACTCGGGCCTCCGGAAGACCCCCGAGATGATCGTGGAGGCGGCGCTGCAGGAGGATGTGGATGCCGTGGGGATCAGCATCCTGAGCGGTGCGCACATGACGATCTTCCCGAGGATTCTGGACCTCCTGCGCACAAAGGGGCTCGGAGGCGTGCTCCTGTTCGGGGGCGGCATCATCCCCGAGGGGGATATCCGGGCCCTCCGTCAGATGGGGGTCGGGGAGCTCTTCACCCCGGGAACTCCCACCCCCGCCATCGTGGACTACGTCAGGCGCTGGGCGGCCGACCACCCCAGGACGTAGCGTCCGGGGAAAAAAAAGCATCCCCTCTCTTGCGGGAGGGGATGCAGACCACGGGTTGTGGTGTGGGCTACGGGTCGACGCGGCTCACATTCACCGCCTGGAGTCCCTTGGCGCCCTGCTCCACGTCGAACTGCACGCCGTCGCCTTCCTTCAGGGATTTGTAGCCCTCCCCCACAATCGACTTGAAGTGGACGAAGAGGTCCTCGCCGGTCTCACGCTTGATGAAACCGTAGCCCTTCGCGTTGTTGAACCACTTCACGGTACCCTTTTCCATGGATCTGGAGCCTTTCAGGATGGTGGAACAATCTGTGGAACGCCTCGCCCGCAAGGTTCTCGAGTGCGCCGCCGCATGGGGAGCGCAACGAGAGCACTCCTGTTTCGAGTCAGACGACTCTTGCCCACCACTCTACCGGCCCCACGAAGCCGAGACAAAACAGAGGGGGTGCTGCGTTGAACCGGGGGAATGATAAGAAACTCCCGGGCCAAACGCAAGGACATCCTCAGGCCTGATCGGGTCCTCGGGTGACCCCGAAGAGGTCCGGCTCCTGGAGGTCTGCATCCCGCTCCGTGCAGGCTCCAGAGACAAGCGTAACCTCTTCATCCGTATATTGAAAGACCGGTTCCAGTGAGAATATACTTTTGAAGTGAACCGGCTGCAGGAGGGGCCTGAATCTCTCCGATACCTCCTCCAGCCGCCGGAGGTAGTAGGGAATGCTCTCGTCACGGAGGGAGGGATTCCACTCCTCCACCGCGCGGCACCACCGGAAGGCGACCGGGTCCGGGTCGTTCCCCGCCATGTAGTAGGACACCCGGGAACCCCTCCGTGGGGTCCGGTCCGAGCCGAGGGCCACCTCGTACGGGGCGCTCCGGGATCGGGTCTTTTCCTTCACCTCGCGGGCGTACTCCTCGGGGGAATCCCGCAGCGTCTCCGTCCTGGCCAGCAGGCGGATGTCCATGGTCCGGCCCTCAATCTCTCCCCGGTAGCGAAGATACGTCTGGTGGAGACGCCGCATTTCCCCCTTGAGCAGGCACTCGATGCACTCCCGCAGGTAGTCACGCGCGAACGGCTCCAGGCTCCGCGATACGAGGGCGGAACCCCGGATCACGACCGCCCCGTCGTATCGCAGAAGAGCGTAGTTCTTCTTCCGGAGGCTGAGCATCCGTGCGTAGCGGCCGGAGAGGGCCACCCGGAAACCCGAAGGCAATACCGAGGCCAGAGACGCGGCGAACGCCTGCTGTTCCGCCTCCGTATCGACCTGGGGTGGCGGGATGCAGAAAAGGCCGTCGGTGTCGACCTGGATCACGGTGCCCCCGAGGCGCTCCGCTTCCCGGATCATCCGCACCAGCATCTCCCTCCCGGTGCGGGTGACGGCTTCCGCCCCTCCGAAGTCGTTGAAGAGGGCCCGGGCATACCCCAGGTATCCGTAGAAGGAGTTGATGAGCAGCTTGAGGGATGACTGGAAAGCTTCACGGGGCAGCCGTTCCTCCGCGGAGGCGGCCTCCTCTGCCCGGCGTTTGGCCTGGATCCGCATGCCGGTCAACTCCCCGAGGAGGGCCCCGAACACCCCCAGCGCATCCGAAGAGGGGGTGATCCCGGAGGACACCATGACCGCGGGGTAGAGGGATTCCACGTCGGCGTGAACGACGGGCTCCGCCGCCCCCCTTCGGAAGATGTCGCTGTACCCCCCCGTGATTCTCTCCTCGGGTGCGGGATGGGGCATGCTGTGTTTGGCCCGCAGGTATTCCCGGACCAGGAGCGCCTCGATCTTGGCGGCCGAGCCCAGGCGGCACGTGTGTTCGTAGGTGAACGGCAGCATGCGGGTTGCATGGAAGGAGGGGGGGGAGAGGATGTCCGCCAGGCGCCGGGTCTCCCGGACATCATGGAGCGCGTAGCGGCGAACGGCTGCGGGGTCCTGATCCCAGACCCGTGCAATCCGGTCGCCCGGTATGACGGCCCTGTCCGGTTCCGACACGCCGAAGAAGCGGGCCGCGTACTTGAGACCGTAGCTCTCCATGTCCCGCCGGGAGGCGTCGTGGTTCTGGACCAGCAGGAGGGTGTCCACCAGGTGTCTTCCCCGGACTTCGGGGAATGGCGGACCGGGGGAGGGGGAGGAACCGTCCCGGCCGACGGCAAACGGTATGCCGTGGTGCGCACACCGCTGAAGGATATAGGGAAGGTCAAAGGCGAGGACATTGTGGCCTTCCAGGACATCAGGATCCCGCTGCCGGATCAGTTCCTGGAGCTCCCGGAGCATCCCGGGCTCCTCCATCAGGGCTCCGTCCAGGACGTGCTCCCATCCCCGGTTGTCGGCCAGGGCAATGAGCAGGATTCGGTCTCCGGGCCGGAGGGGATCGCTGAAGGAATGGGGAGGGGTGGTGTAGGTCTCGATGTCCACCTGCAGGCGGTGGAGCTCCTCGAACTCCATCCCCTTGAAGAGGGTCCGTCCCGACTGCATCAGGTACTGGGAGACGGGGTCCGGCACCAGGTAGACCGGGTCGGGCGCGGGGGTGCCCTTGTGCCCGGGTTGGGTCTGCGCCCCCGGGCGCCGCCGGATGGTACGCACCGCACTCCACATGTGCGACCAGTCCTCGAAGGCGCACACATAGCGGTAGTAGAGATCCCCGGCGAGCTTCTTGACCCAGCATTTCCGGCCGAAGCCGGCCAGGAGGGCGGCGTCGCTCAGGAAGAAGAAGGGGTAGAAGCGGGAATCCTCCGCTTCCACGTGCCCCCCCCTGCGGAGATACACCCGCATGGAGGATTCGTCGGTGGGGTGTATCCCCACGATCCGTTCATCCGGGTTTTCTCCGTAGAGAAGGGGGTTCATCAGCTCCTGTTCTTCCGGGTGGCGTTCTCCAGGAAGGGGGCGATCAGATCAATCGGCACGGGGAAGATGGTGGTGGAGTTCTTCTCCGAGGCCACCTCCGTGAGCGTCTGCAGATACCGGAGCTGCAGGGCCATCGGGTGGCTCTCGATCACCTTGGCGGCGTCCGCGAGCCGCTGCGAGGCCTGGAATTCCCCTTCCGCGTGGATGATCTTTGCCCGGCGCTCCCGTTCCGCCTCCGCCTGTCGGGCCATCGCCCTCTGCATCTCCACGGGAAGATCGATGTGTTTGACCTCCACGTTGGAAACCTTGATGCCCCAGGGCTCCGTCTGATGATCGATGATCTTCTGCAGCTCCCGGTTGATCTTGTCCCGTTCAGCCAGAAGTTCGTCCAGCTCCGATTGGCCCAGGATGCTCCGGAGCGTGGTCTGGGAGAGCTGCGAAGTGGCGAAGAGGAAATTCTCCACCTCCACGATTGCCCGGTCGGGCATCACGACACGGAAGTACACGACCGCGTTCACCTTGATGGAGACGTTGTCCTTCGTGATGACGTCCTGGGGGGGCACATCCATGACCACCGTCCGCAGGCTCACCTTCACCATCCTGTCCACCAGGGGAATCAGCAGGATGATGCCGGGCCCCCGGACCCCCACCAGCCGTCCGAGCCGGAACACAACCCCCCTCTCGTATTCGTTCAGGATGCGGACGGCATTCGCCAGCAGGATGATGGCGAACAGAATGATGACGGCAAGCATCACGCCCATGGCTTCCATGTGTTTTCTCCCTTATGAGACGACTCTTCGGACAAACAGCGTCAGATCCTGTATCCGTTCCACCCGGATGCGCGCTCCCGCCCGGATTCTTCCGTCTAGGCTGACGGCCTTCCAGATCTCCCCGCGCACCCGCACCTGTCCCTCCGGATGGAGGTCCCCCAGGGCCTCTCCCTCCCCTCCCACCATCCCCTCGGCGCCGGTGGCCGGCCGGCGTCGCTGAGCACGGATGCCCATGCCGATCGCGAAGGCGAAGAAGAGAGCGGTGCAGAGAGCGGCGGGTATGATGACGCTCCATGAGATCGAGATTACTTCCAAAGGCGACTCCGTGTCAATGAGCATGATGGATCCGAGCACGAGGGAAATCACCCCGCCCACCGACAGGAGCCCGTAGCTGGTCACCTTGATCTCGGCAATGAACAGGATGATCCCGAAGAGAAGGAGGGCCAGCCCCGCGTAGTTGATCGGAAGGGTGTGCAGCGAGTAGAAGGCCAGCACCAGGCAGATGAAACCCACCACGCCGGGGAGGATGGACCCCGGGTTGTAGAGCTCGAACAGGAGGCCGTACACACCCAGTAGAAAGAAGATGTAGGCGATGCTGGGGTCGCTCAGGACGTCCAGCAACCGGTGTTTCCAGTCCATCTCCTTCACGGTGAGCGCCGCTCCCTTTGTGCGGAGCCGCCGCTCCTTTTCCTGCACGGTGACGATGCGGCCGTCAGCCTGGTTCAGCAAATCCCGGAGGTCCGTGGCCACGAGGTCGATGACGGTGTCGCGCAGGGCCTCCGTCTCGGTGAACGAGATGCTCCGGCGAACCGCGTCCTCCGCCCAGCGGACATTCCGGTTCCTCTTCTCGCTGATGGAGCGGATGAAGGCAGCCGCGTCGTTCGTGGCCTTCTCGTTCATGATGGAATCCGGCTCCGATCCCTGCATCCCGACGGGATGTGCCGCCCCGATGTTGGTGCCCGGCGCCATGGCGGCGATATGGGCCGCCAGGGTGATGAAGGCCCCCGCCGAAGCCGACTGGGCTCCCTGCGGGGAGACGTACACAATCACCGGGAGCGGGGCCCTCAGCAGGTCGGAGACAATGGACCGGGTGGATTTGAGCAGGCCTCCGGGAGTGTTGAGGCGGATGACCAGGCATTCCGCCCCCTGGGCGGCGGCTTCACGGATGCTCTGGCCAATGTAGTCGGCGCTGGCGGGGTTGATGCTGGCCTCGACGGTGATGACGTGGACGGCGGGTGTGCCGGCCCCCGCCGGGAGCCCTCCCGCAAGAAGGAGGAAGCAAAGGGGCAGCGTGCGGAGAATCTTCATCGGCGATGGCCGTACGATGGAGGCGGACCCCGGCGGCGGAGCCCCCGGGGGGTTCCGCCGCCGGATGGGTCTCCCCGCTCCGCAGGGGAGGGGGGAAACGGCGGAGAGGGTGGGATTCGAACCCA
>JBAVEL010000189.1:0-1807 GCA_049587715.1 Bacteroidota bacterium
GTCCAGGCCCTTGCCGTGCTCCCCCTGGAACATCCCGATCCCGACCCCGTGACGGCCTACCTGCGCAACGGTCTCACGGAGGATCTGACGGAGAGAATCCGGCGGCTTCCCTACCTGCGCGTGGTTCCCTACAGCGCCGTGGCGCGGCTCCGCGACACGGTTGCCGACCTCCGATCTCTCGGGAAGGAACTGAACATCCAGGCCGTTGTGCGCGGAAGCATTCTGGAGAAGGGAGACCGGATCACGCTCCGGTTGCAGGTGGTGAGGGTGGAGGATGGAGAAGCTCTCTGGGAAGAGCGGTTCGAGGGTGGTTTTGCCTCGCTTCCACGCGCGCTGGACTCTGCGGCACGCGGTATCGGTCAGACGCTCGGGATGCCCTCCTCGGGCCTCACCGACAGGCAGCTCGCCCTCCGCACACCCGCCGACGGAGAGGCATACCGTCTCTATCTGCAGGGCATCCACCACGCGCGCAGGATCGCCCGGGACGACAATGCCCTTTCCATCCAGCTCTTTGCACGGTCCCTGGCGCGGGACTCCTCCTATCTCCCCTCCCTGGTGGGCCTGGCGGAGTCCCAGCTCACCGGATACGAACGGCATTGGAATGAGAGCAGGGGGGTGCTGGAGGAGGCCGAGAGGAACTGCCGGAGGGCTCTCGCTGTGGATTCCCTGAGCGCCCAGGCCGTCTCCGTCCTGGGATCCATCGCCCTCGCCCGGGGAGATGAGGAAGCGGCCCTCCCGCTCCTCGCGCAGGCGGTCACTCTGGATCCACGGAACCTCCCCGCCCTGAGCCGGCTGGGGGTGTACTACCTGGACAGAGATCCGCCCCGCGCGGTCACCTACCTGACCGACGCCCGACGGGTGGACCCCACGAATGCCGATGTTGTCTCAAACCTGGCCGTGGGATATGCCCAGATGAGGGACCATCCACGCGCCCTCGAGGCCTTCCGCGAAGCCGACCGGCTCCGCCCGGGAGAGTCGGATATCCTGGTCAACCTGGGTTATTTCTACGAGCGGCTGGGGATGGATGACAGCGCCCGCGCAGCGTACACCCGGGCGGTGAAGGCCAATCCGCGGAACGAGCTGGCCCATGAGAACCTGGCCACGCTTCTTCTTGCGCGCGGGCTCTACCCTCAGGCGGAATCCGCCCTCACAAACGGGGCCACCATGCTCCAGGGAGACTACCGGCTGGTGTACCTGTTGGGTCTCACCTATCGTCTGGCGGGAAGGAGGGAAGAGGCCGTGCGGGTTCTGGCACACGGCGCGCGGCTTGCGGAAGGGGTCGCGCGCGCAGAGCCGGCCCTGCCCGATCCGGCCGCCTACCTGGCCCTCTTCCGCGCCCGTCTGAACGATGCCCGCGGATCGGAGGAGGCCATCCGCTCCGCGCTTCGAACCGGAGGGGAAAACCCTGAGGTCCGGATTCTTGTGAGCAGGGCCTATGCCATACTCGGAAACCGGAAGGGCATGCTTGCCCACTTCCTGCGCGCCCGCGAGCTCAGTCCCGAGTATGACGCGGCCTACCTCTCCACGGCGGTGGACTTCGGAGCATACAGAAGAGACCCCGAGATGCTGGCCATCGCGGCTCGGTAGCGCCCTCCGCCCGCTCTCACCGGATCAGGATCATCTTCCCGAGAAGAACCGCCCCCCCGCCCGGCGCACCTCCCGAGACCTCCATCCGCACAAAATACACCCCGCTTCCCGCCTCCACACCCTCCCCCGTTCGCCCGTCCCATTCCACACTGTAGGACCCCGCATCCCGGAACCCTTCCGCCAGCACCGCCACCTCCCGCCCTAAAATGTCGTACACCCT
>JBAVEL010000190.1:0-3073 GCA_049587715.1 Bacteroidota bacterium
CCCAAAAAAAGTCCGGGAATATTTTGTGCAGGTATTCACAAGAAGTCCGATGACCGCGTGAAAGAGACCGGGTTCCCCGAAACTGTGCGTGAACGCTCCCCCACAGACGCCCTGCTCTGTGCACACCTGAGTAATAACCTGCAGGGAATCAGCAGGGATCCTGCAGTCAACGTGAAGAAAGAGCAGGATCTCTCCCTGTGCCGCTGCCGCACCGGAGTTCATCTGGCCGCTCCGTCCTGCCGGTGCGGAAAGAAGGTGCAGCGATGCGGGGAAGGGTGAGGCATACTGCTGAATACGGGTACAGGTTGCATCAGAACTTCCCCCGTCTACGATGACAAGTTCAAATGGTCCCTGCAGCAGCGCAAGGTGATCGAGGAAGGGAATGATCATGTCCTCCTCGTTCAGCACCGGGGTGATAATAGAGATGAGCTGCATACACGGTTCCGTCACGGGACTAAACCCAAATATTTATCCGTCATGATGAGGACTTCCCTTCCATGAAATTCGAACCCGGGCCGTGGATGACAACAGGGGCCGGTATTTTCCTCCTGGGTGTGGCGTGGCTCTTGTTCTGGCTCGGCCCTGCCTTCAGACTGTATGAGGCAGATGCCCGCTGGGCCCATAATTTTGCGTTTGCGCTCATCCTTATCATGGTCGGGATTGCGTATTACCGGCCATCGGTATCCACATGGATCATCTCAATGATCGCCTCCTTTATTACCATTCCGACAGAACTTGCGTACTGGTCAGGGATGACCGCCACGCTCATCGAACTGGCATTACTGGGGCTCCTTCTCATCGTGGTGGCAGGGGAATGGTGGTTGAAGCGGCCACTTATTACTCCTGATACGAAATCGGCATTCTGGCTGAAGATCCATCTTCCGGTCCTGACGTATCTCGGCATTGTCCATATGCCCCTGATTTTTTTCATGATACGGTGGACCCATTCCGCCCCCTACCTCACCTACCTCCCGGTAGAGCACGAATACTCGACTACGATCTTCAATGCGATGATCCTTGTCCTCATGGTAATCGCCATAGCCGAGCGATATGTGAAAGACATAAGGGGATTCAGTGTCACCCGGGCAGGATTTTACTGGGCCGTCCTGATGCTGATCATCCCGCTGGCATCGATCGGCATCTTCGGGCAGTGATTGCATGGACTACGTGCAGCCCTCTGCTCCAGCTCTGAAGGAAGGACTACAGTACGCACCGGCGCGGTCGGATCCCGGCTCGGTCGCCGCGCAAGGGAGCTTTCACCCGGACCATGCCGGGGTCGTCCGGTATTTTGAAGAGAACCGGGTCTATTCGGTGCAGATCGAATCCTGCCTCTCCTGCAACGGAGGGTGCAGGTACTGTTACGCATCGGCACAGGACGCCCGTGCTGCCGAGATCCCAGCGGCCACGATCCGCCGGATCCTCCGTGAGGTAACGGCAGAGGGAGTCCGGGCGATCGACTGGCTCGGGGGAGATCCCCTATGCCGGGATGACTGGTACGAGCTTGCACGGGAGGCCCGGGATCTCGGGCTTGTCAACAATATCTGGACGAGTGGGATCCCGCTTGCCGATCCCGCCGTTGCACGCCAGGTCGCCCGGGTGACACCAGGGGGTTTTGTCAGCGTCCATCTCGACAGCCTGAATGAGAAGATCTACCAGCTGCTTCATACCGGGGAACCTGGGACGAAGAAGCAGGCAATCCTGCGTGGGGTGGAGAATCTCCTTGCGTGCGGAAAACCGCCCGGAGAGATTATCAACTGTATCACGTTCACCCGCCCGCTGTCGGGCAAAGACGTGGAACGCACCATCAGGCACTTCGCCGGCAAGGGTATCAGGACCTGCCTGACCCAGATCTGCGCAGCGGGCCTCGGCACGGAGCACCCGGAATGGGTACCTTCAGGGCCGCAGATCGAGCACGCCATCGGTATACGCGACCAGCTGAACTATCCGGGATCTGACATTTCGATGAGTACGATGGATACCAACAAGTATTACTGTGGCGGGACTGTCTGCATCACGGTTGAGGGGGATCTCACCCCGTGTTCCGTCATCCGGCAGGGATTCGGGAACATGAACCAGGAGCCGTTCGGGGAGATCGTCGACAGGTACCGGCGCGAGCTGCTCTTCCTGCCGCTCCGGGAGCCCGACAGTTCCAGCAGGTGCAGCAGCTGTAAAAACCAGGCGGTCTGCTGGGGGTGCCGGGCCACCGCATACTACATGACCGGCGATATTATGGCAGAAGACCCCAACTGCAGGGTACGGAGAAGAGCATGACCAGGAGTATTGACATCAGCGTCGGCGACGTGAGCGACGCATATTCGGGGGCGGTTGGCACCCTTTGGGAGATGGTGATGGGAGAGGAGATCCATATCGGGGGCCCCCTTGCCACTACCGAACTGGCAACCATGGCAGGGATTGAAAACGATTCCCGGGTGCTCGACATCTGCAGTGCCCTGGGAGGGCCGGCCCTTCAGCTTGCCAGGGATTTCGGGTGCAGGGTCACCGGGATCGATGCCACGCCGGCGATGGTGGAGGAAGCAACCCGGCGGGCATCAGCTGCCGGGTTCGACGAGAGGGTCACATTCCGGCTGGGAAATGCCCTCGACCTGCCATTCAGGAAATCGTCCTTCGATGTCGTCTGGGGACAGGACGCCTGGTGCTATGTCACTGATAAAGAGCGGTTGATCCGCGAAGCCGGCAGGGTCATAAAATCCGGTGGCACCCTCGCATTCACCGACTGGATCCTGAACGACGGCATCTCGGATGAGGAACTCGCTCCACTCCTCGGATTCATGCTCTTTCCCTACCTGGAGACCCGTGCAGGGTATACCCGCCTGCTGGAAGAGAACGGCTGGGATGTTACTGCAGATATGGATATGAGCCGTGACTTCTCCCTGCAGTTCACCCGGTATCTCGCGATGATCCGGGGAGAACTCAGGCCGCAGATCACCCGGCGGTTCGGCGGGGAGTTCTATGGAGTAGTCGAAAATGGGATCGCCTGCTGGGAGAAAGCCTCACGCGAGGGGAAGGTCGGACGCGGGTTATGGGTTGCGAAAAAGACTGCTTATTGAACCGA
>JBAVEL010000191.1:0-18978 GCA_049587715.1 Bacteroidota bacterium
GTCCAGGGTCAGCGGGAGGGGCTGCGCGCCGCCGGGGGCGACCGGGATGAACGCCAGCAGAAGCAACAAGGCAACTCGTTGAGGCATGACCAAGCTCCGGAAAATGGCAGGTGCACGGGGATCCGCGGGTTCCCCGGACGCCCGGCGCGTCAGTTCATTAGACGGTTTTTGCCGGGGGAAAGTTTCATTTCTGTTCGGCATTCCGGCGGAACCCCTCCAGCAGTTCCTCCCGGACGGAGAGCAGATAGGCGACCGCCGCGTCGTGTTCGTTCGGGATCCTCCCCTCCAGAATGGCCTCCTCGATCGCCCCCTTCAGCACCCCCACCTCCCGCCCGGGGGCGAGCCCGCAGAGCGCCATGATCTCGTCCCCCTTGACCGGCGGCTGCCAGTTCCGGAGGCGGTCCTTCTCCTCCACCTCGGTAATCTTCCGCACGACGCCATCGTAGTTCCTCAGATAGCGCTCCACAAGCCGGGGGTTCTTGGAGGTGATGTCCGCGCGGCAGAGAGCCAGGAGGTCGTCAATCTCGTTCCCGGCCTCGAACACCAGCCGCCGGACGGCCGAGTCCGTGACCCCCTCGTCCACAAGGGCCATGGGGCGCAGGTGCAGACGCACCAGCTTCTCCACGTACGGAAGAGGGTCCAGGGGAAGCCGCATGCGGCGGAAGAGGGGCTTCAGCATGCGGGCCCCCAGCTCCTCATGTCCGTGAAAGGTCCAGCCGGTTCCCTCCCGGAAGGCCTTCGTGCGCGGCTTGGCGATGTCGTGGACCAGTCCCGCAAACCGGAGCCAGAGCTTGTCGGAGGAACGGGCCAGGTTGTCCACCACCGTGCAGGTATGCAGGAACACATCCTTGTGATGGTGATCCCGGCGCTGGTCCACACCCGCCATGGCCGCCGCCTCCGGGAACACCAGCCGCAGGAGGCCCGTGTCCTGGAGGAGACCCAGCCCCCGCGAGGGCGCCGAAGAGCGGAGGATCTTCAGGAACTCCTCGGTGATCCGCTCCTGGGATACGATCGAGATGCGCTCTTTCATGGCCCGTACCGCCCTCAGGGCCGCCCCGTCGGCATCAAATCCGAGCTGGGCGGCGAACCGGACCAGCCGCATCATCCTGAGCGGATCCTCTCCGAACGTCGTCTCGGGGTCCAGGGGAGTCCGGAGGAGCCGCCTCCCGCAGTCCTCCCGTCCCCCGAACAGATCCACAAGCCGGCCCTTCCGTTCGCCCCCCAGGGGAACGGCCATGGCATTCACCGTGAAATCCCGCCGGCGGAGATCCTCCTCCAGGGTGCCTTCCTCCACCTGCGGATTCCGGGATTCAGGAAGGTAGTTTTCCCGGCGGGCCCCCACGCATTCCACCTTCCGGTCTCCCAGCGGGATCTGGGCGGTCCGGAATTTCTCGTGCACCACGACGGCCATCCCCCCGATTGCGGGAGCCAGGGCCCGCGCGAAGCGCACACCGTCTCCCAGGACCAGGATGTCCAGATCGGCACAGGCCTGCCCCAGCAGCCGGTCCCGCACATATCCCCCCACCACGTAGGCCTCCAGCCCCAGCCGGTCGGCCAGTGCGCCGGCGCTCCGGAGCACGGGGTCGGCAAGGTCCAGCCCTGGGTCCGGTCTCATGGGGAGCCAATCTCCTGGCGGGCAATCTTCTCCATAATGGCATGCGCCACCTCCAGGGCCCGCAGCCCGTCTTCCCCCGAAACCACAGGGGGGGTCCCCTCCCGCACCGACTGCACAAAGAGCGCCAGCTCGTGCCTGAGGGCGTTCACTTCCCTGACGACAGGCCTCTCGTAGAGCACCTTCCGTGCGGCGGTCCCCGAGCCGATCGCACCCAGGGCCAGGGCTCCCGGAGGGGGCTCCTCTTCCGCCCCGCAGAGCCGGAACACCTCGGCGGAGGGGGCCAGGAAGTCCACCGAAATGTACTCCTCCTTCTGGAAGAGGCGCATCTTCCGCATCTTCTTCTGGGAAATGCGCGAAGCGGTCACGTTCGCCACGCACCCCCCTGCAAACTGGAGCCGCGCGTTGGCAATATCCACGGTATCCGACACCACGGCCACACCGCTGGCATCCACGCGCGTGACGGGAGCCTTCACCAGACTCAGGATGATGTCTATGTCATGAATCATGAGATCCAGCACCACGGCCACATCGGTCCCGCGGGGATTGAACATGGAGAGCCGGTGGGATTCCACAAAGAGGGGCCTGAGGTTCCGCCCCTCCAGCGCCAGGATGGCGGGATTGAACCTCTCGATGTGCCCCACCTGGAGGATGAGCCCGCCTGCGCGCGCAAGGGAGCAGATCTCTTCCGCCTCGGCCACGGTGCCGGCAAGCGGCTTCTCGATGAACACATGCTTCCCCCGCCCGAGCGCCGCCCGGGCCACTTCCGCATGGGAGGTGGTGTCCGTGGCAATCGTCAGGGCCTCCGTGCAATCCAGCAGCTCCCCCAGCGTGGAGAACACGGGCACCCCCAGCTCCCCGCCCAGGGCCCGGGCCTTCTCCGTGTCGGCATCGTGAATCCCTGCAAGCCGGACCGTTTCCAGGGAGGACAGCATCCTGGCATGCAGGGACCCCAGGCGTCCCGTTCCAACGACCCCGATGTTCATGAGGCGTCCTCCTCCGGGGGGGCGGGCCCGGCATGGGCCCGGAACCAATGAAGCATCTCTTCACCCGTATGAAAGTAATAGTCGGCCCCCGAGGCCAGCATCTCCTCTTGTTGCAGGGAATCCCAGAGGGCCGCCCCCACCCGGAGACCCGCCGAGCGGGCCGCCCGAACATCTCCCGTGGAATCCCCCACCATGAGGGTCTCCCGGGGACCGCAGCCGAACGCCGCAAGCACGCGCTGGATTCCCTCATGATGGGGCTTGTGCCGGGAGACATCGTCCCCCGACACCACGAGCGGGAAGTATCCTCGTATCCCCAGCTCTTCCAGGGTGATCGACGCCGTCCGCCGTCCCTTCCCGGTAAAGACGGCCAGCCGGACCCCGCGACCGGTCAGGAACTCGAGGGATTCACGGATGAACGGGTGGAGCCCGGCCAGGGCGCCGTGCTCCCTCCGGTAGAATGCGCAGAGGTCCTCCATCGCGTCCCCCACCTCCGTGCGGCCGAGCAACCGCCGGAGGCCTCCCTCTTCGGGAGGACCGAAGAGGGAGACGATTTCATGCGGGGGGAGCGTCCGTCCCAGGTACTTCCCGGCCACATGGTTGAAGCTGGCGAATATCAGCTCGTTCGTCCTGGTAAGCGTGCCGTCCATGTCGAAAATCACGCTCGTAGTGCGATGGGGATGAAGAACCGGCATAATCTGATAATATACCCACATCAGCCCCGATTTCCAAGGTCGGACGCCCTGCCTTGCGCCTCGGACGGGTTCTTGATACCTTGCGGGTCATGGAAGACACCATCGCCCGGCCCGTCGTCCGCCTCAGGAAGAAAGAGGAACACCGCATCCTGGGAGGACATCTCTGGGTATTCAGCAATGAGATTCAGGAGATCTCGGGGAGCCCCGCCGCGGGAGATCCGGTGTGTGTGGAGTCGGCCCGCGGCCGGACGATCGGATTCGGCTTCTACAACCCCCGTTCCCTCATTGCGTGCAGGATCCTCGCGCCCCTCCCCACTCCGGTGGACCGGGAATTCTTCCGCGCCCGGCTGGCCGAGGCGCTGGCGCTGCGGGAGAAGCTCTATGGCGGGGAGCAGGTCTACCGGATGGTTCACGGAGAAAGCGACTTCCTGCCGGGACTCGTGCTGGACAGGTTCGGCTCCACGGTGTGCCTGCAGAGCTCCTGCCTGGGCATGGAGCAGCGCCTGGGGCTGATTCTGGAGGCGCTGGACACGCTCGTGGATGCCCGCGCCGTCATCGAGCGGAACGAAACGGGCCTCCGGATTCCCGAAGGTCTCCCCCTTCGATCGGGCGTCCTGCGGGGTACGGGGGAGCCGGTGGAGATCTCCGAGCACGGTATCCGCTATCTCGTGGACCCCCTCCACGGGCAGAAGACCGGCTTCTTCCTGGACCAGCGGGAGAACCGCCTCCTCATCAGGCGCTTCGCCCCGGGTGCCGATGTTCTGGATTGCTTCTGTCACGACGGGGGATTCGCCCTGAATGCGTGCCGTGGGGGAGCCCGGAGCGCGCTGGGCCTGGATTCCTCGGCGGATGCAGTCGGGAGGGCCGTCCGGAATGCGGTCCTGAACGACATCCCATCCGCACGGTTCGAGGAAGCAGATGTTTTTGAGCGCCTCGCGGCATTCGCAGAAGCGGGCCGGCAGTTCGATCTGGTGGTTCTGGATCCCCCGTCATTCGCCCGGAACCGGAAGAGCTTCCCCACGGCCCGGAAGGGCTACCGGGAGCTCCACACCAGGGCGCTCCGGGTGCTCCCGAGGGGGGGCATCCTCATGACGGCATCCTGCTCGCATCACATGGACCCGGGGGCTTTTCTCTCCCTCATCCTGGAGGCGGCCGGGAGAGCCGATCGGCGCCTCCAGTTGCTGGACTGGAGGGGCGCGGCGCCGGACCATCCGGTGCTTCCCCCCATGCCCGAGACCCAGTACCTGAAGATGGGGGTCTTCCGTGCCCTCTGAGATCCGGCCGGGCCCGGGAACCGCAGGCACCGCCGGAAGCGTTGGGAGAAAGAGAAGACCTATGCAGCATGCCCCAACGGGAATACTGATGATCGTCCTCTGGGCGGGGCTCCCACTCGCGCACGCCGGCCCCGCGGGTCTCCTCCAGGAGGCGACTCCTGACTCCCTGCCGCAGGGTGCGTATGTGCCCGCCTCTGACACTCCCTCCCGCCCCAACGCCTGGGGGCTGGATGTGCTGATCTCGAACGACGGATTCGGGATGGGCCTTTTCTACCGCAGGGCCTTCAGCCCCGACCTTTTCGGCTTCGCCTCGCTTTCCATCTCGGAATCAAAGGAGGAGCGGGAGGTGGAGCGGTATGACCCGTTCACGGGCATGACCTACGTTCCGGGGAAGCTGAACAGGTTCTTCGTGATCCCGCTCAGTGTGGGCATCCAACAGAGGGTCTTCCGGGAGGATATCCTGGACACATTCCGCCCGTACGTCACCCTGGGCGCGGGACCCACAATCGTCTATGCAGCCCCCTTTACCAGGATCCTCCGGGACGTGTCGGGACCGCGGTATGAAACCGTGGAGTTCTTCAGGAGCATCGGACAGGGGCGGGCATACTACACCGCCTCGGCATTCATCGGGGCCGGGGCTCATTTCGGGTCGGAAGAGGGGAGTCTCTTCGGCCTCAACCTCCGCTACTACTTCACCTACCTGCTGGACGGGGGCCTGGAATCCGCCTTTGACGAGCGCACCGGAGAGGTGGTGGGAAGGAAGACCGCCTTCGGCGGCTTCTTCATCACATTCACCGTGGGCGTGGCCTACTGAGGGTTGAATTGCGAAGGGCACCGGCACACGCGCTGGACCTCCCCTGAATCCATTGCGGTACCGATGCCCTTCTGGGTTGATGCGTGTGTAATATAATCCACGGGCGCCCTCTCTTCAGTGATGCCCGTCACCGGGGGGAGGCAGCCCCCTCTCCCGGTGCGGTCCCCTCCTCCAGGAGCGGTCTCAGATACCGGCCCGTATGCGACGAGGAACAGCGGGCCACCTCCTCCGGCGTCCCCACGGCCACGATCCGGCCGCCTTCGGCGCCTGCCTCGGGTCCCAGGTCCAGGACAAGGTCCGCGCACTTGATGACATCCAGGTTGTGCTCGATCACCACAATGGAGTGCCCCGCTTCCAGGAGGGCGTCAAAGCAGGCAAGGAGCCGGGCGATGTCCGCCGGATGGAGTCCGGTCGTGGGCTCGTCCAGGAGAAAGAGGGTGTGCTCCCCGCGGCGGGCATCCGCCAGATGGGTCGCCAGCTTGACCCTCTGGGCCTCCCCTCCCGAGAGAGTGGTGGCCGACTGCCCCGTCCGGATGTACCCCAGACCCACATCCTGAAGCACCTTCAGGCGCGCCGCCGCCTTTCTTCCCGCCGGATCCGCCGAGAGGAATGACACCGCCTCGTCCACGGTCGCCCGGAGGATGTCGTGGATGTTCTTCCCCCGGTACTGCACCTGGAGCACCTCCTCGCGGTACCGCTTCCCCTTGCAGGCCTCGCAGGGGAGGAGCAGGTCGGCCAGGAACTGCATCTCCACCAGCACCGAACCCGCTCCTTCGCACGCCTCGCAGCGCCCTCCCGGCACATTGAACGAGAAATGGCCCGGCGTGAAGCCGCGCACCCGCGCCGCCTGGGTTCCCGCAAACAGCGCCCTTACCGCATCGAAGGCCCCCACATAGGTGATGGGGTTGGACCGGGGCGACCGGCCGATGGGCGACTGGTCCACGAGCTCCACCCCGCTCACCTGCCCGGCGCCCGTGATGCGCCCCCGGCCCGGGGGTGCCTCCCCCCCCTTCCCCTGCACGCGCCGGAGCCCCGCATACAGCACCTCGTGGACGAGCGAGCTCTTCCCGCTCCCGCTCACCCCCGTCACGCAGACAAACATGTTGAGGGGAATCGTCAGACTGAGGTTCCGGAGGTTGTTCGCCGCAGCCCCCTCGATTCCGATGACCCTCCCTGAGCCGGCTCTCCGCATCCGGGGGACGGGAATCTTCATGCCTCCCGCCAGGTACCGCCCGGTGAGGGATTCACCGTCTGCGGGGATCTCTCCGGGAGGGCCGCAGTACACAACCTCTCCTCCCTGCTCTCCCGCCCCCGGGCCCAGATCCACAAGGACATCCGCCTGGCGCATCATGGCCGCATCGTGCTCCACGACCAGCACCGTATTCCCCCCGTCCCTCAGAGCCTTCAGGATCCTGATGAGCCGGTCGTTGTCTCTGGGATGCAACCCCACGGACGGCTCGTCCAGCACATACAGGGCGCTCATCAGGGAGGAGCCGAGGGAGGCGGCGAGGTTGATTCTCTGGGATTCCCCCCCCGAGAGGGTGGAGGAGAGCCGGTCCAGGGTAAGGTACCCGATCCCCGCCTCGTCCAGATAGCCCAGGCGCCTTTCCAGTTCCGCCAGGACGCGCCGGGCAATCTCCCGCTCCGCCTCCGCCAGATCCAGACCCCGGATGAACTCTGCGGCTTCCTTAATGGTCATCCGCACCACGTCGTGGATGCTCCGCCCCCCCACCCGGACCTGGAGAGCCGTGGGGCGGAGGCGCGAACCAGAGCACGCGGGGCATGTGGTATAGCCCCGGTACCTGCTCAACAGCACGCGGTAGTAGACCTTGTATGACTTCTTCTCCAGGAACCGGAAGAAACCCTTCAGCCCGGGAAAGGGACCGTGCCCCTCCATGATAACCGAGCGCTCCCCGGGGGTCAGATCCCGGAAGGGAACATCCGGACGCACCCCCGCCTCGGCTGCGATCCCCAGCAGGGAGGCGCGGTAGGGGGCGAACTTGGGGGTCTCCCACGCCGCCACGGCGCCCTCCCGGATGCTCCTTCCCGGATCGGGCACCACCAGATCCATGTCCACCCCCACCGCCTTTCCGAATCCCTGGCACTCGGGACAGGCGCCGAAGGGGCTGTTGAACGAGAACATCCGCGGATCCGGCTCCTCGTATGTGATCCCGCAGGTTCCGCAGAGGAAGTTCCTGTTGAAGCCCAGAATCGCCCCTCCCTCCGCCGGACGGATGTGCATCTGCCCGGCGCCTGAGGCAAAGGCCGTTTCCACCGAGTCGGCAAAGCGCGCATCCTCCATGCCCGCCCGGAAAACCAGCCGGTCCACCAGCACATGGATCTCCCCGGCCTGGACCTCGGGGGGGAGGGCCTCCCGCTCCAGATCCAGGACGGTCCCTCCCCGCACCACCCGGAAGAAACCCTCCTTCCGGAGATTGGCCAGGGACTCCTCCAGCCGCTCTCCCGGATGCGACGGGAGGGGAAATGTCACCAACACACCCTCCTCCTCCCGTCCCATGCGGTGGAGCCGCTCCATGAGGGCGGCACACACGGTCGCAACCGAATCGCGCACCACCGGACGCCCGCACGCCGTGCAATAGGTCCGCCCCGCGCGCGCAAACAGCAGCCGCAGATAGTCATAGACCTCCGTGGCGGTGGCCACGGTGGAGCGGGGGTTGCGGATCCCCGTCTTCTGCTCGATCGCCATGGCGGGGCGGATTCCCTGGAGGGAGTCCACCTCGGGCCTGTCCATGCGCTCCAGGAACTGCCGCGCGTAGGAGGAGAGACTCTCCACATAGCGCCGCTGGCCCTCGGCGTAGATCGTATCGAAGGCCAGGCTGGATTTGCCCGAGCCGCTGACGCCCGTCACCACGATGAGCCGGTTGTGCGGCAGCTCCAGACTCACGTTTTTCAGGTTGTGCACGCGGGCCCCGCGAATCACGATCGACCGGGCTCCCGGGGGGTCCTTGCCCCGTTTCCGTGGGGATTCAGACGAGGATCTGGCTTTCATGGAGAAGAAATGGTGGTCGGATTCGGGCCTCCGAAAACCTACCTGAAACCGGCCGGAAATGCAACCGGAGGGGGCCGGCGCGCAGGCGGCCTCCGGATGACTCCGGAGGCCGCCCGATGCATGCGCCGCCCGGCGCGCTCAGTGCACGATGCCGTTGATGGTCCGGTAGGCCAGGCCGTTGGGGCCCGTGACGGTGATGGAAACCGAGACCGCCGTGGCCTGGTCCAGCACCGACCCGTCGCTCAACCGGAACCGGAAGTGCGTGGAGCCGAATCCCCGTCCGATCACGTCATCCAGGATCACGCTGCCGTCCTGTCCGAAGGACAGCTGGACCTGGTTCACGGGAGTCAGGGGATCCGGAGGCGGCGGCACCGTGGCCGTGACGGTGATGGTGGTCCCCTCCGCCAGCGGGTGTCCCAGGAAGTCGGCCACCTCGAACTCGAACTCCTGGAAACCGCCGTTCGCGATGTCGAAGGAACCCGGCGTCACGCTCCGCACCTGGGAGTGCCCGCTCCAGAGTATCAGGACGCTGTCCTCCACCGGCGTTCCCCCCTGCCCGATGGTGCGGGCCACCACGTAGTGATAGCCGTCCCCCGAATCGGGAGCGGCATGCATCAGCCCGAAGGGGGCCGGATTCCCGCTGATGAGGGCCGCCGTCCCCTCCCCGTCCGCATTGGTGAACACGCTGGCCTGTATCACCCCCGCGGAGGTCCTGAAGTACACGGCCGTGTTCTGTACCACCGGATTGCTGTAGATATCCCCCACGATCACCCCGATGCCGTCACGGTTGCCCGCCACGCCCAGCGTGGGGAAGTTCCGGTGCTCGGCGGCCACCGTGAAGTGGGTCTGGTCCGCGAAGCCGGCATTGATCACAAGCCGCACGGGGCTGGAGGTGATGGTTCTCCCCGCCACCGTGGTGGATACCAGCACCTGTACCACCCCGGAACGGATCCCGGCGTTGAAGGTTGTAAAGGCCCTCCCCGAGGCGTTTGTCTGCACGGCCGGGGGGGAGATGTACTCCCCGCCGTTCAGCCCGCCGAGAACGGTGAAGGTGAGGATCACGGCGTGGGCCGCATCCACGGGAATCCCCAGGGAGTCGCGCACTTCGAAGCCCAGTATGGAGGTTTCCTGTCCCCCCACCCCGTATACCGAGACCTCCGTGGGGTCCGATCCGAGGAATGTGATGGTCTGGGCGAGGCCCGTTCCCCCTCCCGTGTTCCCCACAATCACGGAGCGGGGACTCAGCCGGATGCTCAGGGGATACAGCACCCCCGCCTCCAGCATGACGGTGACGGCGGTGTCCCGGTACCCGGACTTGCTCAGGTGCAGGGTCACCTCCAGGGTGCTGTCCACCTCGAATGTCAGCCGGTAGTTCCCCTCCTCGTCCGTCATTACCACACGCGGAGTGGAGGAGGGAGACTGGGCCTGGATGTTGACCTGCGCAAGCGGATTCCCGCTCGAGGCGTCGGTCACCTTGCCGGCGATCTCCCCCTCCCCCTGCGTCGGGCCCTGGTCGTCCTTGCAGGACGGCACCAGGACCGCCAGCAGAAGCGCGAGAGCGACGGCTGCACGGTTCGTTGTCATGGCATGTCCTCTCATTCTGTCAGGCACGTGTCTGGTCACCGGCTATCGCTCCCTTCTGGGACGGATGCGCTTCTCATGCATCATCTGTTCGTCCTCCCAGCGTTCGTAGAGCCGGTCCCCCCGTTTCTGGGCAATCCGCTCCTGCAGGGTGGGCACCAGCTCGGCCCGGAGAAGGATGATCAGCTCCTTCTTCTTCATCTCCTCCCTGTTGTAGCCGAAGACGTAGCGCAGACCCAGCACCCACCAGGGCAGGTCCTTCAGGAAGGGAACCCCGGTCCGGATGTTGGTGGTCTCGTTGCTGTACAATCCCCCGATGATCGTCTCCTCGCCGTCGAGCAGGAGGAGATTCGTGTTGGCCTTCGTCTTGTTGATGAGGGTGCTGATGGGGCCCGGCTCCACGCTGCTCCGCTCGATCTCCATGTCCATGTGGATGAAGTTCACCCCCTGCTCGTTGATCACCTGCGGGGTGACCATGATGATGGTCCCGGAGCTGTAGAACTTGTCGATCAGGTTGCCGGCAAAGTCGCGCTCCCGGATGGAGAAATCCTGCCCCACCTGGATGCGGCCCTGCTCACCTGAGCGCACCGTCACCTGGGGACCCGAGAGCACCTCCCCCAGGTTGTAGGTGGAGAACATCTTGGCGATCAGGCTGATGTTGGCGAAGCTCAGCTTCGGGGTGACCTCCGCCGAGAAGATCTCGCTCGTCACCCGGTCCCCCCCCTGGAAGGTCCCGTTGATGCTGAAGTCGTCCGTGCTCTTCATGAAGTTCCAGTTGATGCCCGCCTCGTCCAGGTTCGAGAGATTCACCTCGAAGAGCACCGCAGAGACCTTGATTTCCCGGCTCCGGAAGGTGGCGAATTCCTTCATGATACCCTCCGGCCGGAGGGCGCGCCCCGTCGGATCCGAGGTGGGGGTTCCCGAGGAGAGCTGGATGTAGGTATCGTACTCCGTGAACCAGATGCCCGCCTTCCGGCAGATGGCCTCCAGGGCCTGGCGCCAGGGCATGGCCTGGATGTCGATGTCGATCGGCATGGTCCGGCGCTCCGTGTCCACGATGATCTTTCCCGTGGAGCGCCTGCTCACCTCCCCGAGGGCTACAATCGCCCTGACCAGAGGGGTGGACGGGGAGATGGAAACCAGCACGTCGGGCGAGGTGTATCCCTGCACCCCTTTCCGTTCGGCCGGGCTCAGACCGCTCTGGGCCCCCGCGGGGGCAAGGGACCCGAGCACCAACGCCAGAACCGCCGCTATTCTCACTGCGATCATGATGTCCTCCGCCCTATTTGTTCACCTGTTGCACTTGCTGGGGGCCGCCCTGCGAGGGGCCGTACCGGATTGTCAACACCACCTTCTCGATGATCCCTCCCTTGTTGAGGGTGGCCTCCAGGCGTCCCTCGTCGGCCACGATTCTGGTTATGTAGCCCAGGTACACCTCGTCTCCCTCTTCCAGGGCCCGGATGGCGCTCGTCTGGTCCAGCACGAACGCTTTTCCGGGGATCACCGCCTTCAGATCGGACCGCTCGATCTCCACCAGATCCCGCACATTGGGCGCAATGCCCGAGGCAATCACCGGCTCGAACGGATCCACGTACAGGTAGTCCGGACTGCCCGTGCGCTCCCCCACGGAGGTGGCCAGCTCCGGAACGGACGTGAAGTAGGCATGCACGTTCGCCTGGAACGCCACCAGCAGCCGCCCTTCCTCATTGTCCGAGGGCGCAATCTCGATCCCCTTGGCGGTCAGGCCCTGCACCTTGTACAGCTTCCTCCCGTTCTCCAGATGCCAGAGGAACTTGTAGAAGCTTTCGAACGGGGCTTCCCCCTTCAGGTTGTAGACGTTGTACCCGAAATTCCCCCGCTGCTGCATGCCGGCATACAGCATGTCCAGCTTCACCTCTCCGCTCAGGTCCATGAGATGGCTGAAGTGCGCGTAGGTCTCGGAGGTGATGTCCGCGGGCGGGATGTCCTTGTCGCGTGTGTCCCACCGCTTCCGCGTGTCGGCCAGCGTGGCGCTCAACTCGTTGAACTGATGCACCAGGTTCGGGGTGTTCTGCAGCTCTTCGTCGATCTGCTTGACGCGGCCGGCGATCTCCGCCTCCTCGGTTGGCAGCCGGAAGGCGCGCAGATACGTGCCCGCCAGCAGCACCACCACAAGCAGGACGCCGAGCACAATGCTGTTGCGTATCATGTACGACATGGCTCGTCTCCTCGGACAGGGTTCACATGGGTGTCTTTGTGGCCGGGGCCTGCGCCGGCACTTCCACCTTGTACCGGTACACGGTTTCCTCCCGGATTTCCTGGACGCTCACCTCCCGCAGCACGGAGCTCTCGAACAGCGTGGCCATACGCGGGATGCGCGTCCGGTACGTGGTGAATCCCCCCAGCGTCACCTCACCGGACTCCGTGGAGGTGAAGTCGGTGATCCAGATGGAGTTCAGATCCTCCACCCCGTGGCTCAGGCGCGCGAACACACGGCTCCACCGGTCGCTGCCCGGCGTGAGGGAGTCATACAGGGCAAGGGAGGAGTTAAACTGCGCAAGCTGCGTCTGCAGTTCCTCGATGGACGCCATCATGGTCCGGTTTTCCGCCTGCTGGCGCTCCTTCAGGGTGAGGGTCCCCCGTGCGGCCTGAATGGCCCGCTGCTTTTCCCCCACCGAGAGGGTGAAGAAGAGGGTCGTCAGGAACAGGAGGGCCATCATCAGGTATCCGTGCCAGGCCAGCTTGAAGATCCTCTGGCCCTCCCGGATGCTCGCGGGAAGAAGGTTTACCGCGTAGACGTCTTCCGATTCTTCCAGGGCCCGCCATGCCACGCCCAGCGGCACCGCGTACTCCGAGACGGACTCCTGCTGCTCAAACGGAAGCAGGCTCGTGTCCAGCCGCGGGGCCAGCAGATACTCCACCTCCTGTCCCGGGAGCTGCTGGATCAGGAAGTCCCGGAACCCCACCCGCCGCGCCTCCCCCGCCAGGATGATGCGGTGCACCTGGGGAATGGCAAGGTTGTCCTGCTCCAGCAGGAGACGGCTGTACACGGTGTTCTGCAGCCCCGCGGAGTCGTATCCCTCGGCCAGGATGGGCGCAAACTGGTAGAAGTGCCTCCCCTTCATGAAGATGAGCCGCGTGAACTCGACCCCCACGTAGATCACCACCGACACCTCGTCGGGCTGGAGGTCGTAGTTCAT
Organism: Bacteroidota bacterium; assembly: GCA_049587715.1. GTDB lineage: Bacteria > Bacteroidota > Ignavibacteria > UBA10030 > UBA6906 > JBAVEL01. Next base: position 13,149 of record JBAVEL010000191.1, read on the forward strand.
CCGCACCATGTTCATCAGGGCCACATCGGCGCTGTCGATGAGGGGCAGGTGCGGAATCCGGTTCCCGATGAACCCCTTGATGTTCTCCACGAGGTTCACGAGACTCAACCCGTCCTCCCGGACCACGCAGAGCAGGTTTCCTTCGTCGGTGCGGATCGTATCCACCGCATCCGGAGCGGGCTGGAAGGCCCGCACGTTCCGGAGCTCCGCCAGGATGCGCTCCTTCAGCTTCGCCCCCTTCAGCCCGAAATCGCTCTCGAACAGATGGTAGTAGATGGCGGGCTCGGCCACCGCGTAGGTGAGGGAGTATTTTCCCGCCGGATAGTCCGCCAGGAGTCCCAGCATCACCGCGTTGTTGTCTTCGGACTGTCCGTCGGAACCCGGCTCCGGGACCGGCACCGCGGGGAGGGAAAAGGCATCGGCGCCCTCGGCCACCGCGGCCTCCACCATCTTCCGTTCTTCCAGCTTGCTGACCAGCGTTCCGGACTTGAGCTCGTGGACCGTCACCTTCTTGCCCTTGACGCTGAGGCTGGCAAGCTTGATGTCCAGGCCGTCAACAAAGACGCCCAGGACCGTCTTCTTGCGTCCTCGCATGGAAGCCATAGGGGATCTCTCTTCCTTGTGATTGATTCAGTTCGTCGCGCTTCCTATTCCGGCACACCCGTCAGGTTCATGATCTGCTGGAACCGCCGCTTGTTGTTGGCATTCACAATGGCATTCTCCAGCGAGATGCGTTTCTGCATGTACAGCCGCTTCAGGTCCTGCTCCAGGGTGATCATCCCCAGGTCGGAGGATTCCGCCATCATCTGGTAGATCTCCCCCGTGTTGTTGTTCTTGATGGCCGCCCGCGTGGAAGGGGTCATCACCAACATCTCCTTGGCGAGCACCAGCTTCCCCTCGAGGGTCGGAATCAGCTTCTGCGACATCACGCAGCTCAGCGTATCGGCCAGCCGGAGGCGCACCCGCTCCTGTTCCACCGGAGGCACCTCACCGATAATGCGGTCGATGGTCTCCACCGCCGAGGCCGTATGCAGGGTGGAGAAGACCTTGTGGCCGCTGTCCGTGATTTCCAGGGCGGTCATGATGGTGTCGGGATCCCGCATCTCCCCGATGACCACGATGTCAGGGTCCTGCCGGAGGGACTGTACCGCCCCCTCCTTGAACGACAGAACATCCCGGCCCACCTCGCGGTGCCGGATAATGCACCGGTCGGAGCGGTGCACATACTCGATGGGGGAGGCAATGATGACCACGTGCCCGTCCACCGTGTGGTTGTTGGCGTCGATGATGCTGTCCAGGGTGGTGCTCTTCCCCGACCCCGTAATGCCGGTGACCAGGGTGAGGCCCTGGGTGGTGTAGGCAAGGCTGAGGAGGCGCGTCACGTTCTGGTGCAGCTCCAGTCCCTTGTAGGGGCGGACCGTGGCGTTGATGGCCCGCATGTTCATGGCAAGCTGGTCCAGATCGAAATAGGCGTCCGCCCGGTAGCGGTAGAGCAGATCCCCCTCCGTAATGCTGTAGGAGAAATCCAGGTTCCGGTTTTCGTACAGGAACAGGCGCTGGCGCTCCACCAGGATGCTCTGGATGAGCACGCTGAACTCATCCAGCGTGAAGCTTCCCAGGTCCCTGTAGGGTTTCTTGTCGCCGTAGACGCGGTACCACACGCTGCCGCCCGACCCGTATCCCCCCACGTCGATGTCCGAGGCGTTGATGCGGGCCATGTGCAGGAGGTAGCTGTCCATCAGCTTCCGGAGGGCGGTGCGCTCCGCGGGAGACTGCTTTCCCACGCAGTCCCCCACCAGCATCTGGCGCTCCATCCCCGGCGGCGTGTCGGGAAGGGAGGCGGCGATCTCCTTCAGCGTCCGTATGGCTGTTTCAATCATCCTGCTTCTCTCCGTTCCGGGCCCGCATCACGTGACGGCGCCCACGTTCTCTGACGGGCGTCACACTCCGCCCCGCGCAAAAAAAGGGGGGCCCCCGCCGGTCTAATCGTCCGTTGTGGCCGATGCAATCTCCTCCAGGGTGGACAACCCCTCCTTGATCCGCTCGATCCCCGCCCGGCGGAGTGTCCACATGCCGTCCTTCATGGCCAGGGAGCGGACCGCCTCCTCGTCCACGTCGGAGCCCGATTTCACGATCAGGGCCCGGATCTCCCTGCTGAAATAGAGCGCCTCGTGAATGGCGCACCGCCCCTTGTACCCCCCGCTGCAGAGCTCGCATCCCACGGCCTCGTACAGGGTGTACCGCTCCAGGTCTTCTTCCGTGAACCCGAACTTCAGGTACACCTCCCGGTCCAGTTCCCCCTTCTCGATGGGGCGTTTGCACAAGGCACAAAGCTTGCGGATGAGCCGCTGGGCCACGATGATGTTGATGGCGTAGGCGATCAGAAACGGCTCGATCCCCATCTTGTAGAGACGCGACACCGCGCTCGGCGCATCGTTCGTGTGCAGGGTGGAGAAGGTGAGGTGTCCGGTGTTGGCCAGCTTGATGGCGATTTCCGCCGTGGCCTTGTCCCGCATCTCCCCCACCAGCACGATGTCCGGGTCGTGCCGGAGGATCCCCCGGATGGCCTGATCGAAATCCATCTTGGGGCTGATCTTGAGCTGCCGCGCGCCCCGGATGATGTACTCCACCGGCTCCTCCACGGTCAGAACGTTCACCGATGGATCGATCACCTGGTGCAGGGCGGCCACCAGCGTGGTGCTCTTCCCGCATCCCGTAGGGCCGGTGAGGATCACGATTCCCTGGGGCTTGGCGATGGCCTTGTAGAAAGAGGTCCGGGCGGGCCCCTGCAGCCCCAGCTTCTCCAGGTCCGTGATCACCTTCCGGTCGTCCAGAACCCTTATCACGATGCTCTCGAGCTTGTGCCGGAACTCCACCCCCACGACGGGCATGATGGAGACCCGGAAGCGGATCATGGCGTCGTCGACCACCCTCTGGATGAAGCCGTCCTGGGCCATGTCCCGCTCGAAGCGGTCCACGTTCTTGGAGCGGTCCTTCACCACCGCCGCCACCGCCTCAGGGGAGGTGCCCTCCTGCCGGTGCCAGAGTTTCAGGCCCCCGTCCAGACGGAGCCAGAACTCGGTGACCTTCCCTTCCCTGGCCACGATGTGGACGTCGCTGGCCCCCTGCCGGACGGCTTCCACAAGGCACCCCTCCACCAGGTTCACCAGGGCGCTCTTGTTGATCTCGGCCTCGAGCTCCTCCTCGTCGATGGTGGCCTCGTCGTCCTTCACCTCGATGCCGGCCTCGCAGAGTTCCAGCTGCTTGAGGAACTCGTTCTCCCGCGGCATGATCTGGTCCAGCACACGCTCCAGGTCCTTGAGCGGGCAGTAGACCACCTCGTACTTCTTCACCCCGAAGTACCGCGCAATCGAGGGGATCCGCCGGTCGGTGGGATCGGCCGCAAGCACGATGAGTTTGTCGGGCACCTTCTCGTCGTACTGGAACGGGAGCATCCGCACCTGCGCCAGCATCGCCCGCTCCCCCTCGGGCAGGTTCTCCACCAGCTTCTTGATAAAGTCAATGCGCTGCTTGTCCAGCTCCTGCCCGTTCAGGGTGAACTCCCGGAACGCATAAAGGCTTGCCACCTCGCGGAACACCGCATCGTGGTCCGCGTTGAACTCATTGACGAGGATCTGCCCCAGGTTCCGCCGGTTCTTCCTCCCCTCGGCCTCCTTCACCCGGAGCGACTTCTCCAGGGTCTCGTAGTCGATCACCCCCTTCTTCAGAAGGGAGAACCCGATCTTGTCGGTAATGTCTATCTGGGACATGCCTGCGCGGCCCTCTTCTATACCCGCATACCGGCTTCGTTCCCGCCCGCCGGAAGAACGATGGCCGCTCCGGCGGCCGGGTTCTTGGGCCGGATGGTGGCGGTCTCAGACGACACGATGGTGAGCGCGGTCAGCACCACCATGATGACGAGAGAAATGATCACCTGGATGTAGTCGATCGCGTTCTTCATCTTGTAGGAGGTCTCCTTCTCGTAGTAATCCGCGAGCTGGAGAGCCGTGTGCTTCACGGTGCCCGTTTCGGCGCCCGAGTGGAACCGGGCGATGGCGGTCCGCGTGAACACGCCGGCCGCCTCGAAGGCCTCGGTGATGCCGGCCCCCCGCTGAATCATCATGGGAAGGGCCACGGTCTTGATCTGTTTCTCCATGTGCTTGTTCCCCGAGGCCTCCGCGGCCATCCGGATTACCTCGATGTTCTCTCCCGACCCGCTGTAGAGGGAGTAGAAGACGCGGCAGAAGATCTCGATGCTTGTCTTGTGGAGAAGCGATCCCATGATGGGAAGCTGCCAGATGTACCGATCCAGGATCAGGCGCCCCTTCTGGGTGGTGAAGAACCGGCCCCCCAGCACCATGGGGATCGCGCACACCAGGATCACCAGCACGATGTTCTCCACCAGGAAATCGCTCAGCGCCAGGGTGGCCTTGGTCATGGGCGGGAGTTCCATGTCGAATTTCCGGAACAGGTTTGCCGTGGCCGGGAAGATGTACCCCACGTAGTACACCACGGCCCCGAACAGTACCACCAGGGTGACCAGGGGCATGATGAGGGCGCTCCGGAGGCTCTTCTTGAAGTCCGCCTGACGCTCCAGGAACTTGGCCGTGCTCTCGTAGATCTCGGCCATGTTCCCGCTCTTGGAGGCAAGTCCCAGCATGTGGGCCGTGAAACGGCCCAGCACCGCCTCGTGCTTGACAAAGGCCTTTTCGCTGTCTTTCCCCTGCTTCAGCTCGGCATTGATGTCGCGGATGGCGTCGCGCAGGGTCCGGTTCTCGATGTCGTTCACCAGGAGCTGCATGATCTCGTTGAAGGGCAGCTTCTGCCGGATCAGATCGGCGCTGACCCGCACAAAGGTCACGATCTCGGTGGACGGGGGCTTGGCCTTGAAATCCAGGAGCCGCTTCTTCACGGTGATCACCCGGTACCCCATCTTCTGGAGTGCCTCCTGCACCTCGGCCCGGGAGAAGGCCTTCTGTTCCCCCGTCACGGGCTTCTCGGCGCCCCGCTGCACCCTGTAGACCCAGGTGGAGCGCGGTATCACATGGAGCAGCCTGAAACTGCGCTGGCGGGCCATCTGGGCCGCCTTTTCCCTGGCCGTCTTCCCGGAGTCGGCCTCAATGACCCCCTGGATCGGTTTGCCTGTCTGCGTCACCCCCTCGATCCGGAACTCTGGCATGTTGCGCTCCTTGCCGTGCTTGTGGTTTTCCTCTCCCCGGAAAACAGAAGGGGCGAGCCCCCCGGTTGGCGCCGCGCAACGTCTTACTAGATCCCCCACCTAGCAAAACACGCGGGCCAACGCGGGGAGCCACCCCCGATGTTCTTCCCCTGACTTCTCCGCCCCGGCTGGCCCCCGAGGCGGCACATCCTTCAGTTGTCCGCCACAATCAGAATGCTGTCGGACCAGACCGTCATCGTCAGGTGTACCGGGGTGCTTCCATCCGTTCCAGTCTCTATGCCCACCCCCGTAATGGTCACAAAGGACGCGGAGGGAGGCGAAGGATCAGGAGAGAGCGCGTAGGTTCCGTTGGCGTTTACAGGCTCGCTCGTGATCCTGCCAAGTGTGAGACCGCCGAAGGAGTTGTTGCCGCCGCCGAGTACGGAAGGACGACGATAGTACTTCTGGGCTTGCGCAGCATACTGCACCAGATCGTTTGAAATCTGGTCTCTGTTGGTCGCGGAAGACTGGTCGATGAACATCCACACGCCGATCGCAATCATGACGCCGACCAGGACGATCCCGATAACCATCAGCATCAACTGTTGCGATCCCATAACCCCTCCATTCCCTTCCTGAGAGCAGAGCGGGGCCTCCGGCCAGGCCGGAGGC